>PLSX01000098.1 GCA_003165315.1 Acidobacteriota bacterium
AATAAGAAGAGCGGGAGTTTGGAGCACATTCCCCAAGGCGGTGCGGCCACGAAAAACGCAGGCGCACGCAAATCAGCACGCGCTATCGCCCCAAACATGAGAAACAACCGCTCAGACCATCCCAAAGGATCAGGAAACGCGGTGTCTGTCCCCTTCCTTTGTGAGGTTTGTAGCACCTGCTACTGAATAGTTTGCTGATATCTGCTAGGGTGGAGCTGGCGTCAAGAAACCGCGTGGGTGGCGATCCAGGTTGCACCTGTTCAGCGAGTGAGACGAATCCCGATAACCCGGGCTGCTTCAACAAGGTCCGGCAATTCCAAGTCTGGAGGCAAGATCATGGTAATTATTCCCAAGCACGTTCAGGACTTTCTGCCGGGCAAGCTGGCATGGGTGGCAACCGCCTCCCGCGAGGGGGAGCCCAACTGCACTCCCAAAGGGTCTCTCAAACTGGTGGATGAGAATCACGTGCTTTTCGCCGACTTGTTTTCTCTCAAGACCAGAAAGAATCTTCTCGAGAACAGCAAAGTTGCTGTCACGGTGGTGGACGCAGCTACGGCCAAGGGCTACCAGCTCAAAGGAATTGCCGAAATCATAACGTCTGGCCCCTTGTTTGAAGATACCAGCAAACAGCTCAAAGACGCTCCCATAAGCTTGCCGCCTCTGCACCACGTCGTGAAGATCACCGTGGAGGCAGTCTTTGACCAGTCCGTCGGCCCCGAGGCAGGCAAGCAAATCGCCTGAATGCGCGCGGCAGGGTGCGAACTTGGGCACCCGCATAGGGTTGGAATGAGCGGGTGGCCCGGAGGTCTGGTAGCGGCGTAGCGAAGAGTCATTCGGCTCGGGGCCGAATAACTCTTCGCTATCTTTCCCCTCGCACCCCGCTCGGAGGACAGGGAATGCTGGAGTTTAAGATTGGAAAGGACGTGTTGAAACGCGAGGCGAAATTTAGGCTGCTTTCCTGGGGCACAGTATTGATCATGTTATTGGGCGGGGTAGTTCTCCTCGCCCTTCGTGTTTCCGGGCACATAAGTGACAGCTCGAATCTTGGCGATGTGGTTGTACTGATGATCGTTGGCCCAGCTGTCATTGCCATTGTTCTGGCTCCTCGTGAGGGCCAGCGCCGGGTCGAGCGTAAGATGGTGTTTGCCCTCGATGACACGAGAATTGTCAGAAGGATGCAAGGACATCCCGATATAGAGATTGCCTTCTCTGAAATTGAAACTTTGAGAGAGGAGCTGAGGTGGTTGGTCATCACCACCGCTGAGCCACGCAGAAAAATTGCAGTTCCAAATGATGTTAACGGATATGAACTGCTTCGCGCGGAACTCGTCAAGCACCATCCTACCTCTGCTCGCCCAAGAATCGGGAAATGACGCGCCCGTCCCGGGTTAATTTGGTTAGGCGGCCAGCGGCGTAGCGCTGAGTTATTTTTCTCCGAGAAAAATTACTCAGCGGTACGCGTTGTAATCGAAATCGCGATCTGATTCATTTGCGGGCACGGGGAAAGTACCGCACAGTCATCCGTCTCGGAGCCGAATGACTCTTCGCTACCTTTCCCTGCGCACCGCTCGGCGCGTAAGCGCCCTGCCCCCACGAAAACAACCCGCCTACTGCTCATCCTCGGGGCGGGTGTGGTCGTGCACGCGATGGCGCGCGGGCGTAGACCCGGAGTTTTCAAGCCTCAAATCGAGGGGATGAAAGCGTGAGGCGACCTTGACGGCCGCCCGTTCGTGCGCGGCCTGCTTTGCCGCTTCGATGACTTCCAGAAGATGAATGTCATGCGTGAGGTCGGCGAGCGGCGCACGGCCTTCGACCAGCGACATCACCAATTCGCGCAAGCCATCCGCCCAGTGCCAGGTGGCTTCAATCGGTTCATATTCCTCCCAGCGCCCGGCTTCATTGCGCCAGATCTCAAAACCGCGCGGGTCCCAATCGTCACCCAGCAGATTGGCCGTGCCCTCGGTTCCATAAAGTTCCAGCCCCGGCCGCCGGTAGCGCTGGATGGCGTTGCTGGAGACGATCGAAGACAATGCGCCGGATTCATGGCGCAGGATAACGTGGGAAACGTCCGGGTCCGGGCGATTGATTACCGCGTCACCAACAATTCGGGGGGACACTGCCGTTCCCTCCGCGGAAAGAACCTCGGCAACCGGCCCCAGCAGCGCCGTGAGGCTCTTCAGGTTGTAGATCCCCTTATCCGATAGCGGACCTTCCCCGCTCTGGTGATGCCAGACGACGCGCGACCCGGCGTTTCCATAGAGTCCACGTGCTGAGTGGATCCGGCCAATGGCTCCCGCGTGAATGTGGCCCCACAGAGCGCGAAAGGTGGGCGCAAGATGGACGAAGGGAGCGGCCAGCAGGAACAATCCCTTTGCCGCAGCGAGATCAGCCAGTTCCCTCGCCTGTGCGGCGTGAAAGGCCAGCGGCTTTTCCACCAGGACGTGCTTGCCGTGTTCAAGCGCCAGCCGGGTGAGATCGTAATGGCTGTCAGGCGGGGTGATGATCACCACGACCTTCGCATCGGATTCCACGACTTCACGTGGTTCCACCACCAGCTTCATGCCGGGCCGGTGCGCCAGCAGCGATGGCCAGTTCTCGCGCCGCCGCCCGCATACTGGCCCGGCAATGCAAAGCCCCCGCACCACCAGCTTATCCAGCACCCCCAGGTAAGCCCAAAGCACGCTGCCCGCGCCGATGAAGCCGACACTGATGGGCGTACGTTCTGCGCCGGATGTCCTGTGTTCGTTCCCGCTCATAGAATTTGCGCTCGCTTTCCTTTGGTGGTTCGAGTGTCCTGAGTCAGGAGTCCGTTGCTTATTCTAGAACCCCCTCCCCCCGACCCCTCTCCCCCAAAGGGGCGAGGGGAGAGTTGATTTCACTACCCTCGCCCCCTTGGGGGAGAGGGTGGACCGCATCCGGCGTTTTCATCAGCCGGGGCGGGACGGGTGAGGGGGTCGTCCCGGGCATGGCCTGGACGGCCATGTCACATCCCAGCTTCAGGCTTCGTCACGCTGTAAACACTTAATTCAAAAACGCCCTACGCCGCCTTCGGCAGTTCCACGGCGGCTTCGGCCTTCGCCGGGGTTTCAAGCGACATCAAAACAGCGGCAACGACCGCAAGGATAATCCCAACCCAGTGCAACGGGCTCACCCTTTCGCCCAACAAAGCCACGGCAAGAAGAACCGTGAGCAGAGGGTAAAGCGCGGTCAGGGGCACGGCGATGGAAGCCTTGGCGCCGCTCTCCAGCGACATGTAGAGGAACAGCGCCCCCAGGCTGTTGGTGATTCCATCCAGCGTGCCAATGATCATGTCTTTGGGCCCGAGATTCGTGAGGTGCGTATGGATCACCAGCAGCGGGAGGATTACAACGTAACCGATGCGGTCCCAGATCAGCACCGCGTCAGCGGAGATGCGGTTGGTGGTGACCTTCTGGAGCAAGCCGACGATCCCCCACAGCACCATCGCGACGAGTGAAAGCATCAACCAGTAAGCCATGGTGAATCCTCACATCGAGAGAATGACGATCGCCACGAGCGCTAGAAACAGTCCAAAGAGCTGCACCTTGTTCAGTTTTTCCTTGAGAATGACGACGGCAAGGATGACCGTCAACGCCGGGTAGAGCGAGGTGGCGGGGGCAATCAGGGAAGCTTTGCCGGACTTCATCGCCGCGAAAAAGGCGAGCGACCCGAGCGCGGCAAGAATGCCCATCAGGACGGAATAGCCGACGCCCAGCTTATCCGTGGCAATCCGGAATTTGATTCGAAACGCGCACACCACGGCAACAGGGACCATGCCAAGGGTAAAGAAGATCTGCATCTGCGACGGGGATATGCGGTCTGAACCCACCTTGCCGAGAAAGCCAAAGATGCCCCACCAGAGCAGCGCGATGATGGCGTAGATTAACCATTTTGGAAACAGTTTGAGTTTTTCCATTATAGGCTCCTTGCTTTACGGCCGCGGCACGACACTGTTGCGCTCACGCCGCCAGGTCCATCGTGGCTTCCTTCACCACTTCGTCAATCTCCGCCACCTGGTCAGGTGTCAGAATGGGTTCGCTTTCCATCGCGGTCAATTCACGAACTTTTGCGGCGGCACGCTTTTCAAACCGCTCGCAATCCAGGCTGTCACCCACTCCCCACGACTTGGCGTCAAAGAACGGCGAGAGCAACTCCACGTCGCGAAAGTGCGAGACCGTGTGCGGGTGATCGTAAGTGTGGCCGTTGAATCCAACCGCCTCCACCACGTCAAGCGCCAGCGTATCCTCATTCACCTCAATGCCCCGGATGGCCTTGCGAATGAAGCGGGCGATCTCATTGTCAATCACCAGCTGCTGGGGCGAATAGGTGACGCAGTTCTCAAGTTGCCCCACGGTGCCAAAGCCGATCGCTCCCGACATGACGGCCACGTACATCGTCATGGCTTTTTCCACACCGGCCTGGATTCCCGGCACGCAGGCATCCGTTTTGCCGCCATGAACGCCGGAGGGGCAGCCGTAATACTCGGAGACAAGCTGCACGCGGGCGGAGAGCAGCGGCATGCGCTCCGCCCCCGCATAGCCAAAGTGCATTGAGCGCATATCGCAGAAGCCCGGCGTCAGATCGACAGTCATGGTGGCGTTCGGGTCCACGGCGTATCCCAGCACCAAGCCCCCCAGCGTCTCGGCCACGCCCACTGCCAGAACGCCTGCCGCGGTCATGGGAGCAGTGGCGCCGCCGTTGGGCATGGTGTCAAGGCTTTGGGGAAGGCCGAGTTCCAGATGGGCCAGCATCACGTCTGCCATCACCGCGTCAAAACAGAGTGGCGTTCGCGCCTCCGCATATCCCACCAGGATCGGGTTGTGCCGATGTGCCTCGCGGCCTCCGGCAACAATCTCACCGATGCGGGCAACGTAACCCACATCCTTGCGCTGGAATGTTTCTATGCCGCCATATTTGCGCGTAGCTTTCACCAATTCCGCCGCCATCACCACGGGCCGGATTTCCACCGGAACATCCTGGGCGGAGATGGGCAGGCCCGTGTAGGCAATCTGGTCGAGCTTGTCCGCCAGCTTCAGCGCCTGGCGAACATCCTGCAAGGTGGCGGGGCGCCGGGGGCTTTCACCATCCCAGATGAAAACGCAGAAGCCGCCAGCGCTGACGGCAAAATCGTCATAAACGCGGAACGGCTGCGCCTCAAACTTCACCTGCGAATACCGCACGGACATCCGCTTGGGCCAGCGGTTGGCATCTGCGAAGTTGTGCCGCATGCGTGCCACGGCGCCTTCCACCACGTCGGCGGGGAATTTGGCGATGCGGCGATCCATGTCCACCTGACAACCCGCGTCGCGCAGGTATTCCAGAGCTTTGGTGTGGTCAATGCACATTCCGGTGCGCTCCAGAATCCGCAGCGCTGATTTGTGGATTGCGTCCAAATCCTCGCGGCTCAGATATCGAAGGGGCTCAAGGGCTGATGTTTTCATGATTTTGGACCTCACGTTCACTATGGAATGAATACTGAAGAATTAAAAACTGAAGTACGGCTTGATTTTTCCCTATGGGAAACTGGATTGATCCGCCCGGGCTTGAACGGCAACCTGAGGGGTATCCTGGCGAAATCTTTGGTTACGCCGCGCCCAACACCTCGTCCACGGCGGCTTCGAACACCTGTAAGGATTCACGGAGCGCGTCTTCCGCGATGGTCAGGGGCGGAGCGATCTTGAGGCATTCGCCACCGGCGGCGACGGGCGCGAACATCAGCACTCCTTTTTGGAAACAGGCAATATTGATGCGCAATGCCGTATCGGGATCGGGAGTCTTGCTGCCTGGCTTCACCACCTGGATTCCCGCCACCAAGCCTTTGCCCTGAAGGCATCCCAGCCTCTCGGGGTACCTCTGCTGGATTCGCCGCAACTCAGGAATCAGGATTTCTCCCATACGCGCGGCGCGTTCCGCCAGGTTTTCTTTTTGGATCAGCTCCAGGTTCGCCACCGCCGCGGCCACCGGCAGGGGTGATCCCGAATGGGTTGAGGTCATGGAGCCGGGCGCGTAGAGATCCATAATGTCTTCGCGTCCAATGACGGCAGAGATGGGCAACGAGGAAGAGATGCCCTTGCCGCAGGCGATCAGGTCAGGGCGCACGCCGTAATGCTCAAAGCCAAACATCTTGCCGGTGCGGCCAAAGCCCGCCTGCACCTCGTCATAACACATCACGATGTCATGCTCGCGGCAGAGCATCTGCAACCGCTGCGCATACTCAACCGGCAGGAAATCCGGCCCGCCGCCCTGATAGGTTTCCGTCATCACCCCGGCAATCTCCTGCGGCTTCACGCCCTTTTCCCCGAGAGTGGTCAGGAACAGATCGAACGAGATGTTTTCGTTCTTGTAACCATCCGGAAACGGTACCTGCAGAAAGGTGCGATCGCGATCCACCATCCACGCTTTTGCCTTTTCCGAACCACCGGCAAGTTGAGCGCCCATGGTGCGACCGTGAAAGGCGTAGTTGAAGGTCACGAAATACTTCTTGTGCGCGCCGTGTTTGGCGAGCGCATAAGTCTTCGACAACTTGATGCAGTTCTCCGTAGCTTCGCTGCCGGTACTCATTAGGAAAACACGATATTGCTGCGGGTCTGGTGAGAGGGCGCGAAGCATCTCCGCCAGGCGCGCCCGCTTTTCGTGTACGAACACGTATGACGCCAGCAGCCCGCGGTCAATCACCTCGCGCAAGGCGTCACGGATCTCCTTGCGCCCATGCCCGGCATTGGTAATCAGCACGCCGCTGGACCAGTCAATCCAGCGGTTGCCCCAGCGGTCACTGACGGTAAAGTCTTCTGCCTTGTCCCAAACAATGGGAGGCTGGCCCATCATCGAACGGGGCTCCGACTCCTGCAACGCGGCAAAGATCGGCAGGGATTCCGGCACCGGGATCGCCGTCTTGATGCTGCGGTATTTGGTTTCAACCTTCGGAACGTCAAGGGGAGTTAGGTCGTAGATTGCCATTTTAGGTCTCCAACGGGCAGTGATTTGGGGCTAGTGGGTAGTGGCTAGTAAGGCCGCCCTCAAGGTGGCTCTACTCCAGCCACGAGGCACTAACCACTAGGCACTGTATTTGATTCTCATAGGCTTCGCGTCCGCCAAAATCGAAGCTCTTGCTGCCTCCACCACCAGTTCATTGATTGAGCTGTTGGCGGGGGTCGCGATCAGGCCTTGTGCGTCAACCTCGTGGATGACCTCCCGGCGCTTGACGAGGGCGGGTACCGGGCCCAGCCCTGCCGCCTCATTTTCCATCCGATGGATGGCACTGGTAATTCCTGCTACAGATTCGAACCCGTAGCCAATCGGTTTATAACCCGGGCCCTCCCAGGGAACCAGGCGGTAGAAGTCCGGGCTGACGTAGTTATACTTCGATCCACCCGGACCAATGTTTTCCAGGTAGGAATAGGCCACGCCACGCTGATGGTCATCGTGGTAGATCAATCCCGTCTGATCGTTCCCCTCGCAGTACAGAATCATTCCCTGATCGTTGCTTCCGGCGGCGGCATCGGGATAACCCAGCCCGTTGATGACGGAGAGCAGCGCGCCGTTTTCCCAAGTGACGCGGCCATGCGACCAGAGATAGGCCTCATTGCCATTGGGGAATTTCCCTTTTACGCCCTTGAGTGAAACTTCCACCGGCTTGAGGCCCGTAATGAAGTAGACCAGGTCAACGTAATGGCAACCAATGTAGGTAAAGGGGTCGGTGCGGTCGGAGGTGAACCAGTTCTGAAAATTCGAATGGCGGTAGGAGTAAGGCTCAATCAGCTTGGCCTCACCCATCACAAATGAACCGAACTGGCCAAGAGAATAGTTACGGCGAGCCACCAGTGATCTCCGATCGAAGCGCTTGTGGTACTCCACACCCACGAAGCGCCCTTTTTCCAGGGCCAGTTTTTCAATCTCCACCGCCTGCTCGTGCTTCAGCACCAGAGGCTTCACACACAGCACGTTCTGGTCATGCTCCAGGGCATACTTCACCACCGCGTAGTGAAGATTGTCAGGCATTGCCACTACCACCATGTTGCCCGGCGCCATGGCAGCAATGACTTCCTTGTAAAGATCGGGGAACTGCGCGTCAGCGGGCGCGTCAAGAGAGGGATACGGCGTGAACGATTGCCCGGGGAAAGCATCGCGGAACTCTGGATTCTCCGCCAACGCCTTGAGGGGAGCGCTATTCAACGCGCAGATATTAATCCTGCGTACCAGGCCGGTGCGCTCCAGGTGGTACAACGAGGGCAAGAGCAGATCGAAGGTGATCATTCCGCCACCCACAATCGTTACATCAAGACTTACCTCTGTTGCCATATGCGCATTCCCTTCCCGTTCAGTTCCAAAACCGTCGTCGATACAAATTCAAGTCGCGCCGCACAGTGCCGCCTTTACTGATTACTGAAGGCTGATGAATGATTGCTCTCCGTTTTTAGCGGCCGAATCAACAGAAGCACGCTGACCGTTGCCAGCATGGGGACCGTTGCCGCCAGAAAAAACGCGGGATAGTAGGAGAACTTATCCACGAGCCAACCCACCAGCAGGGTAAAAAGAACTCCCGCCAGACCGGCGCCAAGTCCACTCAAACCGGTGACGGAACCCACAACGTCATGAGGGAACAGGTCCGAGGGAAATGTAAGTCCCATGGTTGCCCAGCTCGCATACCCCCACACGGCAAAGCTGATCAGAAAGATTGCCGCATAAGGGTTGTGAATCCGGGCGGCGGGGATTCCCGCTAGTATCGGCAAGGAACTGATGACGCAGACCCACTTCCGCGCGCTCACCACCCCCATGCCGCGCTTGATCAAAACGCCTGAGGCGAAACCGCCCGTAAAATTTCCAATATCCGCTGCAACAAAGGGAAGCCACGCGAAGGCCGCAATCTGCTTGAGGCTGAATCCCCGCGCGTCGCTGAGGTATTGCGGCAGCCAAAACACGTAGAACCACCAGATGGGATCGGTAAGGGAACGTCCGAGAACAATTCCCCAAACGTTAGGCTGTTTCAAAAGCGCCAGCCAGCGCGCCAGACCTCTTTGCGCGGAAACCGCGGGGGTATCGCGGCCAGCCATGATCAGAGCGCGCTCCTCCTCCGTCAAACGGGGATGCTGACCAATGGGGTGATAAATGGCGAGCCACAGAATGAGCCAGAGAAAACCGAGGAGGCCCGAAAGCACAAATGCGTACCGCCACCCCAGGAGAATTGCGACCCAGGGCACGGTGAGAGAGGCAATAGCCCCGCCCACGCTCGATCCGCTATCGAAGATCGCGACAGCGACGCCGCGCTCCCGGGCGGGGAACCATTCCGCCACGGTCTTGCTGGCACCGGGCCAGTTGCAACCCTCGCCAATTCCCAGGAGAAATCGGAATGCCCCAAAGGAAGCCACAGAGTGGGCAAAGCCCGTGAGCATGCTGATGACGGACCACCAGATGACCGCCAGCGCAAGCCCCAGGCGAGTGCCCACGACGTCGAGCAGGACTCCGCCAATCAGCCACATGCCCGCGTACGAGATCTGAAATGCGGAGAAGATGCGGGAAAGGTCCGTATGGCTGAGGTGCAATTCCTGAGTGATCACCGGCGCCAGAACGGAGAAGGTCTGGCGACTGATGTAGTTGATTACCGTGGAGCCGAAGAGCGCCCAGACAATCCACCAGCGAATTCGCTTGGAAGCCATAGGTCAGGAACCGTGCTTACCTCTCCGTGGATTCTTCGAGTGTTTAAGACTCACAAGACCCTGCACCAGGTTATTTCTCCGCAACGGAAACTTCCACAAATTCCTGCTGGATGACTTCAGCCGGCTTAGCGAGCAGGGCCAGGCGGTCAATGTCAAACTCCTTATAAAGGTCGCGGCAGAAGAGGTCGGGGGCGTCTTCGTATTCAACCGGTTCTTGCATCAGGTAGCTCAGGCTGTGCATGCCCCCATGCAGTTCCACCTGCGAAAAGATCCCGGGTTCAAGAACGGATGCGGTGAGCGATATCATCTGGCTGCGGATGCCCGTCCCTTCCAGGCGAATCTGCGGGGGAGCAAACTCCGCCTGCGCCCAACGCGTAATGCCAATCAATTGCGCGGCTTCCATGCCGAGCGGGCGTTCACCCGTGGCAGCAAGCATCTCCACAAACATATCCATCGTCTGAACAGGGGCTGCGTCGCCCATTCCCATTAGGTCCACGGCCAGCACCTGCTCTCCCCGTTCGACTCGATTGGCAACTTCCGGCGTGCGATTCCACACTTCGGTTGCCGCCCCCTTCTTACCCTTATCGTTGATCACGATAGTCAGTGGGGCTCTGTCGGCGGTCTGCACGTCGCGCAACCAGACTCCCGTGGCGCTCAACCCGTTGCTCAATTCAAAACGATAGGAGATGGACTCAACCTGGTTGTGATTCGTGTTTGCCACCCGCATCAGGTGCGCCACCGTGACAGGATGATAGCGAACGACGTCACGCAACATTGCTCGTTGTGAATCCGGCCATGCGGTTAACTCCGGCGGGCTGGTGGGGACCGGTGGCCGCGTCAGTTGCGAAGCAAACTTCCGGGCCAGGGCAAGGATGGTAAGGTTGTCCGGCGGAATTCCACCTTTGAGTTCGTCAAAGGTCTTCAGGTACTGACCCACGGGGACTTCTGCGCTGTCAGAGGTCAGATGAAAATGTTTGATGAAGAATGCGAGGGCCTGGTTCTGATCTTCAAGGGCGTAATTGTGGGCGGAGATCAGCGTGCTTTGGTAAAACTGAAACGCATCACTCTTGCCGTATAACTTATAAAACGGTTGAACCGGATCAAAGACGTAAGGTCGGACCAGTGGAGCGCGGAAGCAGCAGCCATCCTCGGCGTTATAGATCAGCAGGGTGGGACGAGGGGCGCGGGTAGCCGTCAGGGTGGAGTAGTCCTGCCCGACCAGAAAATCCGTGGCGTTCTGTTCCAGGTCGCCGGGCTCTTCCGGCAGCCGCTCAAGCCTTCCCGCCAGATTGACGTAGCCGGCAACGGGAACCGACACCTTCACTCGCGGATCGAGGGTGCTGATCGTGATGGTTTCCCACCCACCGCCGGATAATCCGGTGACGCCGATCCTGTCAGGGTCAACGTTGGGGTTGGCGGCAAGATAATCAAGCCCGCGTCGCATTGCAAGGTAGAACAGGCCCAATCCGCTTGTACCCACAAGGTCAAGCTGCGCGGCATACCAGTGGTTGTTCAACTTGGTATTGAGCTCGCCCATGTTGATCCATTCGGGGTTGAGCGCAATCATTCCCTTCAGCGCCTGATTGATGCACAACTTCTGCTCAAATTCCTCTTTGTTTCCGGTTTCAAGAAAGTGCCCCATCAGGTCCAATACAGCGGGCACTCTTCCTTGCATGTTCTTCGGTTCGTACAAAAGTGCTGTGCTATAGAATCCGGGCACGATTTCATAGCGTAGCCTGTGCAACTTGTATCCCTTGCCGGAGGGGAGCGCGCCCAAGTCCTCAAAGTGCGGCGCGGAGTTGACCCATTCCTTCGGCCAGCCGTGATAAACAACGTTGTCCAAAAGGCGCTGGCGGATTCGCTGCGACTCAGCGGTCCACTGGTCAGCGGTGGAGGGAAGAACGAGTGGCTGAACTTTTGTCTGGAGGAATTTCTGAAGCTGGTAGGTCACCACCGCCGGCGACTGAAGCTGCTTCGAGAGGATGGGCTGAACGATTTCCGGGTCCGCCTGGGCCTTTAGTGTGGCGGCACTGATCAGGATGGCAAACACAAGCAGTGGGCGGAATCTCATAACTAAGCCACCTCCGGTACAACGTAGGGAGCGCGGTAACCGCGTCCGCCATCGCGAAGCAGCGCTTCAGCTTCAGTATCCCCGATGACTTGCTGGGTGGCGGGATCAAAATTCAAAGTTCGGCCCAGGCGATAAGAAGCGTTGGCAAGGTGCATCAGCCCCATGGAGCTGTGAGCTTCCTCAATGGGCGCGTTCAGGCTTTTCTCATCGCGGCTCACCACACAGTCGATGAAGTTCGCAAAGTGGGCGAGTTCTGTGCCGCCATGAACCGCAGGTTGGGGATCTTGATCGGGCCCAAGCCACACTCTGTACGTATGGGCATCCTCATCTCCCGTGGCAAGGTACCCCTGGGAGCCGTAAAAGATATTGCCGATGGTATTGTGGTGGCCTGCCAGGGGGCCGAGCGCGGGGGCTCCGGGTTGGGGCTTGGATTCCGGCGTTCCCAATTCCGGCCTGCCGATCTCTGCTTCGTGGTTGGTGATCCAATGCCGGGTCTCGAAAGTTATCATCTTCCGCCTGCCGCCCGGCAGGTCAAACTGAAAGGTGCAATTCAGGTCATTGGGGGTTTCCTGATCATCTTCGAACATGAAGTGGCCACCCATGGCACTAACCTTGTTGGGGAATCCCACTCCCAGTCCCCACCGAGCGACATCCAACTGGTGCGTACCCTGGTTGCCCAAATCGCCGTTCCCGTAGGCCCAGAACCAATGCCAGTTGTAATGAAAACGATTGCGGGTATATTCGTGCAAAGGAGCCGGGCCCGTCCAGAGGTCGTAGTTCACTCCTGCTGGAGCCGGCTCCACCGCCGTATGGCCGATGGTGTTGCGCCATTTGAAGCAGAGCCCGCGAGCCATGTAAATGTCACCAATCGATCCTTCGTGGAGCTTTTTGATGCCCTCACGCACCGAGACGGCAGAGCGGATTTGCGTCCCATGCTGAACCACCCGGCCATATCTCTTCGCCGCGGCCACAAACTGTTTGCCTTCCCAGAGATTGTGAGAGCAGGGCTTCTCGACGTAAACGTCCTTGCCTGCCTGACATGCCCAAATTCCCATCAAGGTATGCCAGTGGTTCGGTGTCGCAATCGAAATGGCATCAATCGACTTGTCTTCCAAAAGCTTGCGAACGTCCCCAAACGCCGCAGGCTTGGGAATACCCTGGTGCTCCATCTCGCCCACACGCTGTCGCAAAACGTTCTCATCGACGTCGCACACGGCGGCAATCTCAACATTCTTGAGTTGGGCAAAATTGCTGACGTGGTCCATGCCCCGCCCATGCAACCCGCAAATCGCGACTCGAACACGGTCGTTTGCACCAAAGACCCTTTCCGGCCGTGTAATGAACGCCACGCCACTCGCAGCCGCGAATCCCGCTGCGCCCGCCACCCCGCCTTTGATGAAACTTCTGCGGCTGAATTGCAGTTCTTCGGCCATAAGAAATTCTCCCTGCTTGAAGCCCATGCGCTGAGGTTTATTCCGCATCGGTCGAATGTACGTCCCCGCGAAGGGACGAAGGCTCGCTTAGCTTGTCTTGTTCAATATTCTCCACGCCGTGCCGCTGAATATATTCACCTGTGGCGCAGCGGGGACATTGCAGGCGGCAAGCATCTTTTGATAACGCTGGAGCGACAAATCAAACTCGGCAAGATCGCCGCCAAAGCAGTCGGACGCGAACACCAGCTTTTCAAAGGCGCTGGCGCCTGAAGCAGGGCTGTGGGGACTGGCCACGCCGCTCCACCAGAAGACCGATTTGAAGAACGCGTAATCGTCCTGCTTCTTGATGAGGCTCGAACCGGAAACGTCAAATAAGACGTTGGGATTCCAGCGGGCGATTTCCGCCGCCCAGGCATAGTCGGGATTGCCAAGGTGCGCGCCAATCACCGTGATCTTTGGAAATTTGCGGGCGATGAGGTCAAGGCGTGTTACACGCATTCGATCACTACTGACGTCGGAAGGAATCTCCGGATGCTGGCGGTTCACGATGCCCGTGTGGAAGAGAATCACCATGCCGTACTTCTCTGCTCTTTCGTAAATGGGCCAGTAGCTGGGGTCGTCAAAATTCTTCCGCGGGTATTCCAATTCGCCCAGTCCACGGAAACCCGCGTCGTGGAATTTATCGACGAGGTCCACCGCGTGTGGATCGTCAAGGCTTAGCTCGCCAAATCCCACGAAGCGGTTTGGGTGCTGGTCGATGAGCTTTTTGGCACCCGGAAGATCAGGAGGTTCCGTGAGGATAAAGGCCATTCCATCCAAACCTTCGAGTTTGGCGACCAACTTTTCCAGATAGGCAGGGTCGGCTGTGTAATGATGGTGGCAATCGATGATCCGCGGCTGGCCGGGCGGAAGGTCAGGCCCACGGGGCAGTGGGGCCAGGCTGTCCCCCAACATTTCCCCATTCGACGAGGATCCACCCAACGCCAACGGCAGCACAACGCCTGCGGCCTGTGCTTTTAAGAATCTGCGTCGTGAAAGCATCATTGACCTCTCATATGCACCCTTGTCTCGACCTACGCACCACCGAGTGCTTTGCTCGAAAACGAACGAATATCGACATTCAGGTTGAGATGGTGCACCCACAGACTAGAGTAAATCAAGACCGTGCTCGAAAGCAGGCACGTCATCGCCATCATAGACGGAGTCAGACTCGTTAGTAGGAAGTTTTTGCGATGGACCGCTGAGATGCCGGAACTGCCACTTTCCCGGATGGTGATGAGCCCCCGTGGGCAGAGCAGCCTTCGGCCACTGCAAGCGATGCCACGGCAGCCGCGCCCAAGACTCCCGCCGAGTACCCAAAGGCCGAGGCTTGCACTTGCAAGTGACGCTCCGGCCACACCGTAACCCGCCTTGCCAACTCTTCCCCGAAGGCTTTCAGCAGGAGAGAATTATCCTGCACGAGCCCACCCGCAAGAATCACCATTTCCGGATCAAGGAGGTTCACGATGGAGGCGCAGCCGATCGCCAAATGCCTGGCAAGCATCTGAATGGCAGACTGGGCCGTCTGGTCTCCGGAGTGCGCGGCCGCAATGATCTCCTCACAAGATGTGAAATTCCCTTTAGCGGCGTAGCGCATGAGGGCGGAGGCGTTGGCATACGATTCCAAGCATCCTGACTTGCCGCAAGTGCAGGGCGCCCCTTCTGGCACAACCGGAATATGACCGAGAGCGTTGGCAAAGAAATGGCGGCCCCGATTGAGCCTGCCGCCAATGTAACAACCGCCTCCCACCCCCGTTCCCAAGGTAATGCAGACAAAATCCGTGGCGTTTTTCGCGGCTCCGAAGCGTTTCTCAGCAACCGCCAGCGCATTCGCGTCATTCTCCACTGCAACGGGCAGGCCAAATGCGTCCCGCAAGTAGGCACCCGGATTCGCCCCGGTCCAGCCAGGTAGATTCTCGGTGGCGTAGACAACTTCACCGGAAGTTGAATCCACCCAGCCCGCCGTCGCCAATCCGATTGCATCCAGCTCAAGGCCGCGGTCCTCTGCTTCAGCCCGGCAAGTGGAAACGCACTGCCCCAAATGCTCGAGAAGCGCCGTGCGCCCTTCCTTCCAGGGAGTCGACATCACGGATTGGTAAAGCAATTCCCCCTGGCTGCTGACCAGACCGAACTTGGTGTTGGTGCCGCCCAGGTCGATGCCAATGAAAGTACGCTTTGCATCATTGAGGCAATGCCAATCCTCCAGTGCGGATACGAACATCTGGGTGATCATTTCAGGCCGTGTGATCGCGGACCCAATGATGATGGCGAAAGCCCCGGCATCCAGCGCGGCGCGGATTTGTTCGGGCGTCCGGATGTGCCCCTCGGCAATGACCGGAACGTTTACTGCACCCACAAGTTCAGCAATGAAAGAAGGCTCAAAACCCAACACATGGCTGGTTTCTGAAGTATAACCGCGAAGCGTGGAGAGTACGGCGTCAGCGCCCGCTGCGGTCGCCTGCACAGCTTCATCCACTGTAGCAATATCGGCAAGGACGGGGACGCCAAGGCATTTTCTTATTTGCCGAAGCCGGTCAAGCGCTCCGTACCTTTGGCCACGTGCCGTGCAATCCAGCGCGACTGAATCCGCCCCCGCTTCCACCAAGGCCCTGGCGCCTTCGAGTGAGGGCGTGATGAGGATCTTCCCGTCGTCCTGCCTGACCTTGTAAATTCCCACGATGGGAACGCCCACGGCTTTTCGAATTGCCCGAATGTCCTCCGGGCCATCGGCGCGAATGCCCCTCGCCCCGCCTTCCACGGCCGCTTGGGCAAACCGCGCCATCGAGGCAGGTTCCCGGAACGGGCTTGTGTCCGCAGCCTGGCACGATACGATTAGGCTTCCGCGGAGCTCAACAGGTAATTTCACCAAGGTCTCCATGCTACCCCCCTGGGTAACGGGTAAAGGGAACGAACCAGCTCTTCCACAATCCATCCACTACTCATCGGGCCATCCCCGTCGGAATCGGTGGCCGTACCTCAAAAAAGCTATCGTCGAGCAGGTAAAGCTCAATGGCAATATCAATGATGGCGTTGCACCAACCGGTCTCAAGGCAGTATGCGGTCCAAGATTGGTCAGCGTTGGACCCGTAGTACTCCCAGAGTGCGTAATCAAATCCGCGCATCCAGCCACCATTGATCGTGTGGTCCGAACTTTCAATTTGGATGCGAACCAGAAAATCCATGACCCGGTAAAAGTTATCGAGGTAAAACGTATCGCCGGTGGCTTTATAAGCAATCCAGAAATTCATGGCAGCAAAGCTGGTGGTGTAAAGCTGATCGCTGATGGGCTCGGAGCTGTCGTGAATGAGGCTCAGGTCGCCACCTTGCACCTTGCTTCCCGTGTAGGCGCCTTGTTCTTGAATTGCCCCACACGGAACCATGCGCGAGACAAGGTACTCCGTCTGTTCGCGCAAGGCGGTTGAGAACGCCACATCCGTGCTGTAAGCGGCGGCGAGCGCCAGCGGCAATAAGAATCGTGTGGATTCGGTGGTGTGCGCGGGCACGCGCGCGGCAAAATCGGGAAAGGCTTTGATCAGATCGCGCAAGGCGGGCAGCGCCTGATTCAGAAAGGATTGCTCTCCGGTGATGCCGTAGGCATAAAGCCACGCGGCGATGATCTGGCCCCGGTCACTCGGCCGGAGGTGCGTAGGATCGGCGGTTTCGGCATCGCGAGGCGCGCCATTGGCGAATACTTTTGCGGCCGTGTCCGCCGCTAGACGCCCGCGGTGCAGAAACATCGGCTGCAGCGTATATCGATAGCCCGCGAGTGATCCCACGACGGCCCAGGCTTCGTCGTCCTGGAAAATTGGGCCTTCGCGGCCGCGTGTGTACCAGAGCCCGTAGTATTCGTCATTGGCGCTCAAACGCTGGAAATCCATGACATTTGTTAGCATGTTCCGGCCGATGGCCAAATGCCGGTCGCTCGCACCAACTTTTCCATAAAGCCAGAAGGCCAGCGCGGATTCAAAAACGCAGTCGGCCCGCTCGGGAGAGTATCCCTGACGTTTGCCAAACGGGATACGGTTGCCCTCGATGTCAGGACCGGAAATCCATTCAGCCACACCCAGGCTTCCATCCGGTCGAAGCAGAACACCTGATTCTTCGAACCACCGCATGTTGTTGTTCAGTGCGCGGCGGTAAGCGGTCTTGCGGTCATCCACGCGCAGATCAACGGCGGATGAGCGTCCCGCCTCCCCGCGAGTGGCGCGTAGATTAAACCGCCTTTGGCCCGGAGCCAGCGCACCAAGTTGCGTTTCATAGGTCCCCGGTGCCGCTTCCTTCCACGCGGAGTTGGCTTGCGCAGCCAGGCTGAGCGTGACCCCAGCAGAGGTTTTCGCCACGAGTCGAACCGGCTCATTCGGGGGAACCCATCGCCGGGGCTCGGTATGAACCTGCAAGGGGATGTAATTTTCCAACACGCGCGCGCGATCGCCATCGGAAAGTAGCGTCAAAGCCAAATCGCGCAGGAGGAGCCTCCAATGCACCTGTGGGGCGTATTGCCGCCGAGTGAACTCGGAGATGCTGGTGGCCGCAACCGCGAAGCGTCCCTGGCCGCGTTCACCAAGGAGCACGCCCGGTATCAAGTTCTTGGGGGGAATTGTGGCGTCAATCTTTTCCACGCCCGCAATCTTGGCAATCTTAACAATGGCGCGCGCCGCGGACGTCTCTTCATAGGGCAGGCACACGGCATCGTGCGGATCCAGGATTGTTCCCTCGGGAAGCGCGTCAGAAAACGAAGCGGCCTCGGCCACAAACAGGCGTGCAACGTCTGCCCGGTGAATAGGGGCCGCTGCGGGAGCACCGGGAAAGTTGGAGGCAAATTCGACAAATACGCCCTTGCCAGCCTCAAGAAACTTTTGAAAAACGCTCAGATCGGCGGCAGAGAATTCCGTCGGGTCAGGATAGGTAGGGGAGATTATCCAAAGCAAGGAAGAATGGGCAGGCGGGAGCTTACCCATTGCTGACTCCGGCACCAAGTCAACGGTGAGACCCAATTCTTCAAATATCGTCGCGACGTCTGCTGAGTGCGGGCGATCGGGAATCACAAGGCTGACTCTGGTCGTAGAAAGGGCGGCTGCACTTCCAAATCGATAAGAGGGGATTGCGGCCACTGCCGCTCCCACTCCGGTTGATAAAAAGGTTCGGCGGGTCACTTTCATTGCTTCGACCCATTTCCTCCCTGCCTGGGTTTCGCAGGGATTGGCGGGATAACAAGAGCCGTCAGATTGTGCCGCACTAATTTCACTGCCTTTAGAATATTCGTTCTAGATCCTCATACCCAGGAGCGGTTGGACAGAAGAGTCAGTTCCAGCTCAACCACACACCTAGAGTACAACATACTTAGGACATCGTTTTGCTTGCGAGGCCGGAAGTTCCCCGCGGCGCCTTGCGCATGCGGAACCTCCCGTAAAAGACGCAAAGGACGCTATGCCTGTAACCAGGCCACCTCCTTGCCGCGGAGAGTTCCGGCTCCCGGCCATCCAATGATTTGGATGGCCGGGAGCAGGGGTTATCGGGTTGTATCAAAAGGCAAGTCGCAGCGAGAACTGAACCACGCGTGGATTATTTGCTGTCCACGTAACCTGTCCCGCGCTCGGTTGGCTGATGTCGTTGTTCGGAGTGGTGAAGTTCGGATGATTCAGAACGTTCATCAGATCCGACCGGAACGTCAGCTTGACTCTCTCGGTGAGCGGGAATGTCTTGAAGGCCCCCATGTCCCACTGGAAATAATGTGGGCCAAAGAGGGAGTTGGGAGCGGCGTTGCCGAACGTATAAGGCGCCGGCGCGGTGTATGCTGCGGGATTGAACCACTCCGAGAGCGACGGATTGGTTACATGAGGATTGCCAATCTTGTCGGCATAGTTGCTGGGCCAACCCGGGAGGGAACTATCGAAATTGAGCGAGAAAGGAAGACCGCTCGAGATCGTGATAATCCCGCTGGTCTGCCATCCGCCCAGAAGCAAATCGGCGGCGCGACTGGCGGAACTAAGGAACTGCTTACCCTTCCCAAACGGCAATTCATACGTGTAGTTCCCCACAAAATTCAGGGGACGCACGTAGGGGTCATCGGCGCGATCTAGTCGGATATTGCGGTTGTCGGTCGGCCAAGGTCCCTCGGGATATGAGCCGTCATCCAGCATCTTGGTCCAGCTAAACTCACCCTCGAACTGAAGCCCGGACGCAAAGTGGCGTCGCGCCGAGAGCTGAAGTTGCTGAGTGTTTGAGCTCAAGTCATTCGCCCACAGGGTAATGGGGCCAAAAGGCTGGTAAGGTCGCAAGTTTTGATACGATTCCCCCTCCGGAACAGCTTGTGGAACCGGGTCGTTCAAGTTGAACTGTTGCGTCTGGTGTTCCGACTCGCTTCCCAAGTAGCTGATGCGGAAGGAGGTGTTCGGCGAAACCTGGGATTCGACCGTAAGGTTCCATTGATGAGTTGAGGGATAACTGTAATGCGTTGGGAGAGCATTCGCATTGGGATCGACGGCGGTGTTGTTCAGTCCCTCCCCGGTCGGGAACGGATCGGCAAAGGTGAGCGTCGGCGTTAAACCTGCCTGTGGGTTGTAGTATAACTCGGCCGCGTAGGGTGCATTGCGCACCAGTTGGAAAGAACCCCATACCCAGGGGATGGACGTATAGTAGAGGCCATACCCTCCCCGCAGGATCAGCTTGCTGTTCGCGAAGGGACGATAGGCAAGGCCGATGCGCGGTGAAACCATCTTGTGATCGGCGCCAATATAGTTTCCGGCGTTCAGGCCAACGCTCGACCCTGAAACAATCGGTACGCCAGGGAACAGGTCCGGCCTGCCCGTGCCTTTGAGAGTCACCAATTCATCCAGGTTGGGATAGAAGTTGGACATGGTCCCTGGTGAATTCTGATAGAGCGTGTCGAGGTCATAACGAAGTCCCAGGTTCATCGTCAACTTGGAAGTTACCTTATAATCGTCGGTAATAAAGAACCCGAACCGGTCATTGACGGGAGTACCTGCCACGGGCAGAACGGCGTAGTTCGATGCAGACAAATCACCGAGCAGGTAGTCGGCAAACGCGTTGTAGTTCGGCGCATTGTTGTTGCCAGCGCTCGTATAATATCCGTTAAAGCCGAAAGAGCCGTTATCATCAAGCCCGGAGTTGGTGAATTTCCAATGCATCCAGGAGGCACCGGCTTCGATCAGGTGCTTTCCCTTCACCCAAGTCAGAGTGTCGGTGAATTCCATAGTCTGCTCGTTGTCGAAACCGCTTGACCCCTCATACAGGCCATTGAAACCGGCAATGGATACGGCGGAAAGCCCACCCAACCCGGCCGGCGGATCCGGCATTTGCGGAAATAGGCTGTGCATATTAACCTTGCCGGCGTCCTGGTAAACATTCTCGTCCCAAACTCGATGGAACCCAAAGCTCGCCAGGTTCGTCATGGTAGGCTTAAGGGTGCTGGTCCAGTTGATGGCGACGTTCTGGTAATCCTTGGGGTTCTCAAACGCGCCGTATTTGGAACTCGATCCGGGATAATTCCAGGGAGTATATTTCGCGTCGAACCACATCCCCGAGATTTGGTTCTTGCTGTTGATGTTATAGTCGACTCGCCCTTCATACCGCATTTCATCTTGTTTTTGCGCCAGAGTCACGTTGTAGTTGACCCCCAAACCTCCCGGCGCAGTGGTAGCGAGGTTCGGCGTGTCAAAGTATTTGTTGAAGAACTGCGACGCGCTACTGATCCGGCCATTGGGAATCTGGTTGCCGTTGAAGGCTTGACAGGGTCCTGGGTTGCATGTGGAGGGATCGTAGATCGTTCCCATGCCGGTAAAATTCCCCTGCAGCAGCGCCGCGGTTGGCTGGGAGGTTTCGCTGGTGCTTGAACTGCGGAAGGTATAGCCCTCAAAGCTGCCGAAGAAAAACAGCTTGTCCTTGATGATGGGGCCGCCCAGCGATCCACCAAACTCATTCCGGATGTAGGGGGACTTGGGTGAACTCGTGGCAAAGAAGTTCTGGGCGGCGAGGTTCTTGACGCGATTGTACTCGAACGCGCTGCCGTGGAACTGGTCCGTGCCCGACTTCGTAACCATAATCACGGACGCAGAGCCATTGCCGTATTTTGCCGAACCCATGCTGTCGATGACCTTGAACTCGGAGATCGCGTCGAAGGAGGGATCCCCAAGGCCGATGTACTCGTTCTCGCTTTCCGACGCGTCCGTGCCATCGATCCTGACGTTATAGCTACCTTCCACCGTGTTGCCGCCGAATTTGGGAACGTACATCCCCCAGGCTCCACCCTGAACACCAGGAGCAAGGCCAAGCAAACCAAAGATGTTCGTCCGGCCGTCAAGCGGCATCGTTTCAATCTGTTTCGAGTCGATCACGCTTTCCACCGAGGAAGTGTCCGTTTGCACCAGCGGCGCGTTTGCCGTGACATTAACCGAAGTGGCCGTGGCACCCACGGTGAGCTCGGCATCCTGACGGACGGTCTGGCTAACAGACAGTTCGATATGATTGACGGTAAACAGGCTGAAGCCTTGCTGCTTTACCGTAAGTTGGTATGCGCCGGGGATCAGGTTGGGCAACACATAGTCTCCGGCATCATTGGTTTGCGTCGCATTTGAGACGTTCGTTGCTTCGTTGCGCAACGTAATTGCCGCCCCGGGCACAACCGCGCCGGAGTGGTCCGTCACCCTGCCCAGGATCGTACCCAATCCAGTTTGACCACGCAGGGTAATCGGAGCAAGAACAGACAATAGAAGCGCCGCTCCGAGCCAAGCGCTTACCAAATCTCTGCGGAATCGAAATAAAGAGTTGCTTCTCATTGTTCCTCCTGATGGCTTAACTTCGTAGCTTTGCCTTGGTTAGAGAACGCTGGAAATAC
This sequence comes from Acidobacteriota bacterium, assembly GCA_003165315.1. GTDB lineage: Bacteria > Acidobacteriota > Terriglobia > UBA7540 > UBA7540 > Bog-366. Next base: position 22,069 of record PLSX01000098.1, read on the forward strand.
TCCCGCAGTTGGCGCTCCCACCCGAAAACCAGGTCAGCTGATAACATAGCTAGATAAGCAAGCATGATGCCACTTTCCCATCTTCTTTCCTAGCCATAAGTTGCTGAAAAGATTGAAAGCACCTCCGACTCCCCGGCAAAAACCCTATGAAAATCGAAACATATATAGTTTTCTATATATTATAATTTGTATGCGTGAGCAAGAAATACGACAAAAAGTCAAACACGTTTCATGAGATGGCGTAAGGCAGATCCGCAATTCACGCCCCTGATGCGTCTTTACGCAGAGCGCAAATTGACGCATCTCGTCTCATTTTTTGGATTAAGGCAAGACTGGGACCAAACCTCTAGCAGCGAGGCTGTGTGAGACTCCGGGATTGTAGTCCCGACCCAACAAGGTTGAGTCGGAGCTATTGTGGTGTCCCGCGTAATTCTTGACGACGGTGTGTTGCAAGGCCCCCCTCACCCCCGGCCCCCTCTGTCGCCGCGGTGACCGAGGGGGGGGTTGATTTTACTGCCCTCGCCCTCCTTGGGGGAGAGGGTGGCGCGCATCCGGCGTTTTCATCAGCCGGGGCGGGCCGGGTGAGGGGGTCTCGCCTATTGTCAATTCTCATGTGCGACACCACACTAGACTTTTAGGAATATCTTCTGTTTATAGAGGTAGTAGAGGAACATCCAGCCGGCCACCACGGAGCCCAATTCAATGGTAAAGGGCTTCCAACCACCCAGATAGTTAATGAAGCCATGGGTGAAAATCAGCCCTACTTCCTTAAAGTTAAAGAAATGCCGGGTCAGGTAGATGGTGATGGAATTGGCCCCGATCACGGTGAAGAAGAAGGCCCATTTCCGGTAACCCAGTATGTCGATGATCCCGTAGAAAAGGGCCAGGAGCAGCAGGCTCCACCCGCCGGCAAACAGTACGAAGGAACTGGACCAGATGTTCTTGACGATGGGGAAGACCAGGCTCCAGACCCAGCCGGTCCCGAGGCTCATGACGCCCGCCACGATCAAACCCAGAAGTTTGCGTTTTTGCGAGTAGGCCGTCCGCAGCCAGTGCCCTGCCAGCGCGCCCAACATGCAACTGGCAATGGCGGGAATGTTGGAGATAAGTCCCTCATTGTCCCCATAATCGTAACAACAGAAGGGATGGGGCAGAAACCGCTGATCGAGATAGGCGGCCAAGTTTCCCTGCATCGTAAAGTTCCCCCGCCCGAAACCCGGCACCGGAACCAGTGCCATGATCGCCCAATAACCTAATAGAATCAGCCCCGTCGCCACAGCCTGGCCTCGCACTTTGAAGTTCATCACCAGGAGGGTGGCAAAGAAATACGCGATGGAGATGCGCTGAAGAACCCCCAGTATGCGCAGGTCGGGGAATTTAAGGTCCAGCAGACCGTTGGCTAATAGACCGAGGAAGAACAGCAGGAACAGTCGGCGAACAGCATGCTTGTAAAGCTCTCGGCGATTGGCGCCCGCCTCCAACCGCCGGGTCAGCGAGAAAGGGAGTACGAGGCCGACGATGAAGACGAAAAGGGGAAAGATAAGGTCATAAAAGTGAAAGCCCTCCCACTCCACATGCTTGAATTGCGCGGCAAGCATGAGGGTAAGCGGGATGGGAAGAGCCTGGGAGAGATGATAGACCAGCGCATCGCCGCCGGTGATCCAGAACATGTCAAAGCCTCGCAGGGCGTCAATCGAGGCAACGCGCGTGGAAGCAGCCGAAGGCGGCTTGGACGCCGCAGCGGCGGGAGGAACGGAAGATTCGGTCATAGGCCTCTCAAACCAGTGGCCCAAACATATCTAGCCACCTAGTTGACTGCGGGAGTATATTCGATAGGCCATGGGAAAAGCAAATGGGGGATTTTGCCTCCCCATCGTGCAGCCGATGCCGGGCGAATATCCGTATTCACCCGTTCCCTGTAGCGGCGGTCTCAGACCGCCGGACGTCGATTGGAGATCGAAGCTCAAGGCGCACTATGCTCCATGACCCAATCGAACCATGTTCTGCCACGAGGATGCCAATGTCTGACCGAATCACCTCTTGCCTGAGGAGCCGGATAAACCTTCTACCCATCACCCTGCTGCTTCTTCCCCTGGCAGGGCTTACATTTATTGCCGCGGGGCGGACTGGTGCAAGTGAGACCACTGCTCCCTTTCGCGACCCTTCCCTCCCCATCGCGGTGCGGGTTGACGATTTGGTTTCGCGTATGACCCTGGAAGAGAAAATGGCCCAATTGGTCTACGCCTCGCCGGCCATCGAGCGGCTGGGGATCCCGCAATATAGCTGGGGAAACGAGTGCCTGCACGGCGTTGCCCAAGCGGGAGTGGCAACAGTGTTCCCTCAATCCATTGGCTTGGGCGCAACGTGGGACACGGGATTGATCCATACCGTGGCCGATGCGATTTCCGATGAGGCGCGGGCCAAGTATCACGATGCCCTGCGGCAGAACAAGCAACGCAAATACTATGGCCTGACGTTCTTCAGTCCCAACGTGAATATCTTCCGCGATCCTCGCTGGGGGCGGGGGCAGGAAACCTACGGAGAAGACCCGTACCTCACGTCGCGAATCGGAGTCGCCTACGTGCAAGGGTTGCAGGGCGACGATCCGCAGTACTTAAAGGTGGTTGCAACTCCCAAGCACTTCGCGGCCCACAGCGGGCCTGAGCCGGAGCGCCATCGCTTTAACGCCCAGATGGACGAACGCGATCTGCGCGAGACCTATCTGCCTGCCTTCGAAGCTTGCATTCGCGAAGGGAAAGCCTATTCCATCATGGGCGCCTACTCGCGGCTGAATGGAGAAGCCTGCATCGCCAGCCCCACCTTGCTCGACAAAATTCTGCGGGGCGAGTGGGGGTTCCACGGTTATGTGGTCTCCGACTGCTATGGAATCAAGGACATCATGGAACAGCAGCACCTCGCGAGCACTTTGGAGGAAGCTTCAGCAATGGCGCTCAAAGCAGGGACTGATCTCAACTGTGGCACCGAGTATCTATCCCTGCCCACTGCTCTCAAACAAGGCCGCGTGAGTGAGGCCGACATCAATACGGCGGTCAAACGCTTGATGGAAGCGAGGTTTCGGCTGGGCATGTTTGATCCTCCTGAGAAGGTGCCGTATGCGCGAATTCCCTTTTCAGTTGTCGACAGCCCCGCGCATCGGCAATTGAGTTTGCAGGCGGCGCGGGAATCGATTGTCCTGCTCAAGAATGACCATCACCTGCTGCCCCTCAGCAAGAATCTCAAGTCCATCGCCGTCGTGGGCCCAAATGCCGCCGAGGTGAAGGCTCTGCTGGGCAACTACAATGGAACATCGTCGCTGGCAGTGACTCCCTTGGTGGGAATCCGGCAGAAGGTCTCGCCATCAACCAAAGTTTTATTCGCCAAAGGCTGCGAGCCGGTGGAGCCGCCCACCATTGCAACGGAATTGGACGAAGCGGTTCGAGCCGCCAAATCCGCTGATGTGGTGGTGGTGGCACTGGGACTGACGGGCGACCTGGAAAATGAGCAGTTCGAAATTGATGAGGACGGATTCTATTGGGGAGATCGAACAGCCATCGATCTTCCCCACGCACAGGAGAAATTGCTCGAGGCCGTGGTGGCAACTGGCAAACCCACAGTCCTGCTCCTTTTGAATGGCGGCCCCGTCACCACGGCCTGGGCCAGCGCTCATGTGGGCGCCATCGTTGAAGCTTGGTATCCCGGTGAAGAAGGCGGCACGGCCGTCGCGGATGTTCTGTTCGGTGATTACAATCCGGGTGGGAGACTGCCTGTCACCGTGTATCAATCGGTCATTCAACTACCGCAGTTCGCCGATTACAGGATGGCGGGCAGAACCTATCGCTACTTTTCCGGCGAGCCGCTTTACCCCTTCGGCTACGGGCTGAGCTTTACGCACTTTCAGTATCGCAAGTTGCAGGTCGGTGCTGACCGGATTCAGGCGAACGACAATCTGCGCGTCAGCGTGGAAGTGATGAACTCAGGGCCCGTGGCGGGCGACGAAGTTGTGCAACTCTACCTCACGCACTTGAACGCTCCCGTGCCGGTTCCAATTCGAGCCCTTGCAGGATTTAGTCGCGTTCACCTGAAGCCGGGTGAAAGCAAAATGGTCAGCTTCAATCTCGCTCCCCGACAGTTGTCCGTGATTGAGAACAACGGCAAGCGCGTCGAGCTACCGGGGAAATTCAGGATTGAAGTGGGAGGTAAACAGCCGGGGTTTAGAGGAACAGCCGACGCCACCACCACTGAGTCATTATCTGCCGAGGTTGAAGTTGCAGGGCCGGCTGTGCCGGTAGAATGAGGTGGGCATTGAAACGGCGGAATTGATACCGATCTTCTCTGGACGCATCATCCACCACAGCTTGCTGGAAATTCGGCGAGGTGCGCGCAGAGGGAAAACTCGAAACTGTCAGGGTTAGCATTTGGCGGCGGCACCTTGGTCAATTAGATCCTTTTTGTCCGTGGCCAGACCCTTCATGCTGGCAAAAAAGTCCCGAGAAATTGTCTGGCGAAATTGTCTTGAAGAACCTGCACGCTGTCTCCAAGGAGGGAGTTGGTGCAAACTTGAAGCGCCAAGAGCCCCGGGCCGAAAGCGATAAATTATCCCAATCTCGCCCCGCCCAAGAGCCATTATTATCGGGAATTGGTGGGCTATCCACAATAGTCCCGGGAAAAGCTCCCTTTCGACAAGACTCAAAATAAAATTAATGCGGCACGCCATGCTGATGCATGCGGCGATGCAATTCGGCGCGCGCATCGGCATAAACCTTGCGAACCCGCGAGAACGTGGCGGGGTCAGGGCGCGTGGCCAGCGTATCAACATACAATTGCGCCCCATCGATGAGCTGAAGGAAGTAAGCCGCGGCTTCCGGCGAAAACAGTTCCCTTCCCGGTATCTGCACATAAACGGGCGAGGTATGCGCAGCAATCTTGAATAACCACGAACTTGTGGGTCCGGATTGCGACGAACATCTCGCCGCCAGCCACCCCGGCCCTTCCACCTTGAACTTCTCAGCAAGCTGAATCCTCTTCGCTCCTGACCGCTCGTCGCGCTTAGCCACGACTTTGCCGTTAAAAATCACTTCCAGCCGATGGATGGGCACAAAACATTGGGCGTCGGCAGTTACTTCGATGGTTCCACCGCCTGCACCCAAAGTGATTTCGCCACCCGGGGAACGCCCCTCTGCCTGGAACATCAGCAGCGGACCGGAACTGGCAAAAGTGTTCCCGGTTTTCACCGCCCGCACAAAGTTGGGATAGTTAAACTCCTCCTGGCCCAGGTAGGCGTAGACACGATTGGCGCCCGCGGAAATATATGCGCCCATCTTATCCGTTCCCGCCACCGCCGGCAGACGGTAGCCGCAATTCAGGTAGTGATACCAATCGCTGTAACGCAGGCTGTCAAACTCCTCCATCACCGTGGGATGAACCTTCGGGTCATCTTGCGGCCAGATTTCCACCGCGTCGATTTTGCCCAGGACAATGTCCGCCGCGATTTCACCCGTGGGATAGGGAAAGTGCGGCGATACCACCAGACCCTGTTGCTTGCGGCAGGCGTCCGCCCATTCGGCCAGGCTCGTCCACAGCGTGTCGCCCAGGTACGACTCGTAGGGAGTGTCCGTTGACAAAGGAAAAACGGCCTTCCCTTTTACGCCTTCCAGCGAAATGTGGCCAAGAATGTGGTGCCGGTTTTCTGTCCCCACCCAAACCATGGAATCGCGATCCGCAGAAACTACCGGGCCGTAGGAAAGATCGCCAACATTCGTATAGAGCCCTCCCCATTGCGCGGCCAGCAGGTTGATCAGGTTCAGCCCCTCGGCCTGCGCTTCCAGCAAGGCGATGGTAGGCGATAGAAAATGAGTGTGGGTATCGGCGGCCACCCAGCCCTTGGCGCGGAGGTTCGCAAGGCGAGGAATTTCGAGCGTCAGTTCATTTTGCCCTGGCTGGATTTCAATTTTCTGCCGCACCGCCTCGTATTCAAATCCCTTGGTCATCTCCACATAGACTTCGCCGGGCGGAAGCTCCACTTGGAACGTGCCATCCACATAAGCAAAGGAGGTGCCCATCAACTTGACGTCGGCACCGTAGTCCTGAAACCACTCGTCATTGATTTCCGTTCGGTGCCCGTAGGGAGGGATGTAGCGGCCCTCTTTCGATCGCAATGCCAGCCGCATCGGAGTTGGCTGCCGGGTGTCGCCATCGAGCACACGGCAATGCACCCAGCGGCGGCCCTGCTCAACAATCTCGATGCGTCCGCCTCCTTCCGTGGCTTCCAATTCACCACCCTCCACGACTTTGGAGAGGTCGAAGGCATATTGTTTTCCCGTCTTCGCATCACTGAGCACGAGCGTCGCATTGATATTGGCAATCACCTCCGCATAAAGGTGGCGAGCGCCCGAACCAACCGCTGCTTCTTCGCCGAGCCCCCTGGCGGGCGCGGCCAGCCATGCTTTCGGATCGAAATCCGGCAGGACAAACGTGCGGCCCACCGTTCCAAGGTCCACGTCCAACTGCCAGCGCTTCTCATCTTCAGCAGCGGGTTCCGGCAAGGTCAGCCGGTAAATGGCGCGGGGTTCCAATCGGAGCGGATGGGAAGCACGGTGGTAAAGCGTCAAGCCGCAGACCACCAGGGCGTCTTCACAGATTGCCTGCAACCGCACAGTGCGGATGGAACGGGCGGGCGAAGGGTTCTCGAGCGCACACACCCAGACAATTCCCATACCGGGACCGCCCGCTCCGCCTCCGCTGATGGATCTCTGGAGATACCCCCACCCGAGGGCGTCGCTCAAAGGGTCATTGAGTTTCGTGGCCCGCACTTGCCCCTGCGGCAGAGCGGCGAAGCTGGAATGGCCCCAAAAATCGAGCGCCGCGTTGGTTTCAAACCGGCGGCGAATGGGCAGCACGCACGTTCCACCGTCCTCGTAGAAAAGGGTGACGTCCGCCAGATGTTGCCCCACTTTCTGAAATACATCTTCATGAGGTCCCGGCGTCTCGGTTTCATCAAAGTCACTAAAAGAAGCCAGGCAGAGGGAATGTGCCATCCGCCCCAAGGGAATTTCCACTTGCGGAGTGGCCGCCGGCCCGGTCTTGGTGCTGAGGACAATCCAACTCTTGCTCTGCAAATCTTCAGGCCCCAAAACAAAGGGAATTCCCTGTAGAGTTTGCGAACCAGCCGGGACACGAATCAGTAAATCCCTGGCACAATCCCCACCGATCAGCGCTGCTCTTTCGCGGGTCCCGAATTCCCGGGAGGAAGAGGTGAAATGATCACCAAGATTAATGGAGGTAAACTGCGGCCGGACATCGCGAGCTTCCGTCGCTGAGGCTGGTTCCGGCACACCACCAGGTGCGCCTTCCATCAAACGAATTGTCGGAGCCGTAGCGCCAACCGTGAGAAGAAACTCCCGCCGCGAGAATCCCGAGGCCGGGGTTTTGGATATTTTGGGACGCATGGGTAAGAGCCTCCGCAATTCAGTGTTGGGTAAATCTAATTTCCGCTACAACATCAATTCATGCGCCTGCTGAAATCTCTGTGCAAGCGCGTTCGCCTGGGCGGAAGTAGCCGGCATCACAATGAGCCCGAAACTGATTAAAGTGGCCGGCAAATTCATTGCACACTCCGCTCATTTCGTCGCAAACCGCATAATTCGTGGTTGTCGCCCACACAGTGTCTTGACATCCGAGTTCTCCCACGATAATACTTACGATGTATCCTAGATGACTAGAAGGGAAGTTACATGCAGAGCACAAATCCCGTCACTGCTCCCGATGAGGTCGAAGTACCGGACCTGAGCCTTGAGCGCGGCAGTTACGTTCCCTACTATCGGCAGATCCGCGACCAGGTTGAGGCCTTGATCAAGGCGGGCAAGCTGAAGCCCGGCCAGATTATATTTTCCGAGGGCGCCTGCGCCACCAAACTTGGTGTAAGCAAGATGACGGTGCGGCAAGCCTTTCAGGCTCTCCGTTCCGAGGGTCTGCTGATTATCGAAAAAGGCAAGCGGCCCATGATCAGTTCGGGACGCATCCAGAAAGACTTTCAGAAGCTCCGTGGCTTCACCGCTGAAATGACCCGGCGCGGGCTCAAGCCCTCTTCCAAGGTTCTGCAATTTGAAAAGGCCGCACCCGATGCTGCCACCGCCAACCTGCTTCGCCTCTGGCGCAACGATGAAGTTTATCGCGTGCGGCGCTTGCGCTACGCCGATAAGGAGATCGTGGGGCTTGAGACCATCCTTCTTCCCGCCCGCATGTTTCCTGACCTTGCCAAGACGGATTTGGAAAATCAATCCCTTTATGCCCTGATGGAGACACGGTACGCGATCGCGGTGGAGTGGTCAGAGGAAGAACTTGAGGCAATCCCGGCAGAAAAAGACGATGCGAAAGTCCTCCAGGTTGCGCCTGGCTTTCCTCTTTTCTCTATGCGACGGATCGTGTTTGCCAAGGACGATATACCCGTCGAATACGGACATTCCCTTTTCCGCGGCGATCGCTACACCGCCAGCGTGATTTCGCACCGGTAATACCGGGCGGCCGATGATTGCAGTTTCAACCCTTGCTGCTTGACCAGCCCAAAACGGCAATTGAACAGACCAGGATTGCCAGGCCGACGATCATCCATCGGCGGGCAGAGCGCTGGGCGAGTTTCCATTCACCAGCCAGCAGCCCGCAGAAGTTGGCCGTCAATAGGCCTGCTGTCAAACTGATCGGCCATCCGATAGCGGGCCCTAATCTTCCCAGCTTGGGCGCCGCCGCTCCGTACGCGAAGATACTTCCACTCCACAAAAGACCCATCAGAATCGCCAGTCCGTAGAAGGGCGCCACTTCGGGCCGCGTGAAATTTGACCAGCTTCGGTTCTTGCGAAATAGGTACGCGCAGAAGCCCAGGTTGGAGATAGCCCCGCTGATGAGAACCAGCAGCCAGATTGCGTTCGACCCCGCGAAGGGACCGTTTCCCAGCCGAACCGCTGTCGCCAGAATTCCCTGCGAAAAGCTATAACCGATGTTGAACCCGGCGGAAAGCAGTCCGGCCCCTGAACAGAGCAGAAGTCCCGCCCACAGGGGCCGCGCCGCACCCACCATTTCGCGCGGCGCATCCTGATGCTCCGGTTCACTCCGCTCGCGAAGAATTCCCGCGTAACCGCAGCACCCGATGCCCGCCATGGCCACCACTGTGCCGAGCATGATAATTTGACCCTGCGGTTGGCGAAGGCGCTCTGGCGCCAGGATCAGCATGGGCAGAAACGATCCCAGGGAGGCGCTGATTGCCAATACGAGCGTGTTTCCCATCGAGATGCCGAGCGCGCTCACTCCCTGACCGAACATCACGGCGCCGAATCCCCAAGTGAATCCGGTGATTATTGCAATCACTTCCGCGCGCGCGGGCGCGGCGGATAGGACGGCAAAGGGGTGCGTGACCGTAGCAAAGAACATCACCACCGGCATCATCACACAAGCAACAACAACAAAGACCGTCCACACGTTTTCCCACGACCACTTTCCCAGATAACGCATGGGCAGCGTAAAGGTACCATTCATGAGGCCCGAGAGAACCGCCAGCGCGATTCCTGCGGCTAAGAGTGAATTCATCATGTTCCTTTCAATAGCTGAGGCGTGGCGTTACTGCTCCAGCACATTGACTTCACGAATTTCCCCTCCGGCGCGAGGCACGCGAAGGGTTTTAATTTCCAAAGGCCGGAACGATCCCTTCCACCGCCGGTTCACAAGACCAAGGTTTAGCGTTGCAGTGGTTGCTCGCCCCTCGGTCTCATAGCAGCGCACAATGAGGTCGTCCCCATCCTCTGCCTTCTTGACGGCAGAAACCACCACGTTCGGCGCATCAACAGAAAGAAAGGATGCGGAGCCGGGCCGGGTTCCGGGATGAATGCCCTGGTAGAGAACAGGGACCGGCGCCGTGAACTCCTCCGCTATTCGCACAATCCCAGCCTCCCGCCATCCCGCCGCGTGGGGAACCAGAAGCATTCGAAAAATCTGGCGGCCCTGATCCTGCCACATGTATTCGCCGTCCGGTTTCAGCTCGCGCTCAAATTGCGCATAGACCGGGCTGCGCACAATGGAAATGCGGAGGTCGCTGCCGTTAACGCTGTACCCGTACTTCGCATCGTTGATCACCGCCAAACCATACTGACTTGCACCTCGCTCGCCGCTAACATCGATCCAACGCTGGCCCGGATCTTCATCGCCCTGCGCCTTTCGCACCTTGTAACCATAGGCGATTTCGTAAGTGGGCTGCGGATTCTGGACGTCCACTGGAAAAGAGAACTTCAGGACTTTCAGGTGCTCGTGCCAATCCAGGGCTACCCGCTTTTCAACGGTACGCCCCCCGGCATAAAGCGACCAGTCGGTTTCCAAAGACGACCCGCCATAACGTGTACGCACGCGGATGGTAGCACGCAGTGGGCCATTTTCAAGCACATGGAAACGGGCGTTGGCGAACGTCCCGAGTTCCTTGGTGTAAGCCTTTACGTCGTGGCTCCAAGTATCGCTGGGATCGTCCAGGACCACGGCACGGCCCTTTCCATTGCCGAATACCTCCGCCTTCGCGTCCTTATCGTAAATCGAATAAGTCCCGTCGTCAGCGAAGTGAACTCGCAGGTGCTCATTCTCAAGTTCATTCCCCTCAGCGTGAACCCGCGATTCCGGCATGGTGGCCGGAGGTACCTTCCGCAACTGAAATTGCCGGTATCCGAAGGCGGGAACGGGGGCGCGAAACACCAGGCGTTTGCGGTCATCAATCGTGGTCGTCGCCTGCGCCCATTGGTGGGGAATGGCACGACCTTGATCGTCCACGAGGGAAGAGTTCGTCTGGATGGATTGGGATTCCAGTGTGGCGCCCGAGGTCCACTCCCAGCCCAGTTCGTATTCAACATTCAAGTTGGCATCCCAGGCGTGGGGATTGAAGACCACCACGTACTCGGAGCTCGCATCAGGTGTGGGAATTTGCCAGGTAATTTTTTCCGCTGCGCGGTACATGGCCTGGGTTCCCACTTCGATGGCATATCCATGCGCCTGGCGCGCCATCTCGTAGTGCGCAGGAAGGGCGCTTCCTGCCAGACTGTCATGGAACTGCATGAGCAGCAATTTCTTCCACGCGGAGGTGAAATCACCCTGGGGATAATCCGATCCCGCCACCACCGAGCCCAGCAGGGCGAATTTTTCCCCCGTCACCAGCGCCGCTTCTGCCGTCCGGTTGTTTTTCTTGACCTCGGAAACAGCGGTGTAACATCCCACGGAATGGTGCTGCAAATCATCAGCAAGAACCGGGAGGTTGGGCCGATCCTTGACCTCGGTGAAATACTTATCCGGCGTGCTGAAGATCATAGCCGGCGCCCCAGGCTCCTTGCGGGATGCCTGGATGGATTGAATATTGATTTTGGTGGGGCCGCCGCCATGGTCGCCCGCACCGTAAAACGCCATCAAATCCTTGGTCGGCTCCGGCAAGTTCGTCACGATTCGGTGTACGCGGTGCATGATTGGGCCGTCGTAATCGCCATAAGCAATGGGGATATGATAGGCAAGAATACGTGTTCCGTCCGCGCCTTCCCACCAGAACAAGTCGGAGGGCAAGGTCTTCTCCTGCGGCTGCGGACGCATAAAAATATACCCTCGCAGTCCCTGCAGCTTGAGAATCTGCGGCAATGTTCCAGGATGACCAAACGAATCAGGATTGGAGCCAATCTCCACCTTGCGGCCGAATAGCTGCTCGAATTCGCGCTGGCCGTATAGGCCCTGCCGGACAAGAGCTTCACCATTCGGAATGTTCACGTCTGGCTCAACCCACCAACCTCCCACCACCGACCATCGACCTTCCTTAACGCGCTGGCGGATTTCATCCATCAATTTTGGGTCGGTCGCGGCAACCCACTCATAGAACTGAGCTGAGCTGGCTGTGAAGGTAAACTCCGGATCTTCTTTCATGCGTTCCAGCGCTGAGCGGAAGGCGCTGACCACCGCGGACATGCCCTCCGGCCACGTCCAGAGCCAGACGGCATCAATATGCGAGTTCCCGATCATGTGGAATTTGTACAGGGAGGCATTGGACGGCCACGGTTCCGGCGCAGGCAAATTTGAAGATTGCGCCGCCACGTTCAGCGCCAGCAAACTCGCGGCGGAAATAATCTGAGCTATCAAGAGGATTCGAATGAACGGCGCCTTCATGACGTTTTCCTTTCCAGGGACCTCATGGTGTGGTATCCAAAACCCGCCCGACGAAGCACCAAATCGAGCCAATTCAGCCCGTATCAAGCCATTTAAGAATG
>PLSX01000171.1 GCA_003165315.1 Acidobacteriota bacterium
GGTATCCAGTGTCACTAAGTACTAGTTTTATTTCGAGGTGAATCTCCGGCGCAGGACGGCGCGCCGCATGTTTTCCCATGTTGTTCCCCAACAAAAACCCCAACTGGTTATCGTAACCCACTTTTTCATTCCAATGCAATTAAGCTGAAGATGCGATGGCGGATTCCAGAACTTCATGAGCGCGGGAGAGCGCCTCAGGAATGGCAGCTTCAACTGCGGGCGACAATCCGATCCCCGTGCGGATACACGCAGGCTCAACGCCGATGATGGTGACGGAGGGTGGCAGGTCTCCCAGCAAGCGCGCGGCGGCAAGCAGTTCCAGCGCGTTGCTCCCATGGGCGGTGACGGCGTGATGGGCGGAGATACCGTCCCCCTGAAGCACGTGGACGGTTCCGGGTGGCGCCCCCAATGCGACGGCATCAAGGATGATCAGGGCGCGGCGATCCGCGAGGTAAGAGAGGAGTGCAAGCCCCTGGGTTCCGCCGTCGAGATATTCAGCGGCAGCACCTTGGGAGGAAAGATCCTTCAGCAGGCGCAGACCGAGGCCATCATCGCTGAGCAGCAGGTTGCCGAGCCCAAGCACCAGGATGTCAGTTGAGCCATCGGTCATGGTCAAGATCACCTTTCTCGTAGAACTTGTAGCCCGAGATGATGGAGGTGATCAGGCCATTGCGAAACTGGTGCGAATCGAACAAGACGATATAGATGTGCAGTATGGCAAAAACTACAAAGCTCCAGGCAAGAGTGTGGTGCCACATGTGGACGCGGAATGAACCCCCGAGCAGCGGGATGATCCAACCCAACGTCTTGTCCCAGAATCCTCCCGGGTTGTTCTCCGAATATAATGCGAAGCCCGTCAGAATCTGGCACCACCCCAGCGTGATGACAAACATTGTGTAAGCAGCGCCGGCAAGGGCGTTATGGCCAAGATGCACATGCCCGCGCTCAAGGCGCAAATACTGGATCCCCTGGTTCTTGAGGTCGGCCCACCACGCCTTGCGCCAGACAAAGGGGAAACCGGAGCGGGAGTAGTTGTTGCCCACATAAAACCAGTAGACCCGCAGCAGGAATGAGAACAGCAAGGTGTAGCCGGCGATGAAGTGAATCTCCCGAATCCGGCCCATCACAAAGTGTTGGTAAGCCTCGCCGTTGGAAGACAGAATGGGCGATGCGATGTAGAGGCCGGTCCAGAATAGCGTGGTAATGGCGAGAACATTGACCCAGTGTGAGATCCGGATCGGAAGCTGCCAGACGTATTTCCGCCCGAAGCTGGCCTCTTGGGGAACGGCGCCGAGAGATCGGTAGGTGACGGTTGCCATCAGAGTCTCCTTCAGCGGACGATGATCTCCGCAAGTTTCTCGCCATCGGGACCGATCACGTGCGACGCGCAGGCGAGGCACGGATCGAAAGAGTGAATCGTGCGCAGAATTTCCAGGGGGCGTTTGGGATCGGCCATGGGAGTCCCCAGAAGGGCCGATTCATAAGCGCCAAGCTGGCCTTTGGTGTCACGCGGAGAAGCATTCCACGTGCTGGGCACAACGATCTGATAATTTGCGATTTTCTGGTCCTTGATCTGGATCCAGTGGCACAGGGCACCGCGCGGAGCTTCAGTAAAGCCATAGCCCTTGGATTCGGGCTTCCACGTTTCCGGGCTCCAATAGCGCGTGTCGGCGGTGGTGGAATCCCCGTTCTTCAGGTTGGCCATAAGCTGGTCGAATTCATTTTGCAGCCAATGCGCACAGAGGCGGGTTTCCAATCCCCGCGCCGCCGTGCGTCCGAGCGTGGAGAACAGGGCTTCTGGTCCCACCTTGAGTTGCCCTAAAGCTTCCATGACCACATCCTTATAATCTGTGCGCCCGCTGGCGAAGCCCACCAGCATCCGTGACAGTGGGCCCACTTCCATCGCGTTGCCCTTCCAGCGGGGGGCCTTCAACCAGGAGTAAGCTTTGGTTTCGTCGAGTTGATTGTAAGGTGGCTGGGGGCCGGTGTAATCGGGCTCGGTGACGCCATCATACGGATGCAGGCCGCTCTGGCCGCCAGGATACTTATACCAGGAATGCGTGATCTCCTCCTGGATCTGGGCCTGGTCAGCGGGATCGACGGGAAGAACTTCCGCCAGGTTCTTGTTGAGAATGATGCCACGGGGAATGCGGAACTTCGAAACATCCTTGATCCCGTTTTGCGGCAGGTCGCCGTAAGCCATGTAGTTGCCAAGGCCGCCGCCGATCTTCGTCCATTCGGGATAGAAAGAGGCCACGGCCAGCAGGTCGGGAAGATAGAGATTCTCCACAATATCGATGGCTCGCGGGATGAGATCGCGAATCAGGTTGAGCCGCTCCATGTTGATGGCGTTGTCGCTCTGAAGCGCGATGGCGCTGGGAACGCCGCCCACCAGATAATTCGGGTGCGGATTCTTGCCGCCAAAGACAGTGTGAATCTTGATGATTTCCTTTTGCCACTTCAGTGCTTCCAGGTAGTGCGCCACCGCCATCAGGTTGGCTTCCGGCGGCAGCTTGTAAGCGGGGTGCCCCCAGTAGGCGTTCTGAAAAATGCCGAGCTGGCCCGACTCCACAAACTTCTTCACCGTGCCGGCGATATCAGAGAAGTAGGCAGGGCTGGAGAGTTCCCACTTGGGTGAAACCTTCTGGGCAAGGGCTGAGGTGGCGGCGGGGTCGGCCTTCAGCGCGCTGACCACGTCCACCCAGTCGAGCGCGTGCAGGTGGTAGAAATGGATCACGTGGTCCTGCACGTACTGCGTCAGGAACATGATGTTGCGGATCACATCGGCGTTGGGCGGCACCTGGATGTCCAACGCGTTTTCCACGGCGCGAACGCTGGCCAGCGCGTGAACCGTGG
>PLSX01000010.1 GCA_003165315.1 Acidobacteriota bacterium
CACGTCCACCCTCTTCCAAGGCATCCCTCCCGGCCTCCTCCCCGTGGCCGGGTACTATACTGCCCCCTGTAAAGGATGTCCTGGCACCCAGTGTAAATGATCTCATGGCACCGTACACTTTAGGGCGGCACATGCCGGGCTAAAGCCCGGCGCTAGGCCGCAAACAGTGTCCATTTATTTCGTGGACACTACACCAGCGCAGACTTACGCGTCGTGGGCTTAAGCCTGCGGCGTTTCATACTATTTTATCGGCAACGCGTTGAAGTTTATCGCATTCAGGGCCGAGGAGTGCTTCAGAATTCGCACAACTCCTCGCTCCTCATTCACTGCGCCGACACTCCTGGCGGTGGACAGGGCGGCACGCAGCGGGAATTGTAGGGGCGCTTCGAGAAGCGCCCCACCACCCATCGTCCACCAATGGAGGGAAAGGTGTCAGATACCTTTGGGGGTTGTCCCCATCCCCGAAAGGAATGGGGGCGTGCAGCGATGGGTGGCGGCGGCGATGAATTGGAATTGACCGTGAGTGTAATCGCGGGGTAGAAGGGCGTGGCGGTGGAAAGTATACTCCTCACAACGTGGAGCCGAAAGAGAGCGTCCCTTCGGGAGATCGCAGACACCAAAAGTCGGGTGTCTGCGCCTGCCGGCGCAAAGAATAAGGAAATGAGGTGAACGTCCCAGTTTTCGAGCCGTACCTTATCACATTTGTCTATCCATCTTCAAACCTGTCTATCGGTTAGCGATTAAGCAAATGTAAGTCGCAGGCAAGCGAAAGCAATTCGACTTGGCGGTCCTCCTCCTATAACCTCCACGCACGTTCCGGATCGGAAACGGGCCGCCGTCGCTAAAACACCCACAGGCCCCTCCGTGGAGGATTTCTCATGCGCAGCTTCCGCACCAGCCTGTCGCTCAGCATTAGTTTGGCAGTGATCGCCTCGTTCGCTTGTACCGTGCGTTCCAAGGTCGATAGCGTTGTTGAAGGGTTCTTCGCTGAAGTGAACAACTCGAATTTTGAGACAGCGAAGACCAAATATCTCTCGAGTGTTCTGATCAGCCGCCTCGAATCTCCGCTTGAGCCTCATAAACCCATCAAAGACTCCTTCGGTGGCGTGGTGGGTTCCATCAAGACGGTGGAAGTTTCGAGCGTCCAGGCCACGGGTGAATCGGCAATAGCTACGACAACTCTGATTACGCCTTGGGGGGAGAAATACAACGGCACCGTCGATCTCATCAAGCAGGGTGGGCAGGATTGGAAAATCAACGACTGGCAGGAGTTCAATGCTGTGGGTCATGATCAAGACACGAGGGCAGTCCAGGAGTGTGGATACCGGGGAAACACCGATGCGCTGAACGACTTTCAAGGGGCCTCTTCGGAAAACCCCCGGGATGCCCGAATCCTGAACGATTGGGGTTGGTGCTACCTTGTTAGGGTGGACGACGCCAACGCGGAGGCCAAATTCAAACAGGCGATCGATATGTATCCCGATGTGGTCTGGGATCCGTACATCAATCTCGCCGTCATCGACATGAAGAGGAGCGACCTGAAGGCGGCCGAGAAGGCCCTAAAGAAAGCGGTGTCGAACAAGCCCGCCGTCCACACTTATGCCGTGCTCTCATTATTTTACTCAGACAACGCAATGAATCTCGACGATGCGATTGAGTTGGCACAAAAAGGCCTGGCGCTGGCCCCGGAAGACCCCGGCCTGCTCGACGCCATGGGCTGGGCGTACTACCGCAGCGGAAAACGTGAGCAATCGATTCCGTATGAGGGGCGTGCGATGAAGCAAGCCCCCAACGACCCGGTCATTCGAAGCCACTATTACGAAGTCACCGTAACCGCCGCTCAACACCTGACCCGCACTCAGGAACTCTCCTCCGGCGGCCAATACGACGAGGCCATGCACGAATGCGAGGCCACCCTGCGGCAGGAGCCCAACAATGAGCAGGCCATAGCCCTGAAAGGGACCATTGGCAAGCAAGCGGCGAATGCGCACGTCACAAGGGCCAACCAGGAGTTCGACAAACAGCAATACAACCCTGCTTTGGCGGAGTGCGAGGTCGCGTTGCATTACGACCCCCAGAATGCCGATGCCACCGCCTTGAAGGCCAAGATCAACGAGGTGAAGAAAGTCCTGAACTTGCAGTAAACGCTTCCACTGGAGCCAAGCGCAAATTCCGGAGGCAACAAGAATGAACAACACCGCTAGAGAATACCCCAGGACGACGCGAACGTATATCTGGCTTCGTTTGGCTTTGGCGTCGGCGATGGGAATCGGATTGCTCCTTGCCCCCAAGCCCGCCAGATCACAAGGCACGCAACGTGCGCCCTTGAGCCTCAGCCAGCTTGAGCGCCTAGTTCAGATTCATGCCCCCGACGCCACAATTGGGGGGGAGATCCGGAAGCGCGGGCTCAGTTTCTCACCCGATAAAGCGACGGCTGAGAGCCTGCAACGCTTGGGCGCAGGGCCGGAGACGCTTCAGGCCATAGACGAACTGCGGCCCATGCTGGAAGACGCCAAGCAAGCCATACCGGCCAGTCTCACCAGGATCTATCAATTGCTCGATGAGGGCAACTCGCAGGCCCTCCGTCCCCTGGTTTCGGCTGACATCGTAAATCAAACAAACCAGTTGGACCAGATTTGCCGACCGTTCACCTACCGAACCCACTACATCCAGTCAATTGTTGAGCGGCCGGTGTCCGCCCCGGTGTAAAAGAG
>PLSX01000272.1 GCA_003165315.1 Acidobacteriota bacterium
CGGCCTCCTCCCCGTGGCCGGGTACTATACTGCCCCCTGTAAAGGATGTCCTGGCACCCAGTGTAAAGGATCTCATGGCACCGT
The DNA here is from genome assembly GCA_003165315.1 of Acidobacteriota bacterium. Classification (GTDB taxonomy): domain Bacteria; phylum Acidobacteriota; class Terriglobia; order UBA7540; family UBA7540; genus Bog-366. The sequence goes on from PLSX01000272.1 coordinate 85, forward strand.
ACACTTGAGCCCGGCATGTGCCGCCCTAAAGGGCGGCGCTACATTGTCCAGCCAATTACTGGGCACTACACTAGAATAACTGTAAGCCGTGCCCAAAAGTCCGTGAAACGGGCGTGGGCAGGATGACCTCACCCGCTAAGCGGGCTGGTTGCCGACAGTGCTTATTCTAGCGCCTATTCCCCCGGTTCTTCGGTTGCTGCGCTTCCCCTCTTTGCCGCACAGAAGATTAATATCATGTTACGCTTCCGGCCTGGTCATTAGCGGCCGGGGGCAGGGGATTGGTGGTTCAGTTGTTCGAGGAAGCAATCCAGGAAGTGGGCCAGCATCAGCAGGACGCGGCGGCTTTGCTGGGCCAGGCGGAGGAAGTCGGGAAGAAGTCGGGGGTGGCGGGCCAATTGTTCCATGATTTTGCCGATTCGCACTTGGCCGTGCGCGTCCATAGCGGCTTCAAAGTCGCAGGTCATGGGGGATTCGACTGGGTCCAGAATCACCCGCAAGGCTAGGGAGGGGATGGCTTGGGCGGCCCATTGCTGCATGAGTGGCAGGCTCTCCATATCGGCGGCGTCGGCATGGCCTCCCAATCGTACCTTTTCCTCAACGGTTCGGACGATGCGGGGCAGGGTGATTAAGGTCGGGGCGGGCTTTGCTCCACAATTTACCGCCAGGCTGAGCAGATCCGGGTCGGAATTGACTGTAATTTCACTATTAGGGCCAGTTACCGACTGCGCCACGAGGACATCTCCCGGACGCCACTCCGGCTTGAGTCCAGCGGCAACGCCTGTAACAATTGCTAGTGAAGGTTTAATATTTGCCGTCAAGTCATTGAAATATTTGCCATATGGCGCTCCTGCCCCGGCCAGAGCGACATAAACCTCGGTGGCGCCGATGAAGGTCATAGAGACGGGGATCGGTACTTTTTCCACTTGGCGAAAGCGATGCTTGCGCCGCCAGGGGGCAACCTCCTCCTTCATGGCAAAAGCGAGTAAGACTCTGTTCATCATGAGGTTAGGCTGTGTGCGCGCCTGCCACCGGAGGACGTAAGGGCGTCTTAACGTATCCGTTGTCACAGTACCAGTGAATGGCTCGCTCCAGTGCGCCTTCCAGTGATCCCGGGTGGAATTCCAAGGCTTTTTGCGCCTTTGTAACAGCTACGAACATCTTGTGCCGTGCCATTCGCACTCCTTCCAGGGGAATGCGGGGTTCGCGCCGAAGCAGGCTGGAAACAAGTGAGTCCGCCAGCGCGGCGAGATAGGGGACGGCGTGGGGAAGGCGGATCCGAGGCATGGGCCTGCCGCTGATATTGGAAAGGATCTGAAGCAATTGCTTCAGAGTCAAATTGCGGTTGCCCAGAATATAGCGTTCCCCAACTTTCCCGTGTTCGGCAGCAAGCCAGTGCCCGCTGGCGACGTCCTCCACGGCCACGAAGTTCAATCCAGTATCGACATAGGCAGGAATTTGGCCATTGAGGAAGTCGAGAATGATTCGGCCTGTGGGTGTGGGCTTCCAATCTCCGGGGCCCACCGGAGTTGTGGGGTTGACGATGACGACGGGCTGGCCCTGGCGCGCGGCTTCGAAAGCCTCCTGCTCGGCAAGGAATTTGGAGCGTTTGTAATGTCCGATCATGTCGCTCAACTGCAAGTGGGTATCTTCGTCAGGTAAAGTGCGCGGATGGGGAGGGACAATGGTTCCTACACTGCTGGTGTAGATGAAACGGTCAACGGCCGCCTTGCGGGATGCCTCAAGCAGGTTGCGCGTGCCCGTGACGTTGCTCTCATAAATGTCCCGGGGATTTTTTGCCCAAAGCCGGTAGTCGGCGGCAACATGATAGACACGCTGGACACCGCGCAACGAGTCCGAAAGGGATGTGGTATCGCGCAAATCGCCATAAGCGAGTTCGACGGGGAGGCCTTCCAGCAGACGGCGGTCACTTTGGGGACGAACCAGCACCCGAACCTGTTCATTCTGCTGGAGCAAGAAACGCGTTACATGGCTGCCGATGAATCCGTTTGCGCCGGTGATCAGGGAGAGCATTTTGCCGTCTCATCGCGAGGTATTGTGCAGCGCAGCAATTGGGGTCGAATGGGCAGTATCAGGGGTTTTTGGGCTATCCACAATGACCTTGCGTGCCCAAGCGTAAACTGTACAGAAAAAATGCCAAATTTCCGAATTTGTCTTACTGAATCCGGTCATCCCGCCTTGCGAAAACCTTGGTGTTTCTTTCCACTTCCATTCCCGTTTCCATTCCCATTGCCGTTACCATGGCCGTTTCCGTTTCCATTACGTGGAGGAAACTCGTCCGGAGAGAAACGCATGGTTTCGAATGCGGAAGCACCATCTTGCATGTTCTTGTACCGGGCCAGCGCATAAAGCGGAAAGACATCCCGGTAAAGGTGGTACTTCAGGTAGAATACCCGGGGGAATCCGGTTCCGGTAAAAGCGGTCTCCGACCATGCGCCGTTGTCGCGTTGTTGATCCAGTAGGTAGCTGACGGACTGCTTCACCGCAGGCTCTGTGATTTCTCCCGCCGCCAATAATCCGATCAGTGCCCATGCGGTTTGCGAAGGCGTGCTCTGGCCCCGCGCTTTCAATTCCGGATCATCGTAGGAGCCGCAGGATTCGCCAAAACCGCCATCCGAATTCTGCACTGCCCGCAACCACTGGACCGCGCGCTGGCATTCTGCATTTTTCTCCAGACCCAGGGTCTCAAGCGCTCTCAATGCGCCACTGGTTCCATAGATGTAGTTGACACCCCAACGGCCATACCATGGGCCCTCGGGGTTTTGATCCTTTTGCAAAAAGCGGACAGCGCGTTGGATTCTGGGATCGGAAGCGGGCCATTTGCTGCGCCCCAAGTATTCCAATACCCGCGCGGTCAGATCTCCGGTGGAGGGATCGATCATGGCATTGTGATCGGCGAAGGGAACACGCGTCAGAAAGGTGGAGTCGTTATCGCGGTCAAACGCACCCCATCCGCCATCACGGTTCTGCATGCTCAGCACCCACGCCGTGCCTCGGCGCAAGGCTTGCTCCATGCGGGCCGGATCAGGATAAGCAACTCGTTGAAGCGCCATGAGGACGAAGGCCGTGTCATCCACATCGGGATAGAAGTCATTGCGGAACTCGAACGCCCATCCACCGGGGTCAACATCGGGATTCGTAACCTGCCAGTCGCCGCCTCCCAATATTTGACGGTCGAGCAGCCATGTAGCGGCTTTGACCAGGGCGGGGTGGTCTGGTGGCAATCCCGCCTCTTGCAGCGAGAACATGGTGACCGCGGTATCCCATACCGGAGAAACGCACGGTTGCATCCGAAGTGTGTCGCCATCTTCGATTTCGAATTGTGCCAGATGCCCAATCTCCCGCAAGGTTACAGGGTCATCGGAACTGTATCCAAGGGCACGTAAGGCAAACACCGAGTTGACCATGGCAGGATAAATTGCGCCCAGACCTTCGGTGCGCTCTAAGTGTTCCAACAGCCACTGTTTAGCTTTCCGGAGGGCCCGCTTGCGAAGCGGTTTCCAGGGAAGCTTTTCGTGCAATTTGAAGAGGCGGTCAAGCACAAGGAAGAAATTACGCCAGCTCACGATCTTGCGATCCCATTCGAAGGCAGGTATGCGTCCTGTGGCATCCTTGAAAAGTTCCTGCACTCCGGCATTCGCCGGCAAATCCCAATGGGGTTTTCGCGCGTAGACCAGCATTAAGGGAACAACAATGGCGCGCGTCCACGATGACATCGAATAGATGTTTAGAAAGAACCAAGACGGAATCAGAATTAATTCCGGCGGGATGGCAGGCACATATGACCATGGCAGCACGTTGCCCAGGGCGAGATAAAGGCGGGTGTAAGAGTTGGTAGCCTCAACTCCACCCAGTTCATGAATTTGGCAGCGTGCGCGTGCCATGTGAGGTGCGGCCGGGGAATCGCCCGCTAATTTGAGTGCAACGTAAGCTTTGACCGTGGCATTGAGCTCCGATGGTCCGCCCGCGTAAATATTCCATCCGCCATCCGGGAGTTGGCGGCGGCGAATGTAGTTGGCCAGCTTAACGCAGCGACGGTTATCCAGGATCCCCAAAACGAAAAGAAAGAAGATGTAATCTGATTCCAGAGTTGTGTCAGCTTCGAGTTCCCCGACCCAATATCCCTCCGGGGCCTGCAAGGAGAGCAGGTAATCCGCTGCGCGCTGGATGACCTCTTGAAGGTTTTCGTCGAATCGGACTTCAGCGAAAGTGAGCCGCGGGACTTCCCGTTGCGTTACCGATTCGGCTTGGTTTCGTCGTTTCATGAAGTGCTCAGGTTCTCCCTGTGCTTAAATTTATAGCTTGGCATTTCCACTGCCTACGCCAATTGGACGCCCTCCCGTGTCCATTCTGACCTATCTTGGATGCAGCTCAAGCACCATCTGGCTGTAGGTTCATCGGGAAAATTCAGTATTGTAGCTTGGACTATAAATCCCGGGCACAATTGATCATAGCGCCCCCGAAGCTCGATGCTGGGAGCAGACAAGTTCTTTCCTTCAGCGGTCATCGCCAAACTCATCTGTTTTAACGCTGATGGCTCTCATCTGGCCCTGCCCAAGCCAAGCCCGGCCAGATGATGCATTGCAAGAAAACAAAACCTCATACAGTTTACAGTTTGCTTACAAATATTTCAAGCTTCTTGCGCTAAGTCAATTTGTCTCTGGCAATTGGGGTCTTCGTATTGCCTGAAAATTGAACCGCCAACTGGAACGGAAGCGCTGCGGGTCCCACGCCACCAGAATCCCGGATTGCCTGATTCCACAACGTTTCCACCCCAGTGCATACAAGATATTAATTGCTGAGGTCTGCTAATCTTGCGATGCCAAAGAAGCTTGGAGCATTGCCCTGGTGTAGCCAACGTTATAGGCATATCCGATGTAAGATCCTCCGCCCGGATAGTATGGCGGGGGGCCACCGAGTTCCCGGTCGGCGTCGAGTCTGCGGGGATGTTCCGGATAGATCAATCGAGGATATCCCTGGCGAACCAGTTCCTTCATGACAGCGAACATATTCACCTGCCCCTCATCGAGAAAGACCTCCGTGTATTTCTCCCTTGGAGTTTGAACCCGAACGTTCCGGAAATGAACGTGATTGATGCGGTCACGGCTGCCGAAATAGCGGCAAACTTCAACTGGATCCTCTCCCAATTCCCGCGTTACCCCGCAATCAAAGGTAATTCCATTCGCCTTGCTGGGTACAATCTCAAGCAGGTGCTTCCAACCCTTCAGGTCTCCCATGATCTGTTGCGACCCGCGGCTTAAGGGAGCAGGCGGATCGTTGGGGTGCAACGCCAGCCTGACGCCAGACTTCTCCGCCACGGGGATGACCGCCTTGAGGAAGTACGCGATGTTGCTCCACATCTCCTCCAGATTGTGGGTGCCCTCGTCCGGCAGCGGCGGCAGATCCTTAACCCGGGCGTAATCAAACGCCGTCATGCCCGCGCCCGCCCGGCCAAGCTCTTCGTAGTACCCCTCGACCAACCGATGCGCGTAGAAGTTGTATTCCACTACCGGGATGCCGGCTGCTCCCGCGGCCTCAATGGATTGCTGAACCTTTCGAATCTCTTCATCGCGTCCCGGCTTACCGTAGAGAGTATTGGTAAACCCGGAAACCATCAAGTTGCCCAGCGTCAGGCCGGCTGAGTTGAGCCGGTCCACGATTGCCCGGATCTGCCCCACCTCCCACGGGATCGCCGGCCCTCCCATAGCCACGTGGTTCACTCCCAGTTGTTTCACCCGGCGCATTCCTGTTTCATCGGAATTTCCGGCCGAAAGACGGTCACCGACGCCCAGGCAGATGTTAGGGGCAATCCGGCTCCCCTTGGGCTCCGGGGGAAGGCCTGCCCCAACCTGCGACGAATTCAGCACAGCTGCGACGCCCACGGTTTTCAAAAGGTTCCTACGGGATAATTGTGAGTTCATGTTTGCTTCCTTTGCCCGGTATTGGATTGGATCGAGGCTGCGCCGGGATCTGGTGACAATATCGGAATCACGCGGGGGGATTCTACAACGTCTTTCTGTGTTGGGGGAAACTGGTTCGGATGTAAGCGGTTCGGAAATATCCCTGTCAATAGCCCCTTCGGATTTGAACGAGTGTCTGCCCACTGACCAGATGGGGCATTTCCGCCGGCTCCGGACACATTGTCTATTGGCTTTGTAAGCTTTTTATGATAGGCTACTGTTGCAATGAAGGCCAGACTCATCCCGGCCGCCCCCGTCAATGCCCCCCAAAATCACAAAAATCGTCTCGAAATCATGCAACACAAAGAGATGTTAAAAATGAAGATTGCTCTTCATTAGTTGATGAAAACAAGGGAGTTAGTTGATTTTTTCGGAATTTTGTCAGAAGGTATTGAAAATGAACGGGTTATTAATGGTACGGGAACTGGTATAGCAGCTGTTTCTGCCCAATTCGTCCTGCCGTAGGGGCGGTTCTCGAACCGCCCCTACGTAATGCTTCCTGCCTACAGCCTACTGCTCCTCAGAATCCCACGCGAATGGTCTTCACTTCAAACGGTTTTACGGGTATGGTGACCTTGGTTCCGCTGATTGCGAATGCGGTGGAGGACACGAATTTATCCCATTCCAGCATGTCGGTTTCACGCGCGGTGCGGGGGGCGCGCGCAAAGTTGAGGACGGCGGTGGAAGGCTTGTCCGCGGCCTCATACAAGCGGACGATGTACTCGTTGCTGTCCTCAGCCTTTTTCACCGATTCCACCACTACGTTCGACGGCGTCACGTTGAGCACGCTGTAGCTCGCGGCAAGCTGTCCGGCGTGTGGAGGCTCCGCCTTGGCCAGCAACGGCTCATTGAATTCCGCGCCCCGGCGCGTGGCGTCAAAGTCCTGCCACGTGCCCTGGTGGGGGACCAGCGCGTAGGCGATGTGATGGGTGCCCACAAACGGCTCATCCGACTGGTCTGACCAGGTGTCAGGCATGTTGGGGTAACCACGCCGTGGCCCGCGAATCAGGCTCATGCGCAGCGTATTGTCCTGGTAGGAGAATCCATACTTGGAGTCGTTCAGCAGGGTGACGCCGTAATCGCCGGCCTGATTGCTGACGTCGGACCATCGCTGCCCGGCCACCTCAAACTTGGTGCGATCGGCAATCTCCCACGCGCGCGGCGGGGCTAGGAGCTTCACGCCAGGATCTGCTTTCAGTGTCCAATCGAAGCGTTGGATGGCGCCGAACGGGATTTCGTACGTGGCATAAGCGCTGGAGAGATTGAACGGGAACGCGACCTTGGCGAAGCGGTACTTTTCATGCCAGTCAACGCTGAGTTCAAAATCCACCTGGTCGGCGTGGCTGTAGAGAACGATGTCCTCGGCAAAGGACGAATCGCCAAACAGCTTTTTGACCCGCACCACGGCGCGAATGGGCCCGGTTTCAACCACGTTAATGTTTTCGGCTTTATCCAGCTTATTATCAGTTCCCAGGTTGATATTCCACGCGGGTTCGCCGGCGGGAGCGTTGGCGGGTTTGTCCTCCCAGACCTCCAGCGCTGCGCCCTGATTGTCTTCCCGCATGAAGTTCCGCTCGCCATCTTTCCTCTTGAGCGACTTCAGGTTGCCGGAGACGGGGTCGACCACCACTTCCATCTTGTCGTTGGCAAGTGTAAGTCCGGAGACCGTGAGGTCTGTTGTAAACTTCGGCTCGTCGGCGCTGGCCGTGACGCGATATTCCTTGTAGCCCATGCCCGGCACTTTTTCCGCGAAGAACAGTGCCCTGGCCGCGCCCTTGTCCGCCTCAATCTGGTAGGGAACGGAATGGCCGGCAGCGTCAGAAATGGTAAAGTGCTTGAGCCCGTCAAAGTAGGCGGAATCGAGCGTCACCAGTCCGCCGCGCTCCCAGGGCAGGGGATTGAAGATCAGCACGGCTTGCCCCTGACCCTCCGTATTCACCTGTTTGCTGATCGTGCTGAGGGCGGAGTCGACGATCTTGCCGCCGTCGGCTTTGATATCGGCGTAATCGGTGGCGGCATCACGATAGACCTCCTGCATGGCGGAGCCGTCAATGTTGTCGTGAACCTGGCCGAACAGCACCTTCTCCCACAGGTCTTGAATGCGGCTCTGGGGGTAGGTGCCGCCGAATTGCGAGGCGATCAGGGAGAACTTTTCCGCGTTCATCAGCAGAACTTCACTGCGGCGATTGTCGCGCTTCACCTGCGAATCGGTGGTGAAAGTTCCGCGATGGGTTTTGACGTAGAGTTCATCGTCTACGACGGGCAGGTCTTTCGCCTGCGGCAGGGCCTCGACTGCATGGAAGTAATCGCCTCCTTTGCTGAAGCGGACGGTGGGGTAATCGGGGTCATGCATCATCGTGACGGCGCGGTCCATCATATCCGCCATCGGGCCCCCACCATGATCACCCTGGCCATAGAGTGACAGCAGCTTATCAACATGGGCCTGTGAATTCACCGTGTTCAGCGCCTCCAGCAGTTGCGAGGGCTCAGCCTTGCCGTTGTACGGGCCCACGGTGAGGAAGGAGAGCACGCGCGAGCCGTCCGGCCCCTGCCACCAGAAGAGGTGATAAGGGAAGGGGACCGGCGGATCGTTGCGGTCGATCTGCCATTGCAGCTTGAAGGTTACGAAGTAGTTCATCCCGCATTTCTGGTAGATCTGCGGCAGGTTCCAATTGAAGCCGAAGGAATCCGGCAGCCAGGCGGTTTTGACATCGACGCCGAACTTGTCTTTGAAGTAGCGTTTGGCATAGAGATGCTGCCGCACCAGGGACTCGCCGCTGGGAATGTTGGTGTTGTGTTCTGTCCACGAACCGCCCACCACCTCCCATTCGCCGGAGGCAACCTTGGTTTTGATCTGCGCGAAGAGGCCAGGGTAATAGCGCTCCACCCACTTGTAGGACTGGGCCGCGCTCATTGCATAGACCATGCCAGGATGATCCTGGATCATCTGCAGGACGCTCTGAATGGTGCGCGGAAGGACTTCATGAATGGTCTCACTCTTGGGCCACAGCCAGGAAAGATCGGTGTGGGCGTAACCCACCAGATCGATCTCACCTTTGGGCTTGGTCTGCCCCGTCATACTGCCGGTCATTACGGCCAGGAATGCCGCGCTTACCATGATGTAACTTAAATGACGTAACCTGAACACTTACACCTCCAAAGGACTTGTGCCCCAGCTCTCCGCTTGCGGCTCTGCGGCGTGCACTGAATGGGTGGAACGGAACGACTCTACAACCGCCGCACGATAATGTACGACTGAATGCGGATAGTTGCAATCGCGGGCTGAAGAAGATCGCTGTGTCATGGCCATCCCGATCAAGGTCATCGGGACAGGTCCGGGCCATGCCGGAGCAAGGGCAGAATGCCCGTGGCAAATTGGTGTGCTACCATATTTGTTCGCGGCTGCCTTGATGAGAATGCAATCCATTCTTTCGCGGCTATAGAATTCTGAATTTATCTATCCACTTTAGCGGAGGTTCGAAAATGAGTTCCAGTCGAGAAACCTTGATTACTACTTCCATTGAGGACAGTATCAAGGTCAAGCAGACGTTGCTTGCGGACAAAGCGCTTCTCAAGCAGATCAACGACGTAATCGGGGAGTTCGTCACGGCTTTAAGCAACGGGCACAAGTTGATGCTGTTCGGCAACGGAGGGAGCGCCGCCGATGCGCAGCACATCGCAGCGGAATTTGTGGGAAGATTCCAGATGGAGCGCACGCCGCTGCCGGCACTGGCGCTGACCGTGAACACTTCCGCGCTTACCGGAATCGGCAACGATTACGACTACGTAAACGTCTTCTCGCGGCAGATTGAAGCGCTGGGTCAGGCGGGCGACGTGGCCGTGGGCATCACCACCAGCGGAAAATCTCCCAATGTGATTAAAGGATTGGCCGCGGCCAAAGCCAAGGGAATTGTCACTGTGGCATTGACGGGCAAGTTCGGAGACATGCTGAAAGATGTTGCGAAGTACACCCTCTGCGTCCCCTCCAGCGAAACGCCGCGCATTCAGGAATCGCACATCATGATTGGCCACATTGTTTCGCAGGTTACTGAGTTGGAGATGTTCGCGAAGTAGGTTCGTAGGGGCAGGCCTCGTGCCTGCCCCGCGCGGGGCGACCACCAGTGTTGCCCCTACGAAAGTCCAGCGTATTTCAGAAGCCCGTGGGCGTAAACCAGAATGATCCTTGGAAAACTTTCCCCGGCTCGAGAACCCTCAGGTCTGAAATTTTCCCCTCCTGCTTCAGATTGAAAGCGTTCGTGGGGCCGGTCTGAGGCTCCACGCAGACGTACTGCCACTGAAGCGGGGCAAAGCAGACGGCGGAAGTAAATTCCTTGTCAAAGTCAATCTCCACCTTGCGTTTGGCGCCCGCAACGACGAAGCGCGCGAGACCGTCCTTGTCGCGCACGAGCTCAGTGAAAGCCGCGTCAATGTATGAGCCTTCCAGTTTCAAATCCCCTGTGCAGCCGGGCAAATAGGTTTCAGCGGGCTCCAGTTCGCCCGTGGGAATCAGTGTGGGCGGCACAATCCAATGTTTCTTGGCGGCCACATGCAGCGTCCACTGCTCGCGCGGACCGTCGAGCACAAAGTAGGGGTGATAGCCAAAGTGCACGGGCATGTTCGAATTGCCCAAGTTGGTGATCTTCGTTGCGCATTCCAGCTTTCCGCCCTTCAAGCGATACATAACCTCGTGAACATGGGCGAAAGGGAACTGCGCCATCAGGTCAGGATATTTGTAGAATTCCATCCGCGACGTCACCGCTGCACCCGCGGCTTCTGAGGCGCTGGTCTTCACCACTTCCCATCGATTGTCGTAAGCAAGCAGGCCATGGATGGGATAGTTGGTGGGCGCGGTACGCAGGAAGTTCCCCAACTCGCCATTCAGTAGGTACTTCCTGCCTTCGAAATAGTAGTAGTCCTGATCGATGCGGTTGGCAAAGGGCGCCATCAGGGGATTTCCGTAACCGAGGCCGCGCTCCTTGATGTATTGCTCAAAGGTAGGGCGGGGGTAGAACACCTCTTTGCCGTTGGACTTGAGGCTGTATCCCCAGTTGCCAATGTCGGGAGCAAGGCTGAACGCCATTTTCCGCTTGGCGTCCTTCAGGTGATAAGTGACGTGTCCTTGTTCTTTCTTTTTCGCGACGGAAAAGTTACCCATTTTGAATTCCCCCATATTGATAGCAGCAGATCGAAGCGTGCCACCGGCAACGTGCCACGGGCATCTTGCCCGCGCTCGAGCATGGCCAAGATGGCCATGGCACAAAACCGGCTTAGTCCTTCGCCACCGCAGCCAGAATCTCTTCCGGCGAGGCCGTGCCCGTTCCCTTTTTCATGACCGTAATTGACGCCACGATATTGCCGAAGCTGGCAGCTTCAACCGGGTCTTGGGTCACGGCCATGGTGAGCGCCGTTCCTGCGGCAAAGCTATCGCCTGCGCCGCAGATGTCGATGGGATTCTCCACCGGCCGCGGCTTTGACCACGTCTCCTTGCCCTCTTCGTAGACCAGCGCGCCTTTTGGGCCGTGGGTCAGGAAGAGCACTGGTGCCCGTAAATCCTCGCGCAGCCGCTTGAAATCCGGGTCGCCGAAGAGGTTCTTGCAAGCTGCCGTTGCCTCACTATGGTTCGGTTTCACCATGACGTTGCGATACAGGTGCAGGCGGCGGCGGGAATCGACCAGAACGATCTTTCCGGGATACTTGGCCGCGGCGGCAATCAAGGCCTCGCGCACGGCGGGAGTCACCACGCCACCCGCCAAGGTTTCCGCCTGGTCCGCCACCAGCACGGCGTCAAAGCCCTCAATCGCCGCATTCAGGTTGGCGATGAGCTTCTGTTCAGCTTCCGCGGGCATGGGCTTGGTGTTGATAAAGTCGGCGCGCGGCTGGTCCTCAACCCCGTTGGTGCTATTCAGCAGTTTGGTGTAGGTGAAGGTCTGCCAATTGCGCAGGCCCACCATCAGGCTGGCATCGATGCCGCGTTCGGTCAGGGCACGGTCCAGTTCGAATCCAAACCCGTCGTCGCCGCGAACGCCCAGCACCGCGACCTTGGCGGGTTTGAGCGAGGCGAGATTGTTGGCCACGGTGCCGCCGCCGCCCGGAGTGACTTCGCTGGCTACAATTCCCAGGCGGGGAATACCAGTCTCGGCCGAAGGCTCCGACGTCGAGGGATCGTACGTGCACCAGCGATCAAGGCAGATGTCTCCCACCACCAGGGCGCGCAGTTGTGTGATGCCATTCAGAATTTCAGGAATCGTCATGATTGCAGCTCCAATAGTTCGCGCCGCAGCGCTGCCACGGTCGCGCGATGATCTCCACAGAAATAGAAACTCTCTCCCCCATCGGCCACAGTGCGGACCAGAATGGTCTTGTGGGGGCGGAAATAGTAGCCGGGATCGGTCTTGGGCAATTCGTGATGAATGTCGCCCTCGATCGGCACAAGGTCAAAAACGGCAGTGGTGAAATTCTTGATGACTTCGCCACGTTGGTGCGCCACGTTGCGAACCATGGAGAGCGCTTTCAGATAGACTTCCGGCCCCATGATGGCCGAGCCGAAATTCAGCATGACGCCGCCTTCCATCTTTTCCATGGTCTTGGTGAAGATGAGAAAGTCATGGTAGCTCGATGACCCCAGGGCGCGGCCGTCGCAGTTCGGGTGCTCGTGGATGATGTCGTATCCAATTCCCACATGCACGGTGGCGGGAACCGAATTGCGGTAGGCCGCGGCGAAGATGCTGAGGTCCTTGAACTTGAAAGTGCTTTCCTGTATTCGCCGGCCAACATTTTCACCGAGGCCCAGTTGGAGCTCGGCGGCCTCTTTAATGATCTCATTCAAGTCGCCGGTTTCATGCCAGAGGCCGAACTCGCCGCTACGGATGTAACGCGCCACGCTCTCCGTGGAAGCGCCAATGCGCGCCAGCTCATAATCGTGAATCGAACCCGCGCCGTTCATCGCCACATGCGTGACGAGGCCACGCTCGATCAGGTCGATGACGAAACGGCTGGCCCCCATCTTGATCACGTGCGCGCCCATCATCAGAATGCGCGCCGTGCCTTTTTTCTTGGCGGCAAGCAATCTTTCCGCAACAGTCTTCAATTGCGGGTGGGAGAATTCGGGCACCGGCCCATCGAGCTTCAGAACGTAATCGGCGTTCATGTCGTGCTTCCGCTCGCCCAGGGGCTTGAGCAGTAGGCGCGAACGGTCGAAAGATTGATATTTTGATCGCATGTTGACTCCCTAAGCTGGCAGGCGACAGCTAACAGTAAGAATAGGTCTTCATTTACGAGCAGGGGAGACCCGCCAGTTATTGATATCAAGATTGACGTCGACTTAACTTTCAGCTTTAAGCTGCGAGCTCATTCCCCAAACAGCTTCGCCAACAATTCCTCACGCGCGAGGAAGTTGGGAACGATAAAGTCTGCGCCCACGCCCACAAGGCGTTTGCGTTTCCACTCGTCAATTTTCAGGCATTCGGGTTCGTCGGTGGCCAGGCCGACGGCGATTCCGCCCACGTCCTTCACATTCTTGATTTCCACGAAGCCGTCACCGAAGCCAAGCAGATCGTCTCCCGTGATTTCAAATCCGGAAATGAGGCGTTGAATCAGAATCTCTTTGGAGAAAGTCCGGTAATCATCCTGAGCGCCATAGACGCCGCCATCGAAGTACTTTCGAATGTCGAGCAAGCCTGCTTCTTCCACCGTGAAGACCTCATCGGTGCCGCTGGCGCAATAGAGCTTCAGGCCGCGCTCGCGAAGGGATTCAAGCAAGGCTACGGTTCCGGGCACCAGATACTTTTCCGGAGACACGACGCCCGTGCGCAACTCCTGGCGGCGGTATTCAATCCTCGCCATCAGTCGGTCTGAATACATCTTCTTATAGGCAAGGGGTTCCAGGGGCTTGCCCCCGCGCAATTCCACCTGGTGGGCCAGCTCCATCATCTGGTAGATGGTCTGTTCGCCGGTCAGGCGGGCCACGAATTCATTCACCAGCGTGTAAAGGTCGGATTCCTTTTCACCGGTGCGAAGGTCCACGAGGATCTCCACCAGCATGGGAACCATCACGTCCACCCAGCCGGCGCGGATCAGGGAGATGGTGCCATCAAAATCAAAAAGTCCCACCCGGGCGTGGGCAGCAGAAACGTTGGGGTGCAGGCATTCAACTGAGGTCGTCAAATTGTTAATTCACTCCATGCATAGGATTTGTTCAACCACGCAGGCGTGGGTTAAACATCGTACTCGAATTCCGCGATTTATTCCGCTACTTTTACCGGGAGCGTTCTGAGTTTCCAGCCGGACCGTGTGTAAGTCGCTCTTGCCATAGGCAGACAGGTTTTGAAAAACGTGCCGGGATATGAGTAGAATAGCAGTACTGATCGGGGCCATTAATTTTCCCATTAAGACCATTTAGGATTGAAGGAGTCCGTCACTATGCGAGTCTGGATCTTGATCATGTTGGGTGCGATCGTTGCGTTGGGGCAGACCCCTCCGCCTGCCGCAGTCCCACCCGTTAAGCCCCCGGACACTCTTCAGAGGTGCCGGTCCATTTTGGACGACGCCGTTCATGATCATAATCCCGACGTTCGCAAAGGCGCCGCGGAGGCCTTGAGCTTGGTCGGCGTAAAGGACATTGCGGTTGATCTTCTTCCCCCCATGCTTGACGATCACGACGTCACCGTTCGCGTAGCGGTGGTGAGTACCCTCGGTGACCTCAAGGAAAACAAGATCTTTGTCATCCCTCTCCTCAATAAAGCCCTTGTGGACCCTATTCCGGAAGTCGATTTCGCTGCGGCCAAGGTGCTTTACCAACTGCATGACCCCGAGGGAACGGAATATCTCCTGGAAGTGGTGAATAAGGAATCAAAAGCCTCTTCCAGCTATATAACCAAGGAGAAGCGCAGCGCCTTGCGCATGCTGCACACACCCACCAAGCTCTTTACCACCATCGCCATCTCGGCGGCAGGTTTCGCGCCCGTGCCGGGCCTGGGGTTCGGACTCTCTTCGGCGCAGGGTATCCTCTCGGACCCTGATTCTTCTGCCCGTGCCGCGTCTTTGCTCCTTGTGGGGGGCTCGACCGATCCGGGTTTGAAGGATGCAGTTCAATCCGCTTTCACGGATAAGGAGTGGTCCGTACGTGCCGCCGCTGCCCATGTAGCGGCGATGCATCCATTCCCCGAGATGCGCGAGAACCTGGTTCCTCTGTTGGACGACAAGAAGGAGGCCGTCCAGGTTCGCGCCGCCGCAGCCTACCTCCGGCTTCAGCAGGAAGCGAAGGCGCCACCGGCCAAGCGGCACACCGTGACCCACCACCCGCCCGTTACGACGCCCACCAAGACGGCACATCCCTAAGGTCGTACTAGACACGCCAAGGCCTCTACAGGTTCAACTGCGAGGCTGGGAAAACCAAGCCGCTTATTCCTGAAGGGGCAGCCCCAACGGAGTGCGCTGCCAGCCGCTGCCTTGGTCTGCATCCGGGTACACACTGCCTTTGGGAGTTATGTCACCTCATGAAGATCTGAGACTTATTGTCCCTATAGGATTTTGAATGGGCTCAAATTGGCGGTACGAAACTGGTGCTAGGTGGTTGAAGGTAAGCCGGCTAGATTGGCTGGGAGGCAGGGATTCGAACCCCGATAGGCAGAGTCAGAGTCTGCAGTCCTACCGTTAGACGACCTCCCAACAGATTGAAACAGCAAATCTTACCGAATCGCGGCTGTGGTTGCAAGGGTCAATTGCCAGGGAGCTTGATTTTGAAGCGGGGTTTGACGCCCACGTCCCAGCTTTTCCGCCCCCCTCAAGCCGGATTTGATACGCCAACAAGTTTACCTGATTGCCTATGATTTTTCCAGCCTCGCATTGCCCATCGCGCAAAAAAGGAAAGCTTGGTGTGGCGGCGCATAGATGTATAATGTTGCCCGGGGGCGCGGGAACACGGCTATTCAATTGAAAAGTCCGGGGCGGGATCAACTCCATTTCGAGTGGGAAACCCGGGGTTCCGAAGTCTATCCAATGCCTTCGCATGCGACGGAAAAGGGCACGCCGAAGCCTGATGAAGTCGGCAAGTTGGGATTGAATCACATTATTTCCGGCCGAACGGCACGGATTGACCCAGGCATTTTCACACAATATGATTCCTTTCATTGGAAAGCATCGTTGTTGTCACGCTCTTAAACCGCAGGGAGGTCTACGTTTCTCATGAGGCTCAAGAATCTGTTTCTGGCTCTGTTCTGCATTCCTGGCATCGTTCTCGTCCTTGGACCGCTGACTGGTCTTGGAGTCGTCGCCCTCGCCGCCCCGCCGCAGCAAGCTGATTCCGCTGATCAACCGACGCGTTACCTTTACATGGGTCAGGAACTGAAGGAGCCCAAGAGCCAGGCGGAAATTGACTGGATGCGGCGCCGGAAGGCCGACCAGGAGAAGCGCGCCCGCGATTACAAGGTTTTTGACGATTTCAAGTTTAGCGATGGGCTGGCGGCAAGCGGCATCACCTTCAAGAATGGCATCACCGATGACGGCAAGAAAATCTACAAAGCCGATCATTATGACCACGGCAATGGCATCGCCGTGGCCGACGTGGATGGCGACGGCCTCTACGACATCTATTTTGTGAACCAGGTGGGTTGCAACGAGCTTTGGCGCAATCTGGGCGGCGGCAAGTTTGAAAACATCACCGACAAGGCGGGAGTGGGAATGTGCGGACAGATCAGCGTCGCTGCCTCCTTTGCCGATACGGACAATGATGGAAAGCCTGACCTCTTCGTGACCACGGTGCGACATGGAAACCACTTGTTTCACAATCTGGGCAGCGGGAAATTTGAAGACATCACGGAGCAGTCGGGACTTGGCTACGTGGGGCACTCCTCAGGAGCGGTGTTTGTGGATTACAACCGCGACGGCCTGGTGGATCTCTTCCTTTCCAACGTTGGCCGCTATACTTCAAACGAAAAGACTGCGGCGGGAAATTATGTGGGATTGGCGGACGCGTTTTCCGGACAGCTTCATCCGGACCGCAGCGAGCCGTGCAAACTATACAAGAATCTCGGCAACAACAAATTTCAAGACGTCACCAAGACCTCCGGAATCACCACCTGTGGCTGGAATGGCGATGCCAGCTTTGTTGATCTGAATGACAGCGGCTATCCGGATCTTTATGTCCTCAATATGCAGGGGAACAATCACTTTTATGTGAACGTGAATGGCGACCACTTTGTTGACAAGACGGACCAGTATTTTCCCAAGACGCCCTGGGGCGCCATGGGCATCAAGTTTTTCGACTTCAACAACGACGGGCTGATGGATCTGTTTATTACCGACATGCATTCCGACATGAGCTACGACCTAACCTATGACGAGTGGGACCAGGAGAAGACCAAGTCAACCATGATGTGGGCTGATTCCTTCATGGTGGGCCACGAGAAGAGCATCTTTGGCAACGCCTTCTATAAGAATCTGGGGAACGGCAAGTTTGAAGAGGTGTCAGACAAGATCGGGGTTGAAACCTATTGGCCCTGGGGCGTGAGCGTGGACGACCTGAATGCTGACGGCTACGATGATATGTTCATCACCGCGGGGATGAGCTACCACTACCGCTATGGCATCAACTCTCTTCTACTGAACGAGGGGGGAAATGGCTTCAAAGATAGTGAATTCCTCCTTGGGATCGAACCAAGACCCGGTGAACAGACGGTTGCCCCATGGTTTGACGTCGACTGCTCTGGTCCAGATGTGCTCCACCGCGACTGCAAAGGTCACGAAGGCAAGTTTACGGTTCTAGGGTCGTTGAGTTCCCGTTCCTCCGTCATCTTCGACCTAGATAATGACGGCGACCTAGACATTGTGACCAATGAATTTAATGCCGCGCCACGCGTGTTGATCAGCGATCTGGCGGAAAAGAAGAAAATCTCCTACCTCAAGGTCAAGCTGGTGGGAACCAAGTCCAATCGTGAGGGACTGGGCGCCAAGGTGATTGTCACGGCGGGAAATTTGAAGATTACAAAGGTCAAAGACGGGAAATCCGGGTATCTATCGCAGAGTGATCTTCCGCTCTACTTCGGCCTCGGCGACGCGACCAAGATCGATTCCCTTGAGGTCCTGTGGCCCTCGGGTGCCAAACAATCGGTGGCTCACGCTGATCCAAATGGAGTCCTCGAAATCGTAGAGGGCGCCGCAACAACTGAAACTCCGGAGAAAAAATAGGAGGTTTGCCCGCCCGATCGTATTTCTGCCTGCACCGGAGGAACGACGTCAAAATACCTTATTCGAGACGGAGGGGTGTTGGAGTGGCGCCCAAGCAATCATGAACCCGAAGCCTTCGTCAGCAAACTGCCAGGTCTTGATTGATTCAAATGCAACCTTTGGCTCACAAGGCCCATACGGTAAGAAGTCAGAATGACCAATTGATTGGAGCACAACACAGCGATGAAGAAGGTCGGGCGGGCAATTGTCGAGATAGGTTTCATCGTATTTCTGTTTTACTCCAACTTGCTCATGGGTGAGTATGAACGCTCAGGTCTGGCACAAAGCAAGGGTATAGTCTGGGCTGTCCGAGACATTTTTACGAAGAGCAATTTGGTGATTGCTCTTACTGCCTCGCTCATCGGTTATGTACTAGTCGAATCTCTTCGCGATAAGCTTTAGGATGAAATTTATGATGAGACACCACCAAGCCTGTTCACAGAATGTAAATCCTGCTCGATATTAAGGCAAGCTACGCTTGTATTCTGCAACATCAGGTTTTCAACTCATTAGAGCAGCACACCAAAATTGCCGTAAAGACCGCCAACCCCGTATAATGACCTTTTGCCAATCGGTCAGGGAAACGGTATTGCTCCTTAGACGGGAGAGATGCGGGGACGAAAATGCGGTCGAACGTGCTGAATGCGTGGCGGGGGCGAGAGAAGAAGGCTCTGCTCATGGTCCTAGCTGCCTGTCTGGCGACCCCGATATTCTCCCTTATCCCCCAACTCAAAGTTCATTTCCTCCCTTTTGATGAAGTGCGTGACCTCATTAGTGCCATGACGAGCGCCGGCGCTCCCGATATGCCACCGGCGGAGATCAACGATGCGTCGTCCTGGGATGGCTGGATCAAATCCCGCGACAGCGAAATCAGAGGCAGGATTGACCGTGGGATTGAGGACTCGATCAGCAATCTGATCTTGTTTGGGACTTCCTACACCCAGCTTCTCCCCATACCCACTTCTGACCTGGGGGCGGACGTAAACGGCCAACTGACGCCGGCCACACGGGCGCGAGTCCACGCCCTGGCGCAAGCGGTTGTTCAGCCGGGGGAAAATGAGCGCTTGAGGTTTGCCCAAGACTTTCTTAGGCGGCGCAATTTGTCCCATGACTCTGCGGAAACCTATCTGGCCGCCAATTTGCAGCGTTTGATTCTGGACGAACGCGAGTATGAAATGAAGCAGCGCGCCGCCCGCCAGAGCACCGATCCTGCCGCCCTCCTGATGACCCGTGCAACCATCTATAAAGAGCGAGGACTTTCCTTCGATACTTCACTTGAACCTGACTTCGCTCTGGATACAATGCTGAAGCAATTGGTTCAAAAGGGCCGGTTGGCCCGCGGCAGCATTCGGCGCATTGCGGTGATTGGGCCCGGCTTGGATTTTGCCGACAAACGCATTGGGCTGGATTTCTACCCCGTTCAAACCATCCAGCCTTTTGCCATTTTGGAATCGGTCCTGCGTTTGGGGCTGGGGCAAGCTGAAAACGTTCGTGTGGTGGCCTGCGACCTGAACCCTTCGGTTCTTGCCCATATTGAGGGGTTGGCGGGGCGGGGGCGCGAGGGCCACCCTTACATAGTGCAACTGCCCAATGACCCACGAAATGATTGGCCCCCCGAGCTTGTCTCATATTGGCAGCATTTTGGTGATCTCCTGGGCACACCGACCCAACCTTTCGCACCCCCCAGATATTTCAAGGGAGTAGGAGTGCGTGCCGTTTCCATCCGTCCTTACTATGCCGAACGCGTATCCGGACAGGACTTAGACATTGTGGCCCAGCAGCTTGAGGTCCCTGCCAAGGGGGGATTCGACCTCGTGGTCGCCACCAATGTTTTCGTTTATTACAACTTCTTTGAGCAAGCGCTGGCGATGCAGAACATTTCACACATGCTGAATCCCGGCGGCTTTTTCCTGGTCAACCAAATCCTCTCCAACCAGCACCCCGACTCTCTGAAACTAACTGATCAATGCAATGTCTCCTTCAATGCCAAGGGGTTGTTCGGGGACGAGGTAGTGGCTTACAGGCAGCAGTGAAGGGGGATCCCGAGTCATAGGTCAGAAAATAAGCACTATTTTGCCAAATTTTTTCCATTTGGTCCAAATCTCGTTGGGCAGAAATGGGGGCGCAAGCCCCTGAGCGAGGGTTTGGCTTGCACAAAACCTTTGAGCGCGGAAACTACTCAACCCTTCTACCTGTCGTAATTCGTCGCCTCAAAATCACTATCACTGTGGGTTGCGGCGATTCTCGGCGCTCGATTGCCAAGTATGAGCATCGGCTTTCTCTCATCATCTTTGGGCCCCTTTTGCGACGCCGGCCAAGAGGGAAATTGTTTTTGCCAGCCGCCGAACTGACGTGCTAACCTCAGCCATGCGAAAAATCCGACCATACCGTCATATTGGTTTCGTTCGACAAACTCTATTTCTAACCCTGGTCCTATTCTCGTGCCGCAATGTGACATTGGCGCAAGCTCAGGCTCCAAGCCTTGACCAGTATTTCAGCCAGGCGCGGGCGCTCGAGGGAAGCCAGAATTATGCCGGGGCCGAGCAAATCTATCTCGATGCGGCGAAAAACTTTCCCCATAACCCTGAAGTATTGAAGCGGCTTGGCATCATCTACCAGACTGAGCTCAAGTTTCCCGAATCCATTGAAACATTCCAACAGGTCCTGAAAATTGATCCCAAATATCCGGAGGTCAATTTCTATATTGGGCTCTCATATTTCGGAATTAATCAATACGACGAGTCCATTGCGGCGTTCGATAAGCAACTGGAGATTGATCCCAAATACCGGCGGGCACACTATTTTGAAGCTCAGGTTTATCAGTCGCTGAACCGCAATGCCGACGCGTTGCGCCAGTACGAGATACTCTTGAAGGAAGATCCCACCGACAAAAAAGCTCTTTATCAATTGATAAGATTCATGAAGTCGATTACCTTGCTTGCCATCGATCAGTTGGGCAACCTTGACCCCAATTCGGTTTACACCCTGGTGTTGAAGGCGGAAAGCAATACGCAGGTGCAGGATTACACCAAGGCAATTGACCAGTATCAAAAGGTCCTCGCCCAAGACCCGAATTTCCCCGGAATTCATTTTGCCTTGGGAGAGGACTACTACCTTAAAGTGGATTACCCGAATGCCGAAAACGAACTTCGGCTGGCCTTACAAGAGGATCCTAACCACCCCAAGGCAAACTACTATCTTGCAGACATATTGGTTAAAGGCGGCAGGCTAAATGAAGCGGTGCCCTTGCTGGAGCTTTCCGTTCCTGCCGATCCTCAGTTCATGAAGGGGTATTTTCTCCTGGGCAAGTGCTATGCCGCTCAGGGGAAGCTGCCCGAAGCACTGAAGCTATTGCTAAAGGCCACCGAGCTGGAGCCTGATGACAAGAACGTCCATTACCAACTTGCCCAGCTCTATACGAAACTTAACGAACCGGCCAAATCGCAGGAGCAGATGCAGATCTTTCAAAAGTTGTATGCCGAAGAAAGGGCAAAGAAAGCTGCAAGATTGGACGAGAATCAAAAACGAATGGCGACCCCCAGCGATCAGCAATAAATAGGAATTTGAAGAGCTTAGAACAAGCGAAAGCTAACTTCCACACTAACGCGCACGGGAACAGGGGTGCTGTTTTTCATGGCAGGTTTGAATTTCCACGTCTTCACTGTCTCCATGGCTTTTTCATCCAACCCGAGGCCAAGGGGTTTTATGACTCTGCATTCCGTAACGGCTCCTGAAGCATCAATGATAATCATCAACACCACAGTGCCCTGGTACTTAGCCTTGCGCGCTTCTTCCGAGTAGGCAGGCTCTGGTTTATAGATGGGAACCGGAGCGCTTACGCCCCCACCCACGGCGTATACTCCACCACCCATGCCGCCGCCTTCACCGGGACCCAGTCCACCACCTTTACCGGAGCCAACTCCGCCGCCTTCGCCGCTGCCAATGCCGCCACCAAATCCCGGACCGTTGGAGGCAGGACCAACCACCCCATTGGGATCGCCCCATGGCATGTTTGAACTCATTTGCGGGAGCTTCAATTCAGGCGGCCCCAGCAGCGTAGGCGCAACTTCCAGCTTCGGGGTCAGGTTCGGAATCACCGCCATGGGCGGGGCGAGCTGCAATTTTGAAAATTTCGGAATGGCGCCCTTTGACGCCGGCGTGGGTGAGCGATCTCCTCCGCCTCCACCCCCTCCCGCCTTCTTGCCATGAGAGGGTGGCAGCAAGGGAAGGTAGGGGGAGATATCCATGGCCTCGACCTTGCTTGCGGCTTTCGGGGGCTGCCACATACGAGCAAGGATGAAGGGGAGCAAAAGAAGTAGCAGGGCGATGATATGCACCAGCGTGGAATTGACCCACGAAGCTGCCTGCATCCGATAGTCATGCCAAATATCGGGGGGGTAAGGCCGGGCTTTGAATACCAGTGAGCCCGCCAATTCGCCCAAGGCAAATCCTGCAATAATTCCCAGCAGCAAGCCGGTTTCGTGGCGCCAAAACCAGCCGCCAGCTCCCAATGCCAGGGCAAAAGCGAATGCGCCCAGCGCTCTTTTCTCCTGCTGGGCATGGTTGTAGATTCCTATGGGGTCGCGAGGCTTCTCAAATGCCACCTTGAGCTGGGAAGGGAGGTCATAGAACCAAGGGCGCAGATCCGTGGCTGGCAGCGCGACGGTGCCGCGATACTGTTGCGCGGAGACCGTTACTTTGGGTTCAAGAAGCCAGTAGTGAAGCTGCCGGAACGCGGAAACGAAAAGGTTCGGTGGGTCAACGAGCGCGATCTTGAAAAGCTCGTCCGCTGCAGCCTCGTCCCTGGGTGGAATCTTTTCTGGCGCGCTTTCAACCTGGAGGTTGCTGGTTGACATTAACCTTTGTTCCCATTCCTCGGGTTTGATCTTAACCCGGGCGTGATTTTATATAACCCTTTACTAATGATGGCGGACGGCGCAACGGGGTTGTATCGTCTTCAGCAGTACAGTTCGTCCACTTTGAACCTGGTTGATATTACCACAGCGTCCGCGGATTGATAAAGTCCCCGGTGATCCCGGGAGGGCATCAATCTCCGAGGCCATTCCCATTTGCTTGAGATACACGCACCGACTTGATACACTGTTACTTCGCTTTCTATTCAGGTTACGGACGGACAACTTTTTATGGTAGCACGATCGAGCTTTATTGACCCCCTTGAGTCTGCCAATGGCGAGCACGGAAATCTGTACATCGTCGGGACTCCGATAGGAAACCTCGAGGACATGACCCTGCGGGCCATCCGAATCCTCAAAGAGGTTGACTTGATTGCTTGCGAGGACACTCGCCGCACGCAGAAACTCCTGAATGCCTTCAAGATAACGACACGAACCATTAGCTATCACGAACACAATGAGATGACGCGCGCTCCCGAGCTGATTATTCAGATGGAGGAGGGAAGTAGCCTTGCACTGGTTACGGATGCAGGAATGCCAGTGGTTTCGGACCCGGGATTCCGCCTGGTCCATCTTGCCGTTCGACATGGCATTCCGGTAATACCAGTTCCCGGCGCCTCTGCTTTCGTGGCGGCGCTGGCCGCTTCCGGATTGCCAGTGGATAAGTTCCGCTTTCTGGGATTCCTGCCCAGCAAGAAAGGTGAGCGCCGGAAGGCCTTGGAAGAATTGAAGGATGCCACCCGGACGCTGGTCTTCTATGAGGCTCCCCATCGCCTGGCAGAAATGCTGAAGGACTCGCTGGAAATACTGGGTGAACGTGAGATTGTGGTTGCCCGTGAAGTCACTAAAATCCACGAAGAGTTTCTCCGCGGGACCATCAGCACAACCCTGGAGTATTTGAAGAAGCGTCCGGCAAAAGGCGAAATTACCGTGCTGATTGGACTTCATGCTGGTGGGGACATCAAGGAAAGCGCTCCCCGGGCTGCTTCGATTATCTCTGAAATTCAAGCCGTCATGGCAAAGCAGCGAATCGATGAAAAGGCGGCATTGAAAATTGTAGCCCGCGCTCGAGGCGTTTCCAAGAGCGACGCCTATCGCCAATTGCAAGTGGAAAAGAACCGAAAGAGCTAATTCCTCATCTGTAATCCCAGATTTTCCCCCACCCGCCAATGAGCGCCATCTTTTCCTGACAGGCGACGTCGGATCTGGCAGTCCCTTGCAAAACCATCCTGGTCTTGTCCAGCTTCAATGTGCCCCACGAGCATTGATCCATTTTGAGGTTATGACCTATCCCCTATATTTTCAAGCAATTGTAGTCCCTCGACCTTCCGGAAATATATTTTCAGAGCAGTTCTCTTTTGGTGGCGCGATTGCGCTTCCCCGGCTAGGACGAAACCACTAGGAGGATGCGATGAAACGAACAATCTGGCTTTTGGTTGTGGCGGTGGCGGTCATTACGGTTGGGATGGGGCACGGCGCTTCCCAGGGCGGATCCGTAGTGGAGGGCGCGGATGTTATTCATCAGGCAGAACAATCCATGGCGCTGGTTTTGGTGGGTGACGGCGCCGGTCACGTCCAGAGCGTGACTTGCGGCGTGATAATTAGCGCTGATGGCAGGATTCTCACGCCTTACCACCCGCTGAAGAATGCGCAGGAAGTGCAGGTGCGGCTGCGGGATGGTGAGGTTTACGACCAGGTTGAGCTTGCCGGGTTTGATGAACGGCGAGACATGGCGGTGCTGCACATTCCCGCCAGTGGCCTTGCCCAGGCCGGCACCGCAGCTCTGGAGGAAAATCTGACGGGAGAAAAGATCCATGTGCTGACAGTTGACGACAGGTTGGCGTGGTGGGCTGGGGGCGGCGTTCTGGGTCCGGCCCGACTGGCGGATGAATTGACGGGCGCGGGCCACGGCTACCGCTTGGTTGAGTTTATGGCCCCTGTTCCACAAGGCACGCTGGGGGGGGCTTTGGTGGATTCTCGGGGCCTGTTGATTGGCATCATTCCGGCATTTTTGAATTCCCGGGGGCAGCAGTTTGCCATCCCCGTGCAGAGCGTCGCCGGTCTACCAAGCCAAAACTTGCATAGATTTCTGGGTTCGGGAAAGGACCTGGTGCCGCCGGCCATGGCTTCCCCCACGATACCGGCAACGGGCGAGGCTTTGGCCCCCGACGTGGTCCTGTCCACCTCCCGCAGCCTTCGCGTAGCTTCTCACACCCTTTACTTCACCCCATTTATGCTGGAAAGGGAACTGCTGAGCAATCCGGATTTTCGAAGTCTGGAAATCGATGTCGTGAAAAGCGACCGGGGTGGGGAACTGCTGGTGGAAGTTGACCGGCCCATCTTTACCTATGACTTCACCTATACAGTCAGCGAATCGCATTCGGGCATTGTGCTGGCTACAGGTAAGGTTATCGCCATCGATGGCCCGCACGCCGCACAGGGAATTAGCAAGCGGCTGGTGGAAGATCTACAAAAGGCCCGAGCGGCACACCCATCACAGCCAAATCAGGCCGAGGCGCTAAGCGTTCAGCCCTGACAGTCAGTGCGATTGAATGAGTTCCTGCCGCGTCCGGTCACGGGAAATCGTCAGAAAACTTCCGCACTATACATGGGAAGGGTGGCTCCGATGAAGCGAACCCCGATACGATTTAATCCATCATCCTCTTTCCTGCAGCGGACGACTGTCGCTTCCGAGAAGAAATCGAAGGGGCCTTTGGATTGCCGCATAAGGCCCCGCCCGGGGATGGTGATGGTCAGGGTTGCAAATAGAGCAAGGTCGAGCTGGGTGAGGAAGGAGAGGCCTCTACGGCTTACTTCCAGCGCGGTGGCGACGTCGTCGTAAGCAGTTCCGGAAGAATCCACACCTTGGATCCGGATGGCAATGGCGGCCTCCACCCGGCGCTGAACGCGTTTTTCATCGCCGAAAGATTCCATTCAGGGCGCCGGAACTTTCAGGAAGCGACCGCAGCTTCTGTCTTCCCTGGATTGGGGCTGATGGAAGCGAAAAATGCGTCCACGCGATCGATGACCTCGCCGGTTTCTTTGGCGCTTTGCACCTGCCGCCGCAATTCCGTTCCATTGCGCACGCCATGGGTGAACCAGCTCGCGAACTGCTTCATTTTGCCTATGGCGCCTGGAATTTCCTCCGCCACCAGCATGGAATAGTAGGTGCGGATCATTTCGTAGCGGTCGGAATCTGTGGGCTCACGGTACGTTCCTGCCGCGAAAAACTCCGCCATTTGGCGGAATATCCAGGGATTGGAAGCGGCCGCGCGACCGATCATCACCGCGTCGCAACCGGTCTGCTTTTGCAAGGCCAGCGCGTCCTCGGGTTTAAAGACGTCGCCATTGCCGATTACGGGAATCCGCACAGCCAGTTTGACCTGCTGGATGATCTCCCAGCGTGCCTTGCCGCTGAATCCCTGAAGGCGTGTACGGGGATGGACGGCGAGCGCCTCCACACCGCTTTCCTCCGCCATTCGCGCCACTTGCAGAGCGACAATTTCATTATCGCTCCACCCGGAACGAAGTTTGATGGTGAAGGGAATTTTCACCGCGGCCCGAATGGCCTTCAGTATGGTTTCCAGTAACAGCAGATCGCGGAGTAGGCCGGAACCTCCACACTTCACCACTTTTTTGGCGGGGCAGCCCAAATTCAGGTCGACAATATCGAATCCCAGATCTTCGATTTGGCGCGCTGCGTCCGCCAGGTGACCGGGGTCGGCTCCGAAGATCTGGGCGGTGATGGGCCGCTCCTCCTGCTGGTAAAACAGATAGCGCTGCGTGCGGAAATTCGGGCGGATCATTCCTTCGCTGGAGACAAACTCCGTCATGATCAGCCCACACCCACCCAGCCGCTTGATGAAGCGGCGAAAGACTGTATCCGTAATCCCCGCCATAGGCGCCAGGATATGTGCCGGATGGATGTGAATGTTACGAATTTTGAGGCCAGCGAATACCATGCCCATGATTACTGCCCAAAATAACAATCCAAAATGCAGCAAAATCTCTGCAATAATTGTGGGCTACTCGGAGGAGGTTGTCAATTGGCCCCCGATGCTAGCTCATTGACTAATTAACCCAAGGGATTTCACCACAGTGCTTTCACCCTGTGTGAGAGAATACAATCAGCCGCGCCGGAGGGGCCAGCGACGAAATACAGGAATCGGGTTCTGGGACTTTTGTCCCTGATGCTTGTCATCACACTGCTGGATCGTGTTTGTATTTCCGTGGCCGGGCCCCGAATGCAGGAGGCCCTTCACATCAGCCCTTTGGGTTGGGGGTGGGTGACGGGCATCTTCACGCTCTCCTACGGGGTATTTGAGATTCCCTCCGGCGCGCTGGGCGATCTCCTTGGTCCCCGGCGGGTGCTAACCCGGATCGTCCTCTGGTGGTCGACATTCACTTCGCTCACGGGCCTGGTCACAGGGCTCAATCCGCTTTTGATGACCCGCTTTCTCTTTGGAGCGGGTGAATCGGGGGCTTTCCCCAATGCCGCCGTGGCCATCAGACGCTGGTTTCCCCTTCATGAGCGGGGGCGCGCTTTTGGAATCGCGTTGATGGCCAGTCAATTGGGCGGCGCGTTTGCCCCTTTGCTGGTAGTACCTATCCAGGTTCATTACGGTTGGCGAGCTTCCTTCTATCTGTTTGGGGGCATTGGTGTAGCTTGGAGCCTGATTTGGTACGGGTGGTTTCGTGATTCCCCGGCAGAGAAGACGGGCGTCAGCCGGGCGGAATTAGAAGAGACTCGTGGCCTGGGGATCCCCGCCCACCATGCGTTCCCCTGGAAGACCGCCTGCCGCTCCGGAGATCTCTGGGCCATTATGGGAGTGGGCGGCTGTTACATGTACACACTGTATTTTTTTCAGTCGTGGGTTCACACCTTTCTGGTGCGCGGACGGGGATACAGTGAAAATGACCTTCTCTTGTCGTCACTGCCATTTCTAGTTGGCGCGGGCGCATGCTCTGGCGGGGGCTTTGCCAGCCAGGCGCTGGTGAGAAGACTGGGACTCAAGTGGGGACGCCGTTCAATCGGTCTGGTGGGGTTGGGGGGCGCGGCGCTTTGCACCGTTGCGGTTATATTCACGCAACATTGGCTTGGAGCGCTGATCCTGCTGTCGCTCGTCTACGGTGGAATTACTTTTCAGCAGCCGACGATGTTTGCAGTATGCCTGGACATTAGCGGCGAATATGCCGGTGCCATTGTTGGCGTGATGAACACCGCCGCACAAGTTGGATCGTTCGCATCGTCGGTGGCATTTGGATATCTGGTAAGCCGCTACGGAAGCTACGACGTGCCTTTCATCCCGATGGCGGCATTACTGCTGATTGGAGTCGTGCTGTGGCTCCAGGTTGACCCCACAAAGCCGCTGGCAAGCACAACAGAGACGCAGGGGTAAAATATGGGATTGTGAGGAATTTCAGGCAAGGCACCTGTGGGCTCCCCATTATTTGCGGCCCGGCATGACATCCTCGGCGTTGGCGATGCCGAAACGCATCTGGCCCTCGGCCACCAATTCGCCGTCACGGAAGATTGAGCCATGCAGTTCACCATATTGCGCCTTCATGCGGACCACTTCGGCTTCAACGCGTACAGTGTCACCCGCCTCAATCGGCTTGATGACCCGGGCGGAAGGAATATGGAGGATCATGGCGATCTTGCCTTCCATTTCCGGCCGCTCCATCACCAGCACCGCCCCCACTTGCGTTACCAGTTCCAGAATTACGGCAGTAGGGATGATGGCCACGCCGGGGGGGGTCCCCCTCGCCACCTGGTCGTCGATGGAGAAGTGTCTGATCGCCACGATGCGCTGACCGGGAATGAACTCCTCCACTTGATCGACAAAGAGGAAAGGGAAGCGGTGAGGCAACACCCTCGCAACATCGGTGGAGGAGAAATGGGCCATGGAAGACTTTAACAAGAATGGTTAAAGGGTAAAGGCTGAAGGATGAAGACCGATTCTTGCCCTTTAGCCTTTATACTTCACCCTTTAAATTTTATGACTACTCCAGATCTTTCCCCTGCATTCCCGGAAAAATATGGCATCGTGTGAAGCCAAGGAAAAATGTAAATGATAAATGGTAAAACCTGATCGCCGCCTTTTAACATTTACAATTTACCATTTACACTTAGCCTTCCTGCCAATCCGCGGCCCTGTCGCTTATTTAGGCTCAATCTTTTACCCTTTAGCCTTTAAACTTTGCGCGGCGGTTTGAGCAGTTCGCGCTTCAGTGCAGGGTTGCGCGCTGTCCAGTCTCCCGTACGGTCTTTGTCCGCGGCATACTGGGCGCGAACGGCTTCCATTTTTGAATCCATTTCGTCGAGGAAGCTCACCACCATGGCCTCGGCAAACATTGGTTCTTTGGGCGATCCAAACTCCAGCTTGCCGTGATGGGAAATGATGATGTGCTCAAGCTCGTCCTTGAGTGGGGCGGGGAAATTGGGAATTTGGTGAATTTTCGTCTGCACCATTTCCAGTGCCATGCTGATATGGCCGATCAATTGTCCTCGCGTGGAATAGCGGAAGCCGCGGGTAAAATTCAGCTCTTCCAGCTTGCCGATGTCATGGAGCACCAGACCAGCCACAATCAGGTCCCGCCGCAGCCAGGGATAATGATCCGCCACGCCATCCGCCAGCGCGATGAGAGATGAGACGTGTTCAAGCAATCCTCCCAGAAAAGCATGGTGATAGCTCATGGCCGCGGGTGCGAGCTTGTACTTCTCCGCCAGGGCAGGATCTTCCAAAATGCTTAACAGCAGCGCGCGGAGAGGTCCCTCGTTCATGCTGCTCACCCGCTTAAGCAGGGCTGAGAACATCTCTTCCGGGTCGTGCCTGGTACGGGGAAGGTAATCCAACAGGTTGATCTCTTCGCCGGGGACATGCGTAATCCTGCGCACACGCAGTTGGGGCGTGCCGCGATAGCTTTCAACGTGCCCTTCCACTTGCACGATATCGTCGGTATCGAAGGCTGGAGTGGTGCGCTCGGAGTAGTCCCAGAGTTTGGCGGAAATCACGCCCGTGGTGTCTTGCAGGCTGAGGTCGAGATAGGCGCCACCCGTGCTGGTGATCTTTCGTTCCTTGGACTGGACCAGAAAGGTGCTGCGCACCGGCGAGTCCGGTGCGAGGTCCTTCACATAGGTCTGTTTCATTGCGTTCTTTCGGCCGCTAATGCCGCGCCCGGAGTATCGGCCCCTGTGTCAATATAACCGGGGGCGAGAAAGATGTAACTGTCTTTGCGGAGCTGAGTAAGGAATTCGCGCATTTTCGGAGCCATGCGCTGGTTATACAATGCCTCATTCACGCGTGGCTCGACTTCTTCAAAGGGGGGAATACCCGGGCTGAAGCGTTCCATGAGCCGCAGGATGATGTAACCCGACTTGATGGAAATTGCGTCCGTATTTTCATTGATGTCCAGTTTGTCGACGGCTGAGGCAATGACAGGAGCGATCCCACCCGTCTTCATCATGCCAATGTCACCCCCCTGGTCAACGCTGGGGTCGTCGGAGTATTTCTTAACCATGGCACTGAACTTCGCTCCACCCTTCAATTCCGCCACCACTTCCTTGGCACGCTTCTCCGCCTCGTCCGGCTTGTATTTCGTGTTGGAAATCAGGATTTCCGCCAGGTGGACCATGCCCTCAGACTTGAATTCCTCTTTGTGCTGATCGTAGTACTTTCGCATCTCTTCCCGCGTGATGACCAGTCGGGAACCGACTTCGCGGCTGATGATCTCCTGCATCAAAAGCTGGCGGCGAAGTTCTTCCTTCAAATCTTCCCAGTTGAGTCCTGCCCCTTCCGCCGCTTTTTGTAAATCGTCGATGGTCGCCAGCTTTTGATCCTGGCGCATCGAATCCAATTTCTTGATGAGGTCGGTTTCCACGTTGATGTCCTGGTCCTTGGCCTTCTGCACCATCAAGGATTCGTCGATGAGGTTGCGCAGGAGATTCTTGCTCTCATCGTTAACTTTGGCATCGAGATCAAGGCCGCTGTACTGCTGCGACAGCTCGCCACGCAAGTCGGCTTTTTTCTTCTCAAACTGACGTTGGGTGATGATCTCGCCATTGACGCGCGCGATGATCCGTTCCACCACGTGGGCGGCTTGGGCCTGTGGCGCCACAAAAGCCGTGGCCAGGATTGCCCATGCCAAAATTTTCACCGTTCGATTCATTTTTTGTTCTCCAACCCAAGAGGTCAGTTATCAGTTGTTAGTTGTCAGCTCTCAGCTATCCGGCGTTAGTTCTCATTCGTCAGACGCCAGTTTTCAACTATCGGGTTGCTTTTACGGATGGCTGGTGATTAAGAGCTTACCCCCAACTCCCAATTCCCAATCCCCTAACACCTAATCATCTTATGTCTGCGGGTGCAATTCCTGCAAGGCGTTTTGGATTTGGGTCAGCGAGTTGCTCTCGCGCAGGCGGAAGCGTAGTACGCGGTCAGGGCGGAAGCTGGCGTCTTTACGTTTCCGCACAAACTGCGCGACTCGCAGGGGATCGACGGGCGCTTGCTCATGGAATTTGATCCAGACCTCATCGCCTTTGCGCTCAATCGTTTGCACCAGCAATCGCTCTGCCGCGGTTTTCAGCAGGGCATAATCCAACAGATTGGAAACTGAAGCTGGAATGGGACCAAAACGGTCTGCCAGCTCGGTTTCCATGTCCGCCCGTTCGGAGGGAGTGGAGGTAGTGGAAATGCGTTTGTACATGCGCAGCCGCTGGTTCTCATCGGGAATGTAGGGATCGGGGATTTTGATGTCGAGCCCTAAATTCAATGCGGTACGTACTTCCAGCTTGGCGGGAGAACCCCTCAACTCTTCCACCGTCTGCTCCAGCATCTTGAGGTAGAGGTCAATGCCGATCGCGTTCAGGTGGCCATGCTGTTCGGCACCCAACAGGTTACCGGCGCCGCGCAACTCCAAATCCAACGCTGCCAGTCTGAAGCCCGCCCCCAGATCGGAGAATTCTTTCAGCGCCGCAAGCCGCCGCCGCGCGATGGCGGTAAGTGAGTCCTCCGAGCCAATTAGAAAATACGCGTAGGCGCGGCGATTTGAGCGGCCTACGCGTCCTCGAAGTTGATAAAGGTCGGCAAGGCCTAACTTGTCGGCATGATTCACAATGATCGTGTTGGCGCGGGGAATGTCGAGGCCGTTTTCGATCAACGACGTGGCGACCAGCACATCGAAATCCCCACGCGTGAACTTCAACATGGACTGTTCGAGATCTTTTTCGCCCATCTGGCCGTGGGCTACGCCGATGCGGACGTTGGGGAGCAGGCGCTGCAAGAGCGAAGCCATCTGGAAAATCGATTCCACCCGATTGTGTACAAAGAACACCTGGCCCTGCCGCTGTAATTCCTGCAACGTGGCCGACTGAATGAGCGCTTGATTGAAAGGCGCCACCGTGGTTTGAATGGCCAGACGGCCGCGCGGCGGAGTCTCGATAACAGAAAGGTCGCGCAAGCCTCCCAGCGACATGTGCAAAGTCCGTGGAATCGGTGTGGCCGACATGGTGAGCACATCCACTCCGGACTTTAATTTTTTCAGCTTCTCTTTGGCGGCTACCCCGAAGCGCTGTTCCTCATCCACAATCAGCAATCCCAGGTCGCGCAGGCGCAAATCCTTGGAGAGCAGTCGATGCGTTCCAATCAAGATGTCCACGCGGCCGGCTTCCGCCTCGGCCACCACTTTCTTCTGCTCGGCGGCGGTGCGAAAGCGGCTGAGCATCTCCACGCGCACGGGGAAGGCGGCCATGCGCTGGCGAAAAGTGTTGTAGTGCTGAAAGGCCAGAACCGTCGTGGGTGTCAGCACGGCCACCTGTCGCCCGTCTTGAACCACCTTGAATGCGGCGCGCATGGCGAGCTCGGTCTTGCCGTATCCCACGTCGCCGCAAAGAAGGCGGTCCATGGGCTCAGGGCTTTCAAGGTCGCGCTTAATGTCGGCAATGGCCGTGAGCTGGTCGGGTGTCTCTTCAAAGGCGAACGCATCTTCAAACTCGCGCTGCCACGGGGTGTCCGCGGAGGCCGCAACGCCGCCCCGCATTTTGCGATCAGCATAGAGCTGCAAGAGCTCCGCAGCCATATCGCGCAAGGCCTTTTTCACGCGGGTCTTGGTGCGTTCCCAGGTGGCGCCACCCAGACGGTCGAGCGGCGGTTTGGCGCCTTCGTGGGAGCGATACTTTTCCACCAGGTCCAGCCGCTCTAGAGGGACATAGAGCCGGGCTTCGTCCTGAAACGTCAGCAGCATGAAGTCGCGCGCTGCTCCCGTGACGGCAATTTGACGCAGGCCCTGGTAAATGCCGATCCCGTGGTCGATATGTACCACGTAATCGCCCACCTTCAGGTCTCCGAGGTCGGAGATGAAGCTGGAAATCCCGGAACGCTCACGCCGTCCGCGCGCCGCCCAATCAAAGCCCCCGAATAGGTCCGCGTCTGCCAGCCACAGTTGGCGAAGGTCGGGAAACGCTACGCCTTCCCGAATCTCACCACGGGCAATGAATGTGCCGCCTGACTCCGCCGGGACCGCTCCGGCATCACGTTTCTCTTTTTCCCCTCCCAGAGTCGTGAAGGGAATTTCGTAATCCTTCAGAATCTCCCGCAACCGATCCACCTTGCCGCTGGTGGGAACGACGAAAATGACGGAATCACCGCGCTTCACGCGGAGGCGTAAATCATCAACCAGCGCCTTCACTCCGCCTTGGTATTTGGGGGGAGGCTGTGTATGGATCGGGAATTCGAGATCAGGGATAAGGGCCACGGGACTAGGGACAAGGGACGAGGTATTCGGGACTCGGGACTCGGGCGCCGGGACTGGGGCCGAAAGCAGTCCGAGGTCCGAAGTCCGAGGTCCGATGTCGGCGGTATTGAGCGGTTGCGCAGCTTGCTCGTCACTCGTCACTCGCCACTCGTCGCTGCTCTTCCGCTTGTCACTCGTAACTAGCAACTCGCCACTGTTTTTCAGCTCTTTGGCGAAGTCCTGGCCTTCGGCGGGGAAGTATAGGTCACCGCCAATGACCACCGCTTGCGAACTGACTTCCGCTGCGGGTGCGAGGGCTTCAACGCCTAATTCTTTGAGCGATATCTGGGGAAGGCTCTGCATCGCTTGTTGGAATTCCGCCTCGTTCATGTAGATTTCATACGGTTCCGGACGAGGGGGAATGATGTCGCGGACTTCCTCATACCCTGCTGCCAGGCCTTCGATCGTGGTAGTGATCTCGGTTTGCCGATCGAGAAATTCGTCCCAAATCAGCACAGGGTGATCGAGTAAAGAGAACAGCGTATGCGTGTGGGGTTCAACCAAGGGTACGAAGAACTCCCACCCTGGAAAGGTATTGGCATGTTCCGAAGCCCAATCCGGCTCGCGCTCTGGCAGGGGAGTCCCGCGGGCTTGGGCGTGTTCGCGGGATCGCAGAATCAGTATCCTCACGAGCCTTTCGAAGAATCTCGGTGAGCGTTGCGCTTCTGAAAGTGGCAGCAATAGTGCGCGCGGCGTGGGTTTGCGGGATCGTTGGGACGACGGGTCAAACTCCCGCACCGATTCCAGTTGGTCGCCAAAAAACTCCAGGCGAAACGGCCACTCAGCCTCAGGGGGGAAGACATCCACAATGCCGCCCCGCACGGAGTATTGGCCGACGGCAGCCACTGGCTCGCCGGGTTCGTAGCCCACGCTGCGCAGGTGCTCCACCAGGTCTTCCAGATTCAGTTCGTCACCGACCTTAAGATCAAGCGCGAGGGACGCATAGAAGGGGGCTTCGCGGAATCGACCCAAGGCTGCGGCCACGGGAGCGAAAATCACTCGTACTCCGCCCCGGGCAAGATTCCAAAGGGCTACCGCGCGCTGCTCCTGGATTTCTGCGTGTGGCGAGCGGCCCACATAGGGCGAACAGTCCATCGCGGGCAATATTTGGACCGAACTGCCGGCTCCAGGATTCAGCCATTCCAAGAATGTCGCCGTGGTTTGCTTGTAGGCTTGCGCCGCTTCGTTGTCCCGAGTCAAGACTACCACCGGCCGCTTCAATTGATGCGCCAGCGCCGCCACCACGAGAGCCTTGGCCGCAGGAGTCAGGCCGGATACTGCAACGAGCCTCTCGTCAGGTTTGGAAAGGGCTCCCATGGCCGCGCGCAAACTGGCATGTTCAAGAAGAGGCTGTAATAGAGAATGAAGATCGGCCATGAAAGTTTGAAGTCTTGCGTTGGAAATGAAAGGAACTGTTGACCACCGGGTAACTCATCCGGCAAGGATTGCCGCCTACCCAGTCCCCGTCGTGCAGTCTCCTTTCACCCGGGAGTTGGCGCCAAAACAAGAGCCTCCATTCTAACCGGGATTTTGCGCCCTGCGGAGATGTTCTGAATGGGATGTTTTCAACGAGGAGTTTTTTCCTGCAAACCCGGATTCGAAAGGTAGGTCCCCGGCAGTCCTCAGGGCGAATAGGTCGGAGTTTTCCGGCATAACTCGTTGTAAGGCGGAGTATTCGGGCTGGGAATGGCTCGAAGTCCCCGCCTTGAGCGCTGTCATTCGTCGCCTCGACTCGGCGGATCCGAAACTCCTTCAGCGGCGGCAAGCGGCCGGGCGAGTCTCCAGCAAGCGAGTCCCCCAAAAAGCTAAGTCCCCGGTTGTCCTTATGGCGCATCAAACCGGTGGTTTGGCCCCGAATTCCGGCAAAACGTCTGGACTTATCGTCCAGATCATTTCAGGGTTTTGAATATGATGCCGGCAAGTTGTCTGGAAAAATCGTCAAGTGGGTACAGGGTTCCAACCCAACAAGCCGGCAAAAGGAGGCGCGCCACCAGCCCCTAGCCATTACCCACTGCTCTTCTGACTTCGGACCTTGCTCTTCCCCAGCCCCAAGTAGTAGGGAGGAGGCTGAAGGCAGTTGGCAGTTGGCAGTAGGCACTAACCA
>PLSX01000148.1 GCA_003165315.1 Acidobacteriota bacterium
GTACACTCAAGGTCGGCGCTACACTCCCGTGCAGGTAAGGTAGCGCTGACCTTGAGGGCAGCATCTGTAGGGCCTAGCAGCGCTGGGCCAGGCCGACCGCTGTTCGGCCCTACTACCGACCTGGCCCGGCACGCCGGAGCTCATGCCGACCTCAAGGTCGGCGCTACTACCGGGGGCCGCGGGTGAGTCAAGCAAGTCAATCCCCTAATTTGAAATGTAGGGCCGCCCTTTAGGGCGGATCGTTCCGGGCTAAAGCCCGGCCTACATTTCAAATTTGGATAGCACCCGGACAATCTGTCCCTTGACAAATGCTAGGCTATCGTGTAAGCTTAAGGGTCATTTCACCGCGAGGTGCCGCCATGTCGCTGCGCAAATCCCCCAGCATGACTCCTGCCCGGATGGAAGCCAATCGCCGCAATGCCCAAAAGTCCACCGGTCCCCGCACCGCGCGGGGCAAGGCGCAGGTGCGCTTTAATGCCCTCAAAACCGGAGCCCATTCGCAGCTTTACTGGGACTTCAAGTTGTACCTCCTGTTTTTGCCGCCCTGCGCGGTGCTTGGACCGCGGAGGTTTCTGTCTGCGGAAATGGCTCGCCACCAGCTCTTTGCCGACGCGCTCGACAACGCGATTTGGGCGGAAGAACAGACTTGCTTGATGAATAGGGACATGAAGTCCTGGACCGCAGTCCGCAGGGGGAATTAATTTTAGACCTATCAAAGCCAGAATGTTATTGAAAGCAAAGGACTATGAAAATTCATAGGGGTCCGACCCCACGATGTTATAGAAAAGAAAGACACTTACAAAAATAGCCACGATAGATATGAAAAAAAGGGGTTAGATTGAAAATGGCGGGAAAAAGCTCCGACAAAATGACTTATGCCACGATGTTATAGAAAAGAAAGGGGCTTACGCCAGGATGCCACGATATCTATGAAAATAAACGGGATAGATTGAAAGTGGAGGGGAACCGAGGCGACAGAATGACCTATGCCACGATGTTTAACAAACGAATGGACTTACAGTTGGCGCGAATAAATCATGACAAACGGTCAAGCACAAGCAGACAAATGGTTAAGTTTGTGGACAAGAAGTCGTGCGGGGAGAGAGCCACGAAAAAAAGATGTTATTTTCGACGAACAAAGCCAATAAGTGTATGAAAAAAACAAAACGTGGACAAAATGCCAGCCGAATCGTCAGACATTTAATACCAAATGACGTGAATCGTCGGACTTTTTGGATTCAAATGATACGAATCGTAGGACAAATTAGGCCCAAATTAGTGCAAATCGCTGTTGATTCACTTCAATTGACCGGGCAGACAGCAGCCATCCTTCGCGGTACAATCCAACCATGAAGATCAACTTTGCTTTCGGTAAGACCGGCTTGACCCTCGATTTGCCCGAGGGCTTTGATTACCGCGTGCTGGAAGCGCGGTCGGCCGTGCCGCTGGATGACCCCGCAGCCGCCATCGCCCAGGCTCTTGACGCGCCAACGGGCTGCCCACCGCTCCTCGAGATGGCTCGAGGCAAGCGCACCGCGGCCATCTCCGTTTGCGACATCACCCGGCCTGCTCCCAACCGGGAAGTCCTTCCCCCTGTGCTGGCCCGTTTGGAAGCGGCGGGGATTCCACGCGAGGGCGTCACCATCCTGATCGCCACCGGGCTGCACCGCCCCGCGACGGAAGCAGAGATCCGTGAAATCTGCGGGGAAGAGACCGCGTCCCGCTACCGAGTGGTGAACCACCACGCGCGCGAACTTTCCGAGCATCGCAGCCTGGGAAAGACGGCCTCAGGAACTCCCGTTTACATTGATGAGCGCTTCGTCTCCGCCGACCTTCATATCACTTTGGGATTTATTGAGCCGCATTTGATGCTGGGATTTTCCGGCGGGCGCAAACTCATCGCTCCCGGCCTTGCCGCGCAGGAGACCATCAAGGTCCTGCACAGTTCGCGCTTCATGCGCGATCCGCGCGCGGCGGAGGGCTCAATTGACGACAATCCTTTACACCGGGAACTGCTTAAAATTGCCCGCATGGCCCGCCATGATTTTCTGGTGGACGTCGCTCTTGGCCGCGGGACTCCCCGCCCCATCGCCGCGGTTTTTGCCGGTCATCCCGAGGCCGCACACCGTAAGGGAGTGGAGTTTGTATCGCGCGTCATGCTGGAAACACTTGAGCAGCCCGTCGACGCCGTCATCACCACTGCGGCCGGCTATCCCCTTGACCTCACCTTCTACCAAGCGCTGAAGGGAATCACTGCGGCCTCGCACATCGTGAAGCCCGGCGGGAAAATCCTGCTTCTTGCGGCTTGCCAGGAAGGTGTGGGAGGGCCGGAGTTTGCCCGCATGGTGAACGAGGGATTAACCGATCACGAGTTTATGAAGAAGCTCGATGGCGCGCCCGTCACGGTGGATCAGTGGCAATTGGAAAAGCTCGCGCTCGTGACGGCCCGCGCGGAAGTCCTCTACTACGTTCCCGGCCTGCCGGCTGAATACTATCCTGCGCTTTGGGGAAAGGCTTGCGCCAGCGCGGAGGAAGGCGTCCGCATGCTGACTGCGAATTTGGAAAAGGGTGCGCGAATCGCCGTCATTCCGGAAGGGCCGTACGTCTTGGCGCTGGCGGAGGCGCCGGAACTGGCGATACGCTAGTAAAATAGCCTATATTCCGATTTGCAGGCATGCCGCCGACCACTGGCGAAGGTTCTTGGCCGTGTATTGCAGAAAGCTTGTAATTTCGGCCGGACACCATGCGGGCAGACGCTTGATGGCCTCGGCGTCCAGAAATTCCGCCAACTCCAGAACCCTGTCCGGCATCGAGAGGCTGGTCGGTTTGAAGGAAGTTCGCAAGGTGTCGAGCAGCCAGTCCGTAAGGATCATTCCCCAGAACTCATAGCGAAGGTCATCGACGTAGTTGTGGGGATTGCGACGGTGCTCCACCAGCGGGCGCCCGAAGGCCACGTGATGCTTTGTGCCCTGCATCAGGGCGATCAGGAAGTAGCCTCCCCAGATATCGCCATAACGGTCCAGCTTGCCGCCGGGAACAGGCCATGCCATGGTGACAAACACAAAGGCCGGAATCAATTCCCGCACCACGCTGGTGTTCTGCGTGTTGACGGGTGACCATGTCGGCTGGTCGAGCACGAAGACGTCAGGCCCCTTATACTCAACTCCCTTCACCTTGCCGTTCAGCCAGGTGGTGGCGTCAACGTCCGGCTCATCGAACCACAGGCCTTCCGTCACCCCGATGGCCGCTCCCTCGGGAGCCGCTACGGATTGCGCCTGATTCATTTGGCCGCGAAGTTGAAAGGGAAATCCGCGTGGGAACACCAGCCGGGATGGCTCAAAGACCAGGTATTCGCAGATATTGTGGAAGTGCTTTTCTTCTCTCAGCACGGGTTGCCGCCATGCCTGGCCCGTCCTGCGGTGGAAGCCCACAAAGTCGTCGCTGGTGGGGAAATTGTCGTCGTCGATGGAGATCATCACCTCGCAGCCGTCTTCAAGCGCGCGCAAGTATCCAAACACCCTTCGGCCGTCCGTGTTGTAAGGAATCAAGGGATAGAGGGCGAATTGCTTCCCCCATTTGTCCTGCTCTTCCACATCGAAGTAGACGGTTTCCAAACCCAGGGCGGAAATCTCCGCCGCAATGGCCGCGGCGCTGGACGGCGTCTTGCGATCCCCCACCACCCAGACCTTCACCTCATCAAGGTGGCCATAGCGATGTATGTTTTCGTACAAGTCCCGCAAGATCGTGGGATGGTGAATCGTCGTGAATACAATGTGGCAGGGCTTCTTCACGCGCTTGCTCCCTCTTATATGGGTTGCAGGTTACAGGGCACAGGGTAGAGTACACAGCACAAGTTCATCTGTTAGCTGTCACCTGTTCCCGATAACCTAAACCGGTTTGGCGCCGCGGACTGGATTCATGAAAACCCGCAGTCCCAGTTTCACGTAACGGAAGTTCTTGAAGAACGTATTAACGCTGGTGCCTTCTTTTCTGCCCACCCACACCGTCGGCACCTGTTCCAAATGGAAGCCCATCTTGAGGGGCTTTACGGTGGTCTCAATGCAGATCTCGTGCGTGGTGCCTTCCCATTCAATGGCATCCACGACTTTCTTGCTGAGGAGTTTCAATCCGAAAGTGTAGTCGCCGATTCGGCTCCAGAACAACACCCGGAAGGCCTTTTGGAAAATCCAGTTGAGCACAAGCTTCAAGGGGTCGTAATTGGTGAATCCGCCCCCCGGCAGCCAGCGGTTGGCAATGACCTCATCGCAGCCGGTCTCTTCCACTTTCTGCACCATTCGGTCGATGGCGGCGGGCTCGGTTTCCAAATCGGCGGCCATCAGCGCCACGTAGTTTCCCTTTGCTGCCTCCATGCCTTCGCGATAGGCCCAGCCAATGCCGGGGTTGTTCTTCTGCACCACCAATTTCACCCGGGGCTCCTGCGCTTCCCACTTACGGCAAATGGAAAAGGTCTCCTCGGAAGCTCGGGGAGAGGTCAGCAGGAGGATTTCCTGAATGTATCCGCGGTCAAGCGCCAGCAATATTTTCACGGTTTCGTCGATCGAAAAGGTCTCCGAAAAGACCGTGACGACGACCGAAAGCTTGATGGTGTCGAGAGGTATAGTTTTCTGGTTCATGAGAGTCCGGTTCCAAGTGCATTCTTATATCAGGATTGATCCAATGTCGACAACACCCGTTGGTACGGGGTCCTGCCCACGTACTGAAGCTGGCAGGAAAATTCCGAGGCAAGTTCGTCGCGCCGCCGGCCACGGTTCCTGCCCGCGGTCGCTGAAGGGGCCTCTCAACGAGCGATTCCTCGGTACGTAGGTAATGATGATCGTTTTCCCAGCTCTATCCGTCAAAGGTCAATGGGTAAGGGTAAGGGGTAAAGGTCAAAGGGTAAAGAACAAAATACGATGCCATCCTCCCATTGCTTTAAGCAGCTCACCCTTTCACGCCTCCTAGCGCTGTGGCGCAACTCGATACAACCCTGCGCCATGCGGCTCAATCTTGGGTGCGAAGGCAGCATCTACAATTCCCAAGTCTTTCTTTCCCCAAAGGTCGCGTACCTGGCACTTACCGCCCAAACTCAACTCGTTCCATCGTACGGTGACTTCTTCCGTCGCATGATCATCCAGATTGAAAACTGCCAGGTACTTATCCGGCGAACCGGGAACGTCTGCAATCCACGCCACATGATTCCCACGCGTGAACAACTCGTGGTTGCGGGTGCAGTGTTGATCAACGCCCAGGACTTCAGGATTGGTCAGCAGATCCAGAGTTGCCGAATCGAGGGTTGGCAGGTCGCCACCCATCATCAACGGCGAGCGAAAAATTGCCCAAAGGGTTATGTGCGTACGCTGCTCTGCAGGAGTGAAATGGGTCAGGCGCTCTGGATCTTCGTAGCCGCGAATGCGCAGGCGCCCGAGTGGCAGCATATCCGCATCCGGCCAATGATTGGGGGCGATGTACGGCGCCCAGGTGCGACAAAGGGCAAACTGTTTCTTCAGCGAATCCCAGTTGTCCCAGAAATCACCGGAAATACGCCACAGATTCGCGTTTGTGGCGAGGTGCGCGTGTTTGTCCACGGGCGCCGGTCCAGGCGAGAGGCTCAGCACAATGGGGCGCCCCGACTTCTCAATGGCACGGTGCAGTGCCCCGATCTCCGCACCATGGTAATTCTCACGCGCCGGCTTGCCCGCCCAACTCATGTCGTCAGCCTTGATGTAGTCCACACCCCACTTCGCGTAGAGCGCCACAATGGAATCGTAATAAGCCTGGCCTGCGGGCTTGCTGAGATCGACTCCATACATGGCCGTGGACCAATTGCATTCATTTCCCGCGTCCACGATATCCTTCGCGTGAGCCGAGGTGCCCAGGATTGGCAGGTTCTTCTCCACAGCTGCGCGGGGGATTCCTCTCATGATGTGAATCCCGAATTTCAGCCCATTGCTATGCAGATAATCAGCAAGGGGTTTGAACCCCTGCCCCCCGGCAGCAGAGGGAAACCGATTGGGCGCGGGGATCAACCGCCCATACTCGTCCATGTTGTATTCCCACTTCTCCTGCCCCTGTCCGGGTTGAGTGTGGGAAAAGTACCAGTAGTAATCGACCACGACATACTTCCAGCCGAAGCGGGCCATATGCCGGACCATATAGGCTGCGTTGGCCTTAACTTCCTGTTCCGTCACGTCGCCACAGTAGGCATCGTAGCTGTTCCATCCCATGGGAGGCGTCGGCGCCAGGCCTGCCACATCGCCGGGGGCCGCGGCCACTCTCTCCCCGCTCGCCCAGAATCCCGGGCCCAGGAAAATGATCGTGGCGGTCAACACCAAAAGAGTTTTTCGAAAGGGTTGCATGATGGCATCTCCTGGCTCGAATTCAGCGCCATAGCCGGGTTGGCAGCATCTTCCAATCGCGCCAAACGTCCGGAACCACTATTTCGACTACTCCCGTATCACGAAATGAAGGCGGGCGCAAGCGGTGGTGGGCAGGATAATAGTTTATTGGCTGGCAGGCGCGTAATAACCTGGACGAGCGTAGATGGTGTACTTATGCATGTGCGAATCCCTGTGTTCGTTCAGTCGCACCTCGATGTTGCGGTAGGTTCCGTCCTGACGCTTATTGGTGGGGGAATAGCCGAGCGTATATCCCTGCTTGAGCCAGGTGAAGATG
This sequence comes from Acidobacteriota bacterium, assembly GCA_003165315.1. Classification (GTDB taxonomy): domain Bacteria; phylum Acidobacteriota; class Terriglobia; order UBA7540; family UBA7540; genus Bog-366. The sequence goes on from PLSX01000148.1 coordinate 6,673, forward strand.
GTCTCCATTGCCGAACTCACGGAGGTACCGTTGCGGGTGTCGATCATTTCTCCCCCGGTCTGGCGGCATATTCTCTCCACATCGTGGAGCCGTGTTTCCGGGTGGGTCAGAAAGAACGTCCTGGAGTGTCGCAGATAACCCACTTTGACGCTGTAGATGGGAGTTCCGGATTGCTGCGACGCGCGCACCACTTGAGCGACATCGCGTGTCTGTTCATTGGAAGGCTCATTGTCAGACACCAGAATGACGGCGCGGCGGCGATCGGGCGCGGCACGCCCCAGGTAAAGCGCCGCGTCATAAAGTGCGTCGTCGATGGCTGTGCCGCCATATGGGCTGAGGGCCCAGAGATCGACCGAAAGAGCCTCGTGATTGGACGTCAGGCCCTCGACCATCTCGGGCTTCTCACCAAAACTGAAGATGGCCACCTGGTCGTCGCGTTTGAGCAGCCCGAGCGTATCGAGTGCTCCTGCGCGAAGTTCCTCCAACGCCGCGACGATGTTCGAGCTGTTGTCAATTACCAGCGCCACCGCCAGCGGCAACTCCTCGTGGGAAAAGGTTTTTAATTCCTGTTCTTTGCCATCTTCGAAGACATGAAAATCTGGTTGTTTCAAAATGCCAACGGCACGCCCATGCTCATCGTGCACTCCCACTTCTACGAGCACCAGGTTGACGTCCACTTTGAATGTGGCCGTGCTCGGCGGCTTTGGCGTAGTTTTGCCAGCCGAGGTGGACGGCGGAGCCTGTGCGCCCAAACTCAGACACGCACTCAGCGAAAGGAGTACGAGGCTTCCTATTCCCGATACCTGCTTCATTCCCATTCCAAAACCACCTTCTGTCGGGATGCGGTCGGCGCACGAGGTGTTGTCCGTTCAGCAGATTGGCGGCAAGCTTGGTATAGTGTGGGGGAAGGCCAGCTCTTCCATCCGTGCGGGCCTGCCATGGGGCAAAATCTCTGACGGAGTCCAACGCTGATGACAACGCCCTCCAAATCTCTCGGACTGAATCGCCGGCATTTTCTGCGGGCAGGAATGCTCGGTGGAGCCGCCGCGGCTGCCACGCCGCTGGTGGGGCAGGTTCAAGAGACAGGCGCTGCCCCCCGCCTCGTACCACCGTTCGGCTTTGATGAGATCACCATCGCCGCGTTACAGGAGGGCATGAAGTCCGGCAAGTTTACGGCGCGCTCGATTACCGAAAAATACCTGGCACGTATCGACGCCGTTGATAAGCATGGACCCAGGATAAATTCCATCATTGAGTTAAATCCCGAAGCTTTGGATATTGCCGACGCGCTTGATCGTGAGCGCCGGGCGAAAGGGCAGCGCGGTCCGCTGCATGGCGTCCCGATCCTGATCAAAGACAATATCGCTACGCGCGACCGGATGCAAACCACCGCGGGCTCGCTGGCGCTGGTGGGATCTGTTCCGCCCAAAGACGCCATGGTGGCCAGGAAGCTGCGCGATGCGGGCGCTGTGATTCTGGGCAAGACCAACTTGAGCGAGTGGGCCAACATTCGCTCCTCGCACTCCACCAGCGGTTGGAGCGGGCGTGGCGGCCAGACGAAGAACCCCTACGCGCTCGATCGCAATCCCAGCGGCTCCAGCTCCGGTTCCGGGGCCGCAGTGGCGGCGAATCTCTGCGCCGTCGCCATTGGTACGGAAACCGATGGTTCCATCGTTTCCCCGGCGAATAACAACGGCATCGTTGGCATCAAGCCCACCGTGGGTTTGGTAAGTCGCGCCGGTATCATTCCCATTTCGCACAGCCAGGATACCGCCGGTCCAATGGCTCGCACTGTCACCGACGCAGCGATTTTGCTGGGCGCTTTGATTGGCACTGATGGTGACGACCCGGCAACAATTGCCATTCACGGGAAAGCCATGACGGACTACACCCGATTCCTTGACCCTAAGGGACTGGCCGGTGCAAGGGTGGGTGTTGTGCGCAAGTTGTTGGGCTTCCATGATGCGGTCGATCAGTTGATGATTGCAGTGATTGAGGAAATGAAGCGCCAAGGCGCGACGGTGGTGGACCCTGCGGATATCGCCACGCTCGATCAGATGGGCGACGCAGAAGAGGAAGTGCTCCTAACTGAATTCAAGGCTGACCTGAATAGCTATCTTGCGCAACTCGGCGACGCCGCTCCGGTGCATACACTCCAGGACATTATTGAATTTAACCAGCAGCACCACGAGCAGGAAATGCCGTATTTCGGCCAGGACCTATTTCTCAAAGCGCAGGGAAAAGGATCGCTCTACGGGAAGGAATATTTGGACGCGCTCGACAAATGCCGCAGTCTGATGCGCGCCCAGGGAATCGACGCGGTCATGGATCAGTTCAAATTGGACGCGCTGATCGCCCCAACTGGCGCGCCCGCGTGGCTGACCGACCACATCGATGGCGACCATGACCTCGGCGGCAGTTCCACGCCACCTGCCGTGGCGGGCTACCCCCATATCACCGTGCCCATGGGATTCATCGGGGGATTGCCGGTGGGGATCTCTTTGTTCGGCCGTGCCTGGAGTGAACCCACTCTTATCAAGCTTGCTTTTGCCTATGAGCAGGCGACTCAACGCCGCCGCCCGCCGCGTTTTCTCCCGACAGCGGAAGTGGACGAGTAACCACGCCCTGTTTTTTCCCTCGAAGGCAACGCGGCTCGTTGAGTTCGTGCCCAATCAAGGGTCAACGCAGCGCGCGCAGAATTTCGCCGTGACCTTTACGTGAAGGCTTTAAAAACACGGGGCGTATGGGAAATTGCCGGGTGGCTTGCGGCAAATTCATGATGTATCTTAAGGCCAAATCTGATTCAGAATCATCGCCAGCCGGACTCCTGCCTTGGCAATCTGCTCATCGATGGTTGGAGCTACGGCGTCTACATATTGCTGGGATATCTGTTCGTGAAGGTTCAGCATTCGCGCGGAGACATGATTGTCATCGACGCAGGATTTCATCGGCTGGGGCTTCTCCACGGGGACCACTACAGGAAGTTTGGCGTAAACCACGGAATCGGCCAACTCATGGCTCTCCCATGTCCATTCTTCCACATGGATACCCGCTTTCTCCCAGCGACCCGCTCGCGAACGGAATTGCTGGTCGATCGAGCCTGCCCACTGCGCCACTGTTTCCCGCCCCATCAATCGCACGATGATACCGAAATCCCAAATGGAGTGCAGGTTGGGGAAGTAGGATTCAAACTGCGGGTTTTTCTCCACAGGGGCTTTGCCAAAAAAGTCCACAGGAATGCAATTCCCTCCCATGTCATTGTTGGAAACGCAGTGCAGAGGCTGGTGAAGGTCGCCCACCAAATGGATGACAAAGCGCAGGGCATCAGCCCGTGTCTGGGCGGTGGATCTGTCATTTCGCAACACCTCGATCTGGTGTTCAAGGGCGCTCGTGACGCAACCCGTGGAGGCGGGACATGATTCCGCCAGGGCGCTGCGGGGGGCGCCGCGGGGAATATCAATGTAATGCCACGAACTCGCTTCTGGTTGCACCTTTCGAAGATCGTCCGCCCATGTCGAGGCATCGGACATAAGATCGAGTCCCTGGCTTGAGCACCAACGAGAGAGCGTTGGATCAATCGGCACGCCCCGCAGGAGCTTGTTCACTTGTTCCGTTGCGTGAGGGCTCATGTGCTTCTCGGCAATCATCGCCACCGCCTGGTGACCCTCACAACCCCACGACCACGCCCTGTCTGGGGCCAACAGGAGGATAGAAGCCGTCCACAGCACCCAGAGACAGCCTACTACGTGCTTTCTTCCACATGGGCCGTAGGACTCCATCGTTCCTCCCAGAGATTTCAGATTTCCCTTCTGAAATTCTAGACTTTTTTTGCAGTTGGCGGTTGGGAAAAGTGGGAGGGGCGGATTGAATGCAAATCAGGCTAAGCGGTCACTGTGGTGAATCGTTGGAAAAAATCAAGAATCAAGGGGCAAAAGGTAGCAGTGGAAGCTGCAACCAAGCAGATATGTGGATGCAGGTTTCGTACCTGCGACCCGCAAGGGCACCCACAAGAGGCGCCCCTGTGAGACAAATCATTCCCTGCAGATACATAAGTGGTTTAGCGCCGGGCTTTTGAGGTTTGCCTTTTGACTCGCCATTGCGGCCGTGCAGCGCCCTCCCCTTGCTCACGCCGCGAGGTTCTGTGCCAGGTAATTCGCCAATCCCAGTTGTTTGATAAGGCTCAGTTGGGTTTCCAGGTAATCGGCGTGCCGCTCTTCATCCTGCAAATTCCCCTTCAGCAAATCTGCCGAAGCGTTGTCGCCGGCCTTGGTGCATATCGCGGCTGCCTGGTTGTAGCTTGCAATGGCGCCTGTCTCGTCTTTCAGGCCAATGGTATATTGCTCTTCCACATCTTTGCCGATGTGGATCTTCGGCAGAGACTGCACGTCGGGCGCGCCCTCCAGAAATAAAATGCGGCTGATTAATTTCTCCGCATGCTTCATCTCTTCAATGGCTCGCCGTGTGGTGGCGCCGGCGAGCGCCTTGTAGCCCCAATTCTCGCACATTTCAGCGTGCAGGATATACCCGTGCACAGCGCCCAACTCATCGGTCAACGCTTCCTGCAAGACTTTCAATACTTCCGGTTTACCTGTCATAAAGAACTCCTTGGAAATCGACGGGCTCTGCAATCGCATCATTACGCAGTGCCGTCATCGCGCGGACGAAGGGCGAGGACGAACTTCGGTAACCTCATTATACGCCTGCTACGCCTTTGCACAAGCATCACTGATGGCGAGCAAGCCGATTCACTTGAGCGGGGTTGCGGGGTTGATCGGAAAGGGAGGGAATTAGCTTGAGATGTATCTGTGCCGGTAAGGGGCCTCCGCACGCACGGAATCCATGCATCATCAAGCCCTGAAACCAGCCTGATTTATAAGCCTTGATCAGCGCGAGCAAGCCTGTAAGCCGAATTTTGTACCCCGACGAATCGGAGCGGCGATCATTCCTCTAGCCCCGCAATTGCTCGCGGGGTCAAGCGACCTACCCGAGGGTTATAACGGGACGGGCAGCCCCTCCCCTCCTATTTGGTCTTGCTCCGTGTGGGGTTTACCATGCCCCCAGTGTCACCACCGGGGCGGTGCGCTCTTACTTTGATTCCCGGTGACCCGGGACCGCACCTTTTCACCCNNCTCTCCCCCGCCCCTGCCAACCCCGAGGAGCGGAGCGCTAAGGCGAGGCAGCGATCACCCGGCTTGCTCGCGCCGATTTTATGATAGTCTCCTGAGGTGGGCGGGTCAAACTTTCCCATGGTTTAAAAGTCATGAAAGATCGCCGCTTCGCGGATCGGGGCGTTCAACACTATGCAGTCCATTAAACCAGGCCGTCTTAATTGGCTTCACTTTTTCTCCTGGTTGCTCTCGCTTGGCTTGCTGCTTTTGTTCGCGACAAACGCCGTTGCCCAGCAGCAATCGGTCCAGGAACTCTTTTCGCAGACTGACGAAGTTCTTCAGCAAATGAGCCTGATGACCGGCCTGCCCATCAAGGGATCGCTGAATAAGCAGGTGGTCAGCCGCCCGGAAGTGGAAAAGTACATTACCCAGAATATGCATGATGAGATGACCCCGGCACAGATCCACGCGCAGGAGGCTCTGGCGCGGGCGTTGGGCGTTGTTCCCTCGGATTTCAGTCTGGAAAAGTTCGTGGTCAAGTTGTTAACGGAACAGGCTGCGGGTTTCTATGACCCCAAGCGCAAGACGATGTTCATCGCCGATTGGGTTGCGCCGGAAATGCAGGGCATGACGCTTTCCCACGAACTTACCCACGCGCTTCAGGATCAAAACTACGACCTGGACAGTTATATGCACGGTGCCCGGGATGATGACGATGCCTCGGCCGCGCGGCAAGCTGTGGTGGAAGGATACGCCACGGCCGCCATGTTCCAGGAGGCCACCGGAGGCGCGGACTTGGGAAAATTACCGGATCTTGCCCCACTCCTGTCGGCGCTGATTCCGCAGATGGATGAAGCGTCTCCCGAACTTTCCAAAGCGCCCTACTTTTTCCGCGTGCAGCTCCTATTCCCTTATATACAAGGCATGGGATTTATCCAGGCTGGCCTGCAACGCGGCGGGTGGAAAGATGTGAATGTGCTGTTTGAGCGCCCACCGCAAAGCACCAAAGAAATCTTCGAGCCGGAGATCTATTTCAATCATCAGGCGCTTGCCAAGGTTGAGCTGACGCGTCCGCCGGCGCTTGAGTTGTCAGCGGGCCTGCGGTTTCTGACGGAAAACTCGTTGGGCGAGCTGGGCTATTACGCCCTTCTGGGGCAATTTATTTCCGAGGATGAAGCCAAAGCGCTTAGCCCCGCGTGGCTTGCGGACCGGTATCTGCTCTACGAACAATCTGGCGGGAATGGATATGTACTTGTGGCCCGCACGCGCTGGGCGAGTTCGGAGCAAGCCCGGGTATTCTTCCGCGACTACCATTCAATTCTGGCCAATAAGTATTCTGATATCACCACCAGCAAGCGTTCGAGCCCCGATGAGTTTATTGGTTCGGCGGCGAGCGGCGCGGTCTTCCTGCTGCGCAAAGACGACGAGTGCGTTTGGGCGGAGGGAGTGCCTGCCGCCAAATCCGAAACCATGCTCGAGTGGCTGCGAGCCCTCTAGACGCCCGGTTCATCACGTTAGTGGTCCCGTACAATCCCAATCCAAAGGTCAGCCTCTACGCAAACTCGACTCGCGCACGATGAGGTGTGGTGTAATCAGGACGCGTTCTGGGCGGCCCGCCGTTTTTGCTTCCATGCTCTGTGCGAGTAGCTCACCAGCTGTCTCTCCAATGACCGAGCTGTGCTGATCGACGGTGGAGAGCGGGACGCGCAGGTGGCTGGAGTAATGAACATTGCCGGCGCCTATGACCGCAATGTCGTTGGGCACGCTCAACCCCGCCTCGATTATCGCAGTAATGGCGCCGGATGCCACCTGGTCGTCATAGCAAAAAACGCCATCGGGACGGGAACTGAGGTTCAGTAGCTGCACCATGGCTTCGTGCCCTGTGGTGTCCCGGTATTGGCCGGCGACGACGTAACCGGGCAATACTTCCAAATCATGCTCGGCCATCGTACGCCGGTAGCCTTGTTCACGACCATTCGCGTTGGAAAGAGCAGGGCCCCGAATGTGGGCAATCCGCCGGCAGCCTTGGTCAATCAGATGCCATGTTGCGATTGCGCCAATTTCCTCGTCGTCAACCCCAATGTAGTGTGCCTGCAGGCCAGAAAGCTTCCGGTCGATCAAAGCGCAGGGGATCTGGCTTCTCTCCAGAGTTCCGCGGAGCCAACGCCCATTCCTTTGAGCTGAGGCGATGATCAAGCCATCGATATTGTGTGCCAGCAGTGTTTCAATTTCGCCCATTTCAGAATTGGCGTTCCCTTCAGAGTCCAGGACAACAACATGGTACCCGTGCGACTTGATCCTCTTTGCTGCGCCTTTGATCACTTCCGCAAAGAACGGGTGCCTCAGGTCCGGAACGACCATCCCGATCATGTAAGTGCGCCTGGTTACGAGGCCCCGAGCCGTCAAATTAGGCTGATAGCCCAACTCTTCCGCCCGCTTTATTACGCGTTTGCGGGTCGCTTCGCTGATATCGAACTGGTTGCGAAGGGCCTTGGAAACCGTCATCGAGGAGACACCCAGGTCTTTGGCGATGTCCTTTATGCGAGCAACCAAATCGACCTCCCGTTGTTTACGTTTATAACCTCAATATGCCTGTTCGTGGCGCCTTATTGAGTAAAGCGCTGACCGTACTCCGGCGACGGCGCGTGTGATCATTATAGCGCTTACGTTATCGATAAAGATTGGGAAATTACGGGGAGATCGCTTGACAATCAAATCATGAAAGTGTTAATGATAGCTTTGCTTCGAGACTGTAGGCATTGCGAGGGAAAGGAAAAAAGAAGATATGAAAGCAGCCGTTTTCCACGGGGTACGTGATGTGCGAATCGAGGAAGTCCCGCAACCCAAGGCGGGGCCGGGTGAAGTTATCCTGCGGGTTCGGCGCTGTTCTGTTTGCGGGACTGACAAACGCATCTTCACCCATGGTCAGAAAAACGTGGTACCGCCCGCGATTACCGGCCACGAAATTGTCGGAACTGTTCACGAGTTGGGCGCAGATGTAAACAACGGGCTCCACATTGGCCAGAATGCCGTGGTCGGAACGGTGGTAGGGTGCGGGAAATGTATTTACTGCCACCGCAAGCAATATAACCTCTGTGATTCATTTACGGCGATTGGCTACGATTACGCCGGCGGGTTCGCCGAATACGTCAAGATTCCCGCCGCCGCCGTTGCCCAGGGCAACGTCATTCCGATTCCTGATTCCATGTCCCTTGAGCGCGCCGCGCTGATCGAGCCGCTTTCGTGTGTTCTAAACGGCCAGGAGTACTTAAACCCCCAACCCGGTGATCGCGCCGTGGTCTTCGGAGTCGGGCCGATCGGTCTCATGCATGCCACCATCCTGAAGGCCCGGGGCGCTTCCACGGTAATCGTCGCTGACGTCTCGCAGGAACGCCTGGATTACGTGACAGAGTTTGGACTCGGGACCACCGTGAACACCTCGGGGGGCGACGCGGTCAAGAAGATTCTGGCGGCAGGGGGCGGAGAGAAATTTGATATCGCCATCACCGCCTGTTCGGTGAAGGCTGCTCAGGCTGATGCTTTGAGCCTGGTGCGCAAGAAAGGTCGCGTTTCTTTCTTTGCAGGCATCCCCAAAGACGACCCCATTCTGCCGATCGACACCAATTTCATTCATTACAACGAAATTTCTGTCTTCGGGTGTTTCGCTTCCAACCTTCAGCATTACCACGAAGCGATGGCGATGGTTTTGCGCGATGACATCCCCTGGGAGCGATTCCTAACTCACCGATTTAAATTACAGGAAATGGTAAAGGCTTACGCCGTGATTGAGGCGGGGCAGGGAATTAAGACCGTCATTAATTGCGAATAGCCACACACAATGGATAAACACTCCCTGGCGCAGTTGATTGAAATCTCCTGTGCCGTCGGCTCTCGGACCGATTACGTGCAAGCGGGCGGTGGAAACACCTCGGTGAAATCGCCCACCGGGCAAACGATGGCCATCAAGGCCAGTGGCACGGCCTTGACGGCGATGAGCGAGTCAGCGGGCTGGGTGGAAGTCGACGTTGCGACGGTTCTGAGCATCTTCGACCGCAATGATCTGGCCACGATGGAGACTGACGCCCGCGAAGCGCGCGTGCTTCAGCATTTATCCTCAGCCATTATCGGCGGCAAGGGGCGGCCTTCGGTTGAAACCGCTCTACACGCCATGCTGGGCAAAGTCGTCATCCACACTCATCCTGTTGCCGCCAATGCCTTGAATTGTGGACCTGGATTTAAGGCGCTGGAGGCGATCACCCCCGCAGGAGAACTTCCCCCTCTCTGGGTGCCTTACACCGATCCCGGCTGGCGCTTGGCGGATACGATTAAGTCTGCCGCAGAGGCTTATCAACAATCCCACGGACAGTTGCCGGCCGTCCTCTTCATGGAGAATCACGGGCTGCTGGTTTCTGCATCGGATGCGCAAGACTGCGTGGCGTTGCATGCCGAGTGGGTGAGCCGGTGCGAGCGCTATTTCCTGCCAGGCCTTAAGCCACGTCGCAGTCCCGAGGCCCTGCATTCAGCGGATTTACGCAAGGCCATGGTTTCGATCCGTCAAGCTTGGCGGGAAGTGAAGGGAAGAGCTCCCTTCGCCCGGCTGACGGCGGGCGCCGAACTTGCAAGTGTGGCGTGCGATGAACGCGCGGATCTATTCGCCGCAGGATCCTTGACCCCCGATCACATTGTGTACACGGGTGCGCGGGCGATTCTGGCCGAATCACTCGAGGAGTTGCCGGCGAAGCTGAAAGCTGGCCTGGTGGAGAAAGCTCCACCGCGGGTAGCAGTGGTTCGAAATGTAGGAACGTTTCTCCTCGCAGATGACGCGAAGAAATTGGACGCGGCTGAATCGCTGGCCGTAGCCGGCGCGGGCATCACCCATCTGGCCTCGGAACGTGGCGGGGCCCACAACCTTGCTCCGGCATCAGCGGCTTTCATTGTCAACTGGGAGGCAGAACACTATCGTTCGGCGTTGTTGGGCACAGCCACGGAAAGCCTGGCAGGCAAGGTTGCTGTTGTAACTGGTGCGGCTTCGGGTTTGGGTTGTGGTCTCGCCCAGGGATTGTTGGAGGCCGGCGCCGCAGTGGCCTTCTGCGACGTTGACGACACCGGGGCCAAGGATGCGGCTGCCGCTTCGGCCGCGCCGTCCCGAGCATTTCCTGTCTACATGGATGTGACCGATGAGGACTCCGTCGCCTCGGCGTTTGATCAGGTGCTGCGCCATTGGGGAAGAGTCGATATTGCCGTGTGCGCGGCGGGAATAGCCCCAGCCTACGAGTTGGTGGACATGCCGGTGAAGTCCTGGCGGCTGGCGCTCGAAATTAACCTGACCGGTTACTTCCTTGTGGCGCGGGAGGCAGCACGAATCATGCGCGCCCAGGCGGACGGCGGCGCGATGATCATGCTCTCGTCCAAGAGCGGGCTTGACGCCTCCAAGGCCAACTCCGCCTACAATGCCACCAAGGCTGGAGAACTCCACCTGATGCGAGGGTGGGCGTTGGAATTGGGTGGCGACGGTATTCGCGTCAACGCCCTTGCCCCGGGCAATGTTTTCGAAGGTTCGAAGATCTGGAATCCTGAATACATCAAGGCAGCCGCTCGCAAGAAGGGGATTAAGCCTGAAGAAGTGATTCCCCACTACGTTTCCTTGACCGCTCTCAAGCGCGACATCAAGCGTTCGGACATCGCAGCAGCGGCGGTCTTCCTCTGCTCTGACGCGGCGCGCTGCATTACGGGGCAAACGCTGGTTGTGGACAGCGGACAGGTGATGGTGCGATGAGCGGCCCCCTGAACGATCGGACGAAGGAACTCGAGACGCAGCTTTGGCGGGGTACGCTGGACCAACGGATTGCCGCACTGGCGGAATTGTGCGCGCAACTTGGCACGCGGCCTCGCCGCGGAACCAATTGCCATATCCACACCAGCGAGTCGTTCAGCGTCTTTCGCTCACCCTCGGAAGCAGTATGGCAAGCGGCGCGGGAAGGAATCGCGGTTCTGGGAATCAACGATCACTACACGGTTGCAGGACACGAGGAATTTCGCCGTGCCTGCGAGGTGGCGGGAATTGCCGCTGGATTCTCCCTGGAGGCCGTGGCCGTTGACCGTGAGGCGGCCGAAGCAGGCCTGAAGCTCAACGATCCCGATAACCCGGGCCGGATCTACCTGTGCGGTAAAGGAATCACCAGGTATCCCGAGGATTCATCGCCTGAAATGCGCAACCTTGCCCGCATGCGAGCGGCGCTGGAACGTCGCAATCAGGAGATAACTGGCAAGGTCGCCGAGCTCTTCCAGGCACGCCTGGGCGCGGGCGGCCCCTCATGGGAAAATGTTGTGGCGCTGACGCCACGGGGGAATGCCACGGAGAGGCATGTGGCCTTCGCTGTGCTTTTGCGATTGCGCGAATTGGCCACGCAGCAGGGGAAGCCTCTTGCTGAAATTACGGCGGCATTGTGTGGTGTCACTCCTCCATCTGAGGGTGATGATGCCACCCTGCAGATTTTCCTGCGCTCGAAACTCCTGAAGGCTGGCGCTCCCTGCTTTGTCCGCGAAGATCCGGATGCGTTTGTTTCCGTGGCGGATCTGCGCGCGATCTTCCTGGCCTTCGGGTCAATCCCAACTTATCCGATTTTGGGGAATCCGGTTCTCGCCGGTGAGCAGAATATTGAGGCGCTTCTGGACAGGTTGGAATCCATGGGTTTTCACGCCGTGGAAGTCATTCCTACTCGGAATACCCGGGAGCGACTGGCAGAAATTGTTTCCGCCGCCAGGCAGCGGTGGTGGCCCGTCTTTAACGGAACGGAACACAACACGCCGGAGTCTCGGCCGCTCCTGGATCCATTCGCGCTCGATCCGGAGTTCGAGCCCTGGTTCCACCAAAGCACAGCATTATTGCTTGGGCACCAGCGGCTTGCGGCGCAGGGCAAACAGGGGTTTGTGGACTTGCAAGGTACGCCCACAATCTTAGACCCCAAAGCTCGGTTTGAGTACGTTAGCCAGGCCGGACAGTTCAATTCCGGCTCGGCGCACTAGGCATCATGGAATCAATTCCGGTGGGCAGCGGGTAGTTCTCTGAACCTACTGGAAAGTAATGTTTTTAATCAAAATCTATTGCACTTATTCCAGGGTTGAAAAGACTTGCCCGGTTTTGGCATGAGGCATTGATTTTGCACCTTGGACAGGGAGGAAATGAAAGTGGCGAAAAAAGGGTTACCGATAGCACCAGCAAAAGGGAAGTTAGGGATTTTGACGGTGGGGATGGGGGCGGTTGCGACCACGATGATTGGCGGCGTGGAAGCGGTGCGCAAGGGATATTCGCTCCCGGTGGGATCCCTGACGCAGATGGGGACGATTCGTTTGGGGAAGCGGACGGAGAAGCGCGTTCCCAAGATCAAGGATTTTGTGCCGCTGGCCGACCTGAATGATCTGGTGTTTGGCGGCTGGGACCTCTTTAAGGACAACGCCTATGTCGCGGCGAAAAAGGCAGGCGTGCTGGACAAGGCGCTGGTTGAGAAGATGAAGGGGTTTCTGAAGGGCATCGTGCCGATGACGGCGGCATTCGAACAGAAGTGGGTGAAGAACCTTACGGCGAACAACGCCAAGACGAGCACGTCGAAGATGGATCTGGCCGAGCAGGTGATCGCTGACATCGAGCGCTTCAAGAAGCAGTCGGGCGTCGATCGGCTGGTGATTATCTGGTGCGGATCGACGGAAGTTTACACCGAGGCACAGCCCGTGCACGATTCGCTGGCTGCGTTCGAAGCGGGCCTGAAGGCAAGCAGTCCGGATATTTCCCCGAGCATGATTTACGCCTACGCGGCACTGAAGCTGGGCGTGCCTTTTGCCAATGGAGCGCCCCACATGACGGCGGATATGCCGGCCCTGCTGGAATTGGCGCATAAGAAGAAGGTGCCAATCTGCGGCAAGGACTTCAAATCCGGCCAGACGTTCATGAAGACGCTGCTGGCGCCGGGAATCAAGGCCAAGATGCTGGGTTTGACGGGATGGTTTTCCACCAACATTCTGGGCAACCGGGATGGCGAGGTACTGGACGATCCCGACAATTTCAAGAGCAAGGAAGTCACCAAGGCCTCGGTGCTGGAGCACATCATCCAGCCGGATCAATACCCGGAACTGTATAAGGGCTACTACCATAAGGTGCGGATCAACTACTACCCGCCGCGCGGTGACAACAAAGAAAGTTGGGACAACATCGATATCTTTGGCTGGCTGGGCTATCCCATGCAGGTCAAGGTGGATTTCCTGTGCCGCGACTCCATTCTCGCCGCGCCGCTGGTCCTCGATATCGTGCTCCTGATGGATCTGGCACAGCGTGCCGGGATGCGCGGTATTCAGGAGTGGCTCTCGTTCT
>PLSX01000052.1 GCA_003165315.1 Acidobacteriota bacterium
TTCCGCCTTGGCTTATCTCTTTATCCTGACCGGCTACTTGCGCCGCAAAAAAAACTTCTGGTGCGACGTGGGAACAGTTTCTCCGCTCGATCCAGCCCTGGCTGGTGAGATGGACCGGACTCTGTCCCTACTGCGGAACGAGGTTCGAACGAATATTTGACGACACCACTTAACATAGTAATACTAGCCGCCCCGCGATCCCACCGATGCTTGCGCAACTCCGAGTGGAGATCCGCGGGCAACGGACCTTCGCTGGCAACACGCAGGTTTTCCTCGACATTCTTTGCCTTCCGCATTCCGGGGATAACGGTGCTCACAGCGGGATTATTAAGAATAAATCGAAGTGCCATCCCCGGCAGCGTCGTTCCTTGCGGCACCAGCGGCTTCAGCGCGTCGGCGTGTTGAACACACTCCTTCAGCGCCTCCGGATTGAAGCGCTTGTTGCGCCAATCCCCTTCCGGCCACTTGCTGTCGAGCGTCAGCCTCCCGGTCAGCGAACCCTGATCCAAGGGACAGCGGGCAATCACCGCCACATCCATGGCAGCACAAACAGGGAAAAGCTCGTCCTCGGGATTCTGATCAAATAAGTTGTAGATGACCTGCACGGAGTCCATCAACCCGGACTGTACGGCCCGCACCCCGTTCCACGGCTCCCAGCGATTCAGACTGATGCCGACAGCTTGGAACAGCCCCAGTCGGCGCAAATCGTCAATCATCTTGACCCAACGGTCGTCCTCCATCCACGCGTCTGACCATGAATGGAATTGGATCAGGTCGAAGTTCTCCAGTCCCAGGTTCTTGAGGCTGATGCGCACATACTGCTCGATGTGCTCAGGCGGGTAGCAATCATCAAGCGTAAACTCCGGACGCGCCGGCCAGGCAAGGTTCTTGGGAGGAATCTTGGTGGCCACGTAAAGCTTCTTTCCCGGGTTCCGGCGCACCAACTCTCCCAGCAGTGCTTCGCTGTGTCCGCTGCCGTAATGCCAGGCCGTGTCGAAAAAGTTACAGCCCAGGTCCACTGCCCGCTGCAAGGACTCGCGGGACTCGGCGTCGCTTGAGCCGGTCCAACTCGACATTCCCCACATCCCATACCCGACTTCACTCACCATCCAGCCGGTACGTCCAAATCGGCGGTACTTCATCAATGAGTCTCCATGTCCCACCGTCGTTACTGTGACCATTCGGTCGGCGTTCTGTCCCACCGATGGCGGCGCAGTTCAGCATGCAGGTCCTCTGGTAAAGGCCCCTTCAAGACAGCGCTGATATTCGCTTCCACGTTTGACGACTTGCGCATGCCCGGAATGATGGTTCCGACCGTGGGGTTATTGAGAATGAATCGCAACGCCATCTCTGCCATGTTCATACCAGTGGGAATCAATGGGCGCAGGGCTTCTGCGTGTTCCACACTGGATTTAAGGTTTTCCGGTACAAAGTAAGTGTTGCGCCAATCGCCCTCGGGCCACTTGGTTTGCAGGGTCAAGTTTCCGGTAAGCGTGCCCTCATCAAACGGGCACCGCGCGATGGCCGCCACATCCTTCGCGGCGCAGGCAGGGAAGAGCTCGTCCTCGGGATTCTGATCGAAGATGTTATAGATCACCTGCACCGCGTCAATCAGACCTGACTTAACCGCGCGCACGCCGTTCCAAGGCTCCCAGCGATTCAGGCTGATGCCCACGGCGCGGATCAATCCCTGGCGGCGCAAGTCGTCAATCTTCTTGGCCCAACGATCATCGTCAATCCAGGAATCTTCCCACGTGTGGAATTGAATCAGGTCGATGTGTTCCAAGCCTAGATTTTCGAGACTGGAGTGGATGTACTGCTCAATGTGATCGGGAGGAAAGCAGTCGTCAAGCTTGAATTCGCGGCGGCTGGGCCACTCAAGGTTCTTGGGTGGAATTTTTGTGGCCACGTGGATTTTCCGTACGGGGTTCGCACGCACCAACCATCCCAGCAGCTTTTCACTGTGTCCGTCCCCATAGGCCCATGCGGTGTCAAAGAAATTGCACCCCAGGTCCAAGGCCTTTTTGAGAGATTCCTTGGACTCGAGGTCGTCGGAGCCGGTCCATCCCGCCATGCCCCACATGCCATATCCAATCTCACTTACCATCCAGCCAGTTCGTCCAAATCTGCGATATTTCATCTTCTTCTCCATCCGGTGTCGGTGTAGCGGGCGTCAAATCGTCCGCCGCCACAAGTCCATGGCGCGCGTTCGCGGCAAACGGAGACTCTACCAGAAGTGCGCGCGACTTTTAAGAACCAAATGCATGGGCACGAGGTAGTGGTGTCATTTGCTGTACCGTGGCCATCCTGGCCACGCTCGGGCACGCGCGGGACGCCCGGGGCACTTCCAAATGGCCCCACTACCTTTCGTTGACACCCGTGGCGACCCAAACTAAGATGCTCCTATTGGTCATCACACGCACCAGGATTTTCAACCAGCAAGAATCGGAGGCTTGAACATGGAGTGGCAGCTTACCAAAACCAGTTCCAGCGAAGAACTGGCTAAACTTACGATATTCTCCATGAAAAAAAGCCAGCCGGAAGGAAGCGTGAACTTCCGCATCACGGTGAAGGAGTATGCCGTGCCCCCGGCCGGCCAGCGTTTACGATTTTTTGCCGAAGCCGATAAGCTGGTGAATCAGAGCATCGCTCCGGTGCTGCCCTCGGGTTGGGGCGATTCGGAGTGGGAAGCGCTGGAAGGCTGCCTGCGGCTGATTCGAACGTTCCCCTATGAGGGTGAGGATTGGAACTAGCTTCGCCGCCTGCCCGTGCTGGGCTGCGTCGGGGCCAGCGCAACTCCCTTGGCAAAGTGAGGGTTAGAATTCATGGAATTCATCAAGAAACAGATCCAACCGGGGGTTGTTGTCCTCCACATGACCGGCAGCATCCGCATCGGCCCCAACTGCCAGCAGATCGAACTGGCGCTCGATGAGATCGTCCAAAAAGGCAACATTTGGGTTGTATACGATCTTTCCGGCGTCACCTACATCGATAGCGCCGGCATTGGAACCGTGGTGCGGGGCTTGATTAAGTTAAAAAAGCTGGGTGGAACATTGCGCCTGGCCGGGGTGAAAGGCATGGTCGGCGGAGTGTTGAAGCTCACGCAAATCGACCGCACCTTTGAAATTTTCGCCACGGCGGAAGAGGCCGCGCAGGGTCTCCCCCTGGCGGCGAAGACTTAACCCTGAATTCACATCACAAAATGATGAAGGAAGAATCCATTCCGCTCCCCCGCCCGGAACGTTGGGGAGTATTGTTGCTGGCTCATGGCGCGCCCGACAAACTTGAGGATGTTCCTGAGTTTTTGCTCAATGTGCGCGGGGGACGGCCCCTGCCTGACCCGGTGGTTAAGGAAATCACCCACCGCTACAGTCTGATTGGCGGGGGATCGCCCCTGCTACGCCTCTCCACCTTGCAGGCCGAAGCGCTGGCAAAACTGATTGCCCATCCAGTCTATGTGGGCATGAGAAACTGGAAGCCGTTCATTGCGGAAGCAGTGCGCCATCTCAGCGACGACGGCGTTGCCCGCATTGTTGCGGTCTGCCTGGCGCCCCAGAATTCCCGCACCAGCACAGGGCTCTACCGAAAGAACTTGATGGACGCGGTGGCTCAAGTGCATCCCGGATTGGCCGTGGATTTTATCGAAAGCTATCACCACCATCCGGGTTTGATTGAGGCTTTCCGCGAGCGTGCGGAAGCTGCGTTTCTTGCCGCCCGGAAGGAAACTGGCGGTGCCGTCCCCGTGATCTTCACCGCCCACAGCGTGCCGGAACGGACGATTGCCGAGGGTGATCCCTACGAGCAGCAGGCGCGGGAGACGGCGCGTCTGGTTGCTGAGGGAATGGGCCTCCCTGATTATCGCGTCGCCTTCCAGAGCCAGGGGATGACGGCGGAGAAGTGGATTGGCCCCACGGTGGAATCGCAAATTGACGAGTTGGCCCGGGCTGGCGTAAAAGACGTATTGCTGGTTCCGGTGGGATTTGTCTCCGACCACGTGGAGATTCTCTACGACATCGATGTGCTGTTTCACGATTATGGAAAGGCCCGCGGCGTCAATGTGCGGCGATCGGAATCACTGAACGATAGTCCTAAATTCGCTGCGGCTCTCGCCAGCCTGGTGATTACACGCATTGAAACGATCGATGGTAAATTGTGAAGAGTGAACCGCGTTTCACACAGAGTCCACGGAGCAAGTTGCCATTGAGTTCAAAGAATCGTTTGATGCAGAGAACCCGGAGAAGTGAATCCCTGATTTCCTCCGTGAGCTCTGCGGACTGCTCCGTGACCTCTGTGTGAGACGTTCTACGCCATGACCAACGCCCCCAAAACGCGTCGAATTGCCGTCATCGGAGGAGGCACTTCCGGCCTTGCCGCGGCCTACACATTGGCGCGAGCCCGCCAGGCCGGCGCGCCCGTCGAAGAACTCCTCGTTGAAGCAGGGCCCTGGTTGGGCGGAGTGGTGCGCACCGAAACCGTGGACGGTTTTGTGATTGAAGCCGGACCCGACAGCTTTCTCGCCGAGAAGCCGCAAGCGGCGGCGATGGCGCGCGAACTGGGGCTGGGCGACGATCTGATGGGCTCCAATGACCACGCTCGCCGCACCTACATCCTCCATCGCGGCCGCCTGCTGCCCTTACCCGATGGCCTGATGTTCCTGGTGCCCACACGCCTATGGCCCATGGTCACGACGCCGCTGCTACCACTCAGCACAAAGCTGGCTGCAGCGCTGGAACTCTTCTCCTCCCCACCTAAAAGCGATCGTGGCGATGAATCCGTCGCCAGTTTTGTGCAAAGGCATTACGGCGAAGCGATGGTGGAGAATATCGCCGACCCCTTGCTCTCCGGCGTCTACGGCGGCGACTCCGCAGCGCTGAGTGTGCGCTCCGTGCTGCCACGCTTTTGGGAGATGGAACGCAAGTACGGCAGCTTGACGCGGGCCACGCTGAAATCAATGCGGCAGCGGCGTGCCGCCGAGCAGGCGAACAACAATTCTGGAGCGAATTCCGCCGGAACCGGCATTGCCCCCCCGCGCAAGCTGCCGCTCTTCATGACTCTCAAGGGCGGGCTGCAACAGATGACGGAGAGGCTGGCGGCGCAGCTTGATAAATACCACGTCTTCATGCGCAGCCCCGTGCAAGCCCTGGAATTTTCCCCTGGAGGCCCGGCAGGCGCGGCGGACTCCTGCTCGCGGCGCTTCCTGATCACCTGCGCGGGTGGCAAGGTCTTCGATGCTGACGCGGTGGTGCTTGCCGTGCCGGCCAATCAGGCGGGCGGCCTGCTCTCATCTCTCGACCACCGGCTGAGTGAGTTGCTGGAAGGCATCCCGTACAGCTCTTCCATGACCGTCTCGCTGGGATTTGGCGAAAATGCTCGGGCAAAGCTCCCCGCCGGTTTTGGATTCCTGATCCCGCGCAAGGAGCAGCGGCGCATGCTGGCCTGCACGTTCGTTCACGCCAAGTTTGATCATCGCGCCCCGGAAGGGAAGGCCATGCTGCGATGCTTCCTGGGTGGAGCGCGCGATCCCCAGGTGTTGGCGCTGCACGACGACGAGGTGGTGGCCATCGTGCGCAAGGAACTGCGGGAGATCATGAACTTCACCGCTGAGCCGCTGTTCTACCGCGTGCACCGCTGGTACGCCTCCATGGCGCAATATCCCGTGGGGCACAGTGGACGCATCACGGCCATCGAGCAGCGCCTTCAGGACCTTCCCGGCTTGTATCTTGCCGGAAACGCCTATTCGGGAATAGGCATCTCCGATTGCCTCCGCACCGGAAAAACCGCAGCGGAAAAGGCATTGGAATATTTGGGAGTGGGCAGCAGCCAGAAGGCGGAAGGCAATAGGCACTAGGCTTACCAGACCTTGGGAGTACGGTCGCGAAGCTGCCGCTTTTGATTTTGCCTCGTCGATTTTGCCACGTTGATTGTGGCTTCCCTCCTTGGCGAAGGAGGGGTGGCGAGTGAGCGCCGGGGTGGTTGGCGCCGTGGGCATCTTCAAACGGTGGGTGTGGCTTACCCTACCCAGCCCGCCGCATCCATCCACAACAACAAATCCGCCACCCGCGACCCGGGCCGGATGAGTCATCGTTGGCGCAGACTGAAACTCTGCGATACCGGGGTGCGATTCAGATGAGTCACAGGGTTGCGTCCTGATGCGCCGGCGGCCCCGCTGCGTGTTGCTGAAGTCAGGATAGGCTCCTCGATCGGGTACGCTTTCCCGATTGGAGCTACATTATGGAAATGGGTTTTCAATTGTGCTGACCGTGGCCACCCTCTACTTTCCCAGTTCCTTGGAGAGAGCCTCGAACTTGGCGCGGATACCCTGATCATCCGGTTTCAGATCATGGGCTTTCCGATATTCTTCCCAGCCCGCTGCCTTGTCGCCTTGCTTAACGAGAGCATTTCCGAGACTATGATGGTAGGTATAGTTGTCCGGGTCGAGTTCGCACGCCGTTCGGAATGGAGCAATTGCTTCCGCAGGATTGTCCTTCCAGTACATGAGCTGCTCCCCTAAATTCCAGAAAACGTCGTCATTGTTGGAATCCAGCCGTGTTGCTTGTTGATACTCATGGATCGCGCCATCGTGATCTTCCAAGTTTTCAGACAAAATCTTGCCAATATGTACGTGCGGATCCGCCCAATCCGGCTTAAGTCTTGCCACCTCGCGGAACTCGACAATTGCTGGCTTCCAATCTTTCTCAGTTTCAAGAAGACCAGCCAGGAATTCATGGGCCAGGTAGAAATTGGGCTGCAGCCGAATCGCCTTGCGCAATTCCTGACCTGCCTCCTCGCGATTGTCCACACCAAGTGCCATGGCGAGCATGGTGTGGGACCACGCATCGTTCGGCTCCAGACGCACTCCCTCGCGGAATAGCTCGACCCCGCCGTCCTTTTTTCCCTGCGTTGACCTGGCAAAAAATAGGGCCGTACGTACAATGTGGTTCTTGGGGTCGCGCTGCAATTTCTCTGTGTAGTCGGCCTCCGCTAATTGCGCATGGATTTTCTCTGTTGCACGGTCCACTTGCCAGCCCTGCGATAACATCTTTGCACTTCGCAGGGCTTTCAAGAGGTCGTCCTTGGCTCCCAAACTCTCAAATAAACTCAGTGTCCCTTCGTCCGCATGGAAGTCGATCCCCCGCTCCTTCACCAGTGCGGCCATGCGGGGGCTGGGTATCTTATTGATCATCAAATCTAGGATCTGCTCGAAATCCAAGGGCGTCTGCGCGGCAGGCGGTGCGCCGGGTGTGGGAGCGATGGGAGGAGTGGCGGGTGCTTGCGGGTGAGTGGCGGGTGCTTGCGGGTGAGTGCCGGGTTGCTCTGCTGCCGGATGCCTGGTGGTCTTCCAAGCCTCAAAGGCGGCCTCTATAGCCGCAATGAAGGCGTCACTCGCGCCGACACTCTTGAGCGCCCCCAGGAAGTCCTCGGTGGGTTCGAAATCGATGCCACGCTCGCGGATGGCGCGTGCGCCGGTTTCATCTCCCAGTTGGTTCCGCACCAAACCCAGCACTTGCTCCTTGCTCAGGGGTGCTTGCGACGCCTGGGGCGAGGCCGACAGCATGGCGGGACCGGCCATAAGGATACAACCCAGCAGCAAAGCGCAAGCTAGTCGCTTGAACGGCATTTTGGACTCTCTAAATTGAATTGGATTTGCCACAAGTGCGGTAACTTACTGCAACGTACCAAACCGTGGTTATGCTCTAGATTACAATGGTTTCGGAGATTGTTAAAGACCCTTTTGCAGGTTTCCGAAGGGGATGGGGATAGTCACCTCGTTTCCGGGTATCTCGGCCAAACCGAGCCGGCAAGCGCGGCCGTTGGCAACATGAGCTGCAGAAATGCGGGCACGATAGTTCCTAATTTGGGCAACAAATTACTTGGCTCACCCGTGTAGGTATGGTAGTGCTGACCTTGAGGTCAGCATCTGTAGGGCCCAGCAGCGCTGGGCCAGGCCGAACGCTGTTCGGCCCCACACTACCGACCTGGCCCGGCACGCCGGAGCTCATGCCGACCTCAAGGTCGGCGCTACACTCCCGGAGGCCACGGGTGAGTCAAGTAAGTCAATCCCCTAATTTGGGCACTAAATTACTTTACTCATCCAGACGAAAGCGAGAGGATGAGGGGACGGGGTGGGCTGTTAGTGAGCCACACACAGTGCTACCCGACACAGGGGTAATGACTCATTTTGAATTCCAGAGCTTCAAATCGAGTTATATAATTTACGCTGTGGAGAGGTGAAAAATGAACACTATTCCCAATGAATCCTTAAATGAACCGGACATGCAGACCATCATCGAACGGTTAGGTAAACTGGAAAGGCAGAACCGCAGATTAAACTACGCTGGAGTAGTGACCATTATAGCCTTCGGCGCATTGGTGATAATCAGCCAAACGACATACAAAAGGCGTGTGATTCGGGCAGAGGAATTTCAACTTGTAGCTTCCAGCGGTAAGTTGATGGGAAGAATGTATGTCGATTCGAACGACCCTCAGTTGGAACTTTTCAATCAACATGGTGTCTCGGTAGTGGCGTTGTACGCATACGACAAGGGAAATACTGGACAGCTTATGCTGTCTTCTGTTGAATCCGGTGAAATCTCGAAGACCTCAGCCGATTCGATTGTGATGACAATGCCAGATGGAAAGGTCCTTTGGCGTGCGCCTGTAAGCAGTAACGTACCTGACTTTTCAAAATGAGTCACGACGGGAGATTGCGTTTCCATTCTCGCAATGCTCCTCACTTCTGATGTTCTTTTGCTGGGAGGAACTACCAGGCCAGTAAGACGGCAGTTCAATGAATCAATGACCCAATGGCCCGATGGCCAGATGATCCGATGAACCGATGGCCCG
>PLSX01000070.1 GCA_003165315.1 Acidobacteriota bacterium
ACGTTTCTGAATGCGCGCCGACATCCCAACACGACTTCTTGTCTGCAAATTTGGCAATTTGCGTTCGTGCGATTGATAATTTGTCGTGCGTTTTTCGCGCCGGTCCAGGCATGCGTCCTACCCTTTTGGAGGCGCTCTGGGCCGCCCCGCTCCGCACCGCACCTGGCTACTGGCTACTGGCTACTGGCTACTGGCTACTGGCTACTGGCTTTAAAGCCTACACAAGAGGCTAGTTATTGTCAAGTAAAGCTTTGCCCGTCCCCTCGCCCTAGCGGAAACCCGGGGAGCATAAGCGCTAATTTGGGCAACAAATTACTTGGCTCACCCGTGTCATCAGGTAAGGTAGCGCTNNGCCCAGCAGCGCTGGGCCAGGCCGAACGCTGTTCGGCCCTACTATCGACCTGGCCCGGCACGCCGGAGCTCATGCCGACCTCAAGGTCGGCGCTACACTACCGGGGGCCACGGGTGAGTCAAGTAAGTCAATCCCCTAATTTGAGGATCACGGCTTTATTCAAAGCCGCGGCAGCGGCGTGGTCATTTAGCCCACGGCGAGCCAGCCGTGGGAAAAGCGACCGTATTGGAGCCTTGTTAACCCCGTCAGGGGCGACGTCAGGTTATTCGTATCCGAATGGGGTAGCAGACGTCAGAAAGCCCATCGGACGTCGCCCATACCGGGGCTCAAAACCCTGGGTCGTCCGGCTATTCCCCACGGCTGGCTCGCCGTGGGCTAAAGGACAGCGCCCGCTGCGCGGGCTTTCCAGCGCTTGCTGTCGATAGGTTAGCGCTTATGGGGGAGCGCCTTCGTCACTGACAAAAGGTCGCGGAAGACTGCTGGCGCAAGATTACAAGTACACACTCTCACTCCAAACATGAGAAACATCTGTACGCACCATCCAGAGAATCAGGAAATGACGTGAACGGCCCCGGTCTTTCCGGTTTTCAGGTTTTTCAGGGTTTCACCCGACGCCAGCCAGCCTACCGCGCGTCGCCCCATCGGACGGTATTGCCACCATACTGCTCACGGACTTGGAAGCCACTCCGGTCCGCCCAAGCGCTCCCGGCCTTCTCCAGCTTCGGGTTCCCGCAATTCAAATAGCTCTCCGCCATGCCCTTGTCGCCGAACTGATTTAGGGCATCGATCAGCAGATCTTCTGAACCTGGCACGCCCTTTTCAATAAGAGGAGCATAACTCGCCGCGACCTGCGACAGTTTTTCCTTTGCCTTTTGGGCGGCAGCGTGTGCGCGCGGATCATCTATTTGTTTTAGCGCTTCGAGGGAATTCATACGCACAGCCGGATCAGGATCTGCCATAGCCGCAATGAGCGGCTCAACTGCGATGGGACCAATTTGTTCCAAGGCAACGACAGCTCGCGCGGAGGGGGAATCATCGCGGAAGGGCCCGTCCGACAAATCCCCCAGGGCAGCGATCAGCGGGTTTACGACGCGAGGATCCCGAAATTTGCCCAACAATTCAGCTGCAAAGTCCCGATTGTGCGAGGACTTGTCCTCCAAGGCGACGATCAGAGGCTCAACCGCGCGTGGATCGTTAATGTTTTCCAGTGCTTTGTGTGCTCCCGGTTCGTTGTCATTCAACATTACGAAGAGTGGGAGTATGCTGCGAGGATCCGGAATTTCGCCCAAGGCCGAGATCGCGTAATAGCGCGAGCTGGGGTTTTTCAGGGATTCGATCAGGGGTTCAACAGCGCGTGTATCGTGGAGCTTGCCGAGTGCTCCCGCCGCAAATTCCACGACATTGGCAGATGAATCCTTCAGGGCTGCGATAAGTGGTTCAACAGCACGTAAATCTTGGAGTTCCCCCAGTGCCGCCGCGGCGGATGCCCGAACATCCACAGATGAATCCCGCAGGGCTGCAATGAGCGGATCGACCGCGCGCGGGTCTTTCAGCCCCGCCAATGCCCGGCTCGCTGATTTGCGCAGGCCCCCCGCAGTTCCCTGCAGCGCAGCGATCAGTGGTCCGACAGCACGTCGGTCGCCGATTTTGCCCAACGCCGCGGCCGCGACCGCCGCTGGGCCATATTCGGAATCCTTCATGTATGGGTCGTTCAAGGCCGCTATCAAGGCTTCGACTGCGCGCGGATCTCGTCTCTCTCCGAGTTGGTAAGCCGCTGTGCCACGGGTTTCCGGAACACTATCACTCAAATCGATTATCAATTGCCTAAGCCTCACGCGGTCGTCATGCCCAAGGCCGTTTTCTTGATGCGACACGGCACCTGCCTTCTTCAGTAACCTTGCGACACCACCGTGTTTGCCGTCGGTTGCCGTATCCAGCGCGCCCTTGCCATCGATCGATGTTGCATTTACATCGGCCCCGGCGGTTAGCAGTTTGCTGACCACATTCAAATGGCCTCCCCGGGATGCCTCTATCAGCGCCGTTTCGCCCAGATGGCTTTTGGCGTTTACATCTGCCCCTGCGGCGAGCAACGCGGCCACCGAAGCGGCATCACCATTCCGCGACACCAAAATCAGCGCCGTTTCACCGATTCCATTCCTGGCATTGACATCTGCGCCTGCGGCCAACAGCGCCTTGATGCGGTGCGCGGCAAAGTTGATTGTGCTAGCCGCCTGGAGCAGGGCGACTGAATTTGAGTCTGATTGTGCGGTGGCCCCGGAGCGTCCCAGAAAAACCAGCATCACAAGAACGCACAAAGCCGGTGAGGGCTTACGCGAGGGCGTCGTCTTCAACAGAATCATGGAGGGTCCTTCTGCGGGGAACAAAACTCCACCGGCATTTCCATTTTGCCTCTCGGCTGCGACTCAATATACCATACGGCCGGCTGGTGCATCAGGGCGAGCACAGCCCTGCATTTGGTAGAATGATCGAGGCAGGTGGGGAACGTAATAATGACATCAGGGGG
This sequence comes from Acidobacteriota bacterium, assembly GCA_003165315.1. Classification (GTDB taxonomy): domain Bacteria; phylum Acidobacteriota; class Terriglobia; order UBA7540; family UBA7540; genus Bog-366. The sequence continues at coordinate 2,877 of PLSX01000070.1, forward strand.
GATGACGCAGCAGAGAAACTTTTTGCGACTCGGGTGATCGGCACGCGTCGATGCGAACGTCGCAGGGTTTCACCCTGTGCCAGCCGCCATTAAGTGAGAATTCGCGAGCACTAGAGGGGGAGATGAAGTCTCAGCATTACACGGGCTTGATTCAGGCTGGCGTACAACACCGCCTCTCCCCAGAACGCTGGTGGTATCTTCGGTTTCTAATAGCGTCAGGCACATTAAGCATTTGGGGAATAGCGGACTCCGGCTGGGCGGACACGTGGCCATACGTGATCCTTTCTATTGTTTTTCTGGTTCAATTTATACGCCCAACGTGGCTGGGCTGGTGGGTTGCCGTTTTGATTTGGGTCTGGATCGGCATACTCGAGTGTTTGTATTTGCGATTCGCCCTCCACCGCCCCGAATTCAGTGCTGGTTTCATTGTCCTATGGGGAATGGGTCCGCTGGTGCTGTTATACTTGGTGCGCCCGCGAAGCGGGTAATGCTGGTAGAGTCGCAGCGGCGTAGCGATGAGTTATTTTTCTCCGAGAAAAATTACTCAGCGGTACGCCTTCGAACGGAAACGTAGCCCTGGTCCATTTCCAAGAACGGGGAAAGTACCGCGGAGTAATCCGGCTCGGAGCCGAATTAGGCTGCGCCACCTTTCCCCTCGCCATCCCCTCATCCTCGCCTGCGTTTATCACAGTTAATCACCCGGTAATTGCGCTCTCTCGGGTAGCAGGTTAGAATCGCGGTCAGGTTTCGATTCTCATTCAAGGTGGGGTTTCATGACAGAGTGGAGTGGTCCCCTGAAGATTCGCGCGGCGCGCACCGATGATGCCAAGGAAATCGCCCGCATCTACAACCAAGGCGTGCAGGACCGCGCGGCGACATTTGAAAATTCCTTCGTAACGCCGGAAGAGCGCTATCTGTGGCTGGCGGCGCGGCCGGATAAATTCCCCGTGCTGGTGGCGGAGGNNTCTACGATCTGCGCATCGCCCAGCAACAAGCAGGAAAAATCATCCAAGCCCTTCCCACCCTCAAACGCATGACCGCCATCCGCGCCTAGACCCAAGCACCGGCCGGGAGGGCAGTGCGGGCTGGAATGGAAGGCGGCCGCTTGCCAATCGACAGTTAAGCGAGGCTTTGAAATTAAGAGGCGCGGACCTACAAAACAGGTTCGCGCTGCAGTTGTTGTTTCGAAAGGGGGCCCCATCCCAAATGACACCAGTAGCCCGATGTGGTCAATTTGACATTCGGCGGTCATGCCGGTATGTTCTAAGGAGGGCTATCATGGGCAATGGCGGTAGCGGTGAGGATGCCTGACTCCTCACTGGAGTTTCGCTAGGGACCACAACTCGGGGGGATTTCTCTACAGATGGGCCACAATAAAATCCATCTCCATGGCAGGCACCGCGCGCGGGGCAAGAGAGCGCGCCTCTGGCCCGTACTCACCTTTCGAGAGGTCCTGGCCCTGGGGGCAAGTTCATCGGGCGTTGGTTTTACTCATCAGGTCAAGGCTTCGCAGGGTTGAGCAGGAAAGGTTTCTGGAAGTGCGGATAAAGCCCAAGGCAATCGCGGTGGCTCCATGAACCTTCCTCGGCACATCTGGGATTGGCTCCGGCGGCAGTTTGTCGACGAGGTTCCTGAGGATGATGCCCTATGTGAGTTCGACTGCCGCAAACCGCAATGTAACGAGGGGGAATGGGAAGTCTGTCCGCGCCGCTTACAGCGTGGGGTAGGGGAATTCATGCCCGCGAAGGAACCGGCTTCAGAGGCGGTGGCGGATTCGACGCCTGCGAATGAAGCCGATCCAGTCCCAGAACCACCGAAACCTTAGGGGGTTGCGCAACCCCTGCGAATGTGCCCCAAGGCGGCCCTCACTTCACTACCACCGCCTCATCCACCGCCCGAGCGCGGCGACATCCGCCCCGTACCCCTCCGGCCCTGGTTCTTCCTCCGACGCGTTTTTCTCCCGATAATTGCGCTCTCTGCGGTGCCGGGTTAGAATCGCCATCCGCGATTGATTCTCATTCAAGGTGGGGTTCCATGACGGACTGGAGTGGTCCTCTAAAGATTCGTCCCGCGCGCATTGATGATGCCAAAGAAATTGCCCGGATCTACAATCAGGGCGTACAAGACCGTGCGGCGACTTTCGAAAATGCCTTCGTAACGCCGGAAGAGCGTTACTTGTGGCTCGCGGCGCGGCCCGACAAATTCCCCGTGCTGGTGGCGGAGGTCAAGCACACGCTGATGGGATGGTCGGCGCTGAACCCGTACAGCCCGCGCCATTGCTACGACGGGATCGCGGAACTTTCCATCTACATTGAGCGCAGCCTGCGTGGCCACGGTGTGGCGCAGGAATTGATGAAGGCGATGCAAAACGCCGCGCGCGATAAGGGCTTCTACAAAATCATTGGCCGCATCATGGAAGTGAACGAGGGCGCCCGCAAGCTTTGCCAACTGACTGGCTGGAAAGAAGTGGGTGTGCATGAAAAGCACGGCAAGCTGGGTGGGGAATGGCATGACCTCGTGCTGGTGGAATTCCTGATTCCCGAAAACCTGAAGTAGCGTCGGCCCGGCCGCCCCGGGACGCGCCAGCACCTAACGATGAAGATGCGCGAAGCGCTTTGGACTGTGGTAGCAGCAGCTACCGCTTTTCCTGTTTTGCCCCTTGCGCATGGCCCGTGTAAACCCAAGGCGGAAAGCGGCAGCTTCGCGGCCGCAGTCCAAAGTGCCTCCGGCACATTGGAAGACCCCACACACAACGAACCGTCATGTACAATTAAGATGAAAATGGAATTCGAGCCTGCGGATGAGGATAAAGAAACATCTGGTGCGTTGGGGCTTTCTGGCTGCGGTGGCGGTGGCGAGTTTTTGTGGATTGAGTCCGCTCACGCATCCGCAGAGTTCGCCCCCACCGGGCTCCTCCACCCAAAACGCAGTCGCCCCCGGCGTCCCGGAAAAACGCCAGTACACGCTGCTCTTCACCGGCGATATTATGCTTTCGCGTACGGTGGGATCGTTTATGGAGGCGAGGAAGGATTGGTCGCTTCCCTTCCGCTTGATTTCAGATACGCTGCACGACGCCGATTTGCGTTACTGCAACCTGGAGTGCCCAGTGTCAGACCGCGGGCGCAATCTGCACCACCTGTATTCTTTTCGCGCTGATCCCAGAGTTATCGACGGGCTAAAGGCGGCGGGTTTCAACGTCGCGTCTCAGGCGAATAATCACACCTACGATTGGGGCCCGGAAGCTCTGATGGACAGCCTGGATCGATTGCGCGCGGCAGGCATTCAACCCGTAGGTGCGGGCCAAAACATTTTGGCGGCGCACTATCCGCTGCTGGTAAAAGTGGGCAGCCTGCGCATCGCCTTTCTCGCCTATGTGAACATTGACCCCAAGGAAGCTGCGGCAGGTGTGGACCGCCCCGGTGTGGCGTGGCTGGATCCGACGCAGGCTCTTACGGACATCCGCTTTGCCCGGCCTCTGGCAGACATCGTGCTTGTGTGCCCGCATTGGGGGGTGGAGTACGCTTTGCAGCCAACGCGCGAACAGGTGGACCTGGCCCATCAGATGATCGATGCGGGCGCGGACATGATTGTGGGCAGCCATCCCCACGTGGTTCAGCCCGTCGAAAAATATCACGATCGTTGGATCGCTTATAGCCTGGGGAATTTTATTTTTGACCAGGAAGGGCCCAATACGCACCGCGGCTTGATGCTGAAAGCGACGGTGCGAGATCAGCACCTCATCGACGTTCAATCCATTCCCATCGATATCAACTCAGCTTTTCAAGCCAAGCTCGCACCGGTGAAAGCGAACTCCCCCCACCCCGTCCTTGCGGCAAAGGTCCCCAGCTCGCCTGATCCGGCCAAATAGCTAGTGTAGTATTCACGAAATAAATGGACACGGTTTGCGGCGTAGCGCCGGGCTTTAGCCCGGCATGTGCCGCCGTAAAGGGCGGCACTACATTGTCCAGCCAATTACTGGACACTGCACTACCGCTTTACCACTTTTTCCAATTCCGCGCCAGTGGCGGCGGACACTTCCGCGTGCAGCGAATTGCCGTGGGAGTCCATGGTCACAATGGCGGGGAAATTGCGGGCTTCGAACACCCACATGGCTTCAGGAACGCCAAGTTCCTCCAACAGGTGGACGCCATGGACCTTGGGCAGGCAGCGCGCGTAAAACTGTGCCGCCCCTCCGATGGCGTGAAGATACACGGCCCCGTATTCCTTCAGCGCCGCGCCCGTTTTTGGGCCCATTCCACCTTTGCCCATCACCGCGCGCAAACCGAAGCGGCGAATGATGTCGGCCTCGTAGGGTTCCTCGCGAATACTCGTTGTGGGGCCGGCAGCCTTGACCTGCCACTGGTTGTTCTCCTTCAGCATCACCGGACCACAATGATAGAGAATCGCGCCATGCATGTCGTAGGGCGTATCGTGGTGGAGAAGGTAGTGATGCGCAGCGTCGCGGCCTGTCACCATGGGGCCATTGATCAGCACCACATCGCCCACTTTCAGGGCACGGACTTGCTCTTCGCTCAACGGTGGTTCAAGGCGGATTTCGCGGCCCGTCAATTGGAAGCCCGTGCCGGCAGAAATTAATTTTTCCACGGGGCGTTCAGGGTCACGATAGAGCCACAGGGTGATCGCGCCCGATTCTGCATCAAGCAGAATTCCCAGACGGCGGAACGCCCAACAGTCATAGGCCACGGTCACGAAAAAGCTGGCGGGAAGCCGATTGGCGGCCGTGATCTTGCAACCGATCAGAGAATTCGCCCCGCCAAAGCCCATGGCGCCAACCCCCAGCTTGTTGGCTTGCTCCATAATCTGTTCTTCCAGCTCCGCCAGGACTGCATCAGGGTTCGTATCGTCCAATGTCCTGAACAGTTGTTGTTTGGCAAGATGATAACCACCGGCGCGATCGCTGCCGATGCAGACGCCAATGGCGCCGGGCGCGCAACCTTGTCCCTGCGCCTGCCAGACCGCGTGCAGCAGGCACTTCCTGACGCCTTCCAAATCGCGGTCGGCGCGGCCCAGATGCTCAAGCTGGCAGGGCAATGAGTATTGAATGTTCTTGTTTTCACAACCGCCGCCCTTGAGGATCAGGCGCACTTCCACTTCAGGTTTTTCCCATTGCTCAAAGTGGAAAATGGGGGTTCCAGGCCCCAAATTATCGCCGCTGTTCTTACCGGTAATTGGATCCACGGAATTGGGCCGCAGCTTGCCGCGCTTGGTGGCCTCGGCAACCGCTTCCAGCGTCTGCTTGCGAATGGCAATCTGGTTCACACCCACAGGAGTCTTGATCTCAAAAGTCAGCATGCCAGTGTCCTGGCAAATCGCGCCTTCGCCCTGATGGGCCATATCAATGTTCTGTCCAATGATGGCCAGCGCTTGCCCCGCCTGCGCCTGGGGACTCTCCGTGCGAAGCGCCCAAGCCATGGCTTTGCGCACATCCGGCGGCAGATTTGTAGAAGTTTGGATGATGAGTTCGAGCATGCTTTCTTTGAGGAATTGCATAACGACCTCCTTGGAAGAATGACGGGACCAGGCCACCACGCTCCGCCAAGTTTGAATTATAACGCCCCGGAACTAAATGAACGGATGCTTGAGGACGGGCCGCAGGCCGAAGCGCTCCCCAAGTTCATCTTTCAAAATTCCAAAAGCTTGCTGGGGAGAATCGACAAAGCGGATCAATTTCAGATCTTCGCTGCTGATGGTTCCCGACTCCAGCAGCCAGCCGAAGTTGAGAACGCGCTTCCAAAACTTCGAGCCATAGAGGAAGATGTTCACCCGGTGGCCCATTTTGTGGGTCTGGATCAGCGTGAGGAACTCAAACATTTCATCCATGGTGCCAAAACCGCCGGGAAAGACGATCAGCGCCTGGGCAGGCTGAGCGAACCAAAGCTTGCGCATGAAGAAGTAGCGAAACAACATGCTGAGTTCAGGTGTGATATAGGGATTGGGTTGCTGCTCCATTGGCAACTTGATATTAAGGCCAATGGATTTCCCACCTGCTTCGCTGGCGCCGCGATTGGCAGCTTCCATGATCCCAGGCCCGCCCCCTGAACAGACCATGAGAAATCGCGGGCTGTGGTTCACCGTCATCGCCCATTCCGTAATCAGGCGGGACAATTCCCGCGCCTCCTCGTAATAGCGCGACATGTGAACTCCCATGCGGGCGCGCTTTAGCTCAGCTTGCAACCCGGCGCCCGGGCCCTGCTTGATCCGAAGCTCCACTTCACGCAGCTTCTGGACCGCGACCTCGCGGGAGGAAACGCGCGCAGAACCGAAAAAAACAACAGTGTGCTGCACCCCAGCCTTGCGCAAGTGTGCCAGCGGATCAAGGTACTCGGAAAGAATTCGGAGCGCCCGCGCGTCGGCGCTCTCCAGAAAGTGGAGATTCTTGTACGCAACCTGGGGCATCTGCACGTCGGATTTCTTACCATTCGCCATGGATTCATCACCTCGCTGAAATAAACGTCTTAGAGAATAACAGACCCGGCGCGACTCCCAGGGCAAAATCCAATTCAGGTCAGCATGCTCCGAAGCGCTGATACCCCAAGATTCCAGTTGACCTGCAAGCACTGGGAGAGTATGAGTAATGGGTTGACCCGACCTCGCCAGGTTGACCGAGCACGTTAGAACGCCTGCCTTTTCATATCTGCATGGAGGATTGAACCAATGTCATTATTTTCTCGACGTGAATTTATGCGCCGGAGCACCGTGGGAGCCGCGGGCCTGGGCATGCTGGTAAACGGAAATTGGATTCCCCTGGAAGCCTCTCCCCTGCCCCCGCCGGCCGGCCCTAATGACCGGGTGAACGTGGCCTTCATTGGCTTTGGCATTCGCGGCAACATTCTGATGGAAGCTGTCAAGAAGACAGGCCAGGCCAACCTGGTGGCCGTCAGCGATTGTTACCAGGGGCATCTGACGCGCGCCAAGGAGCGGACCGACGGCAAGATTGAAACCAATTTTGCCAACTACAAGGCCCTGCTTGATCGCAAGGATCTCGACGCGGTTATTCTCGCGCCGCCCGATCATCAGCATCTGCCCATGGTTTTGGATGCGCTGGCCGCGGGCAAGGACGTGTACATCGAAAAGCCCATGACGCATCGGGTGGAAGACGGCCCTAAAATGATCGAAGCCGTGCGGCGCTACAACCGCGTGCTGCAAGCAGGTAGCCAGGGACGCTCATCCTTCCTGCAAAAGAAGGCTCGGGAAGTCATCGCTTCCGGACAACTGGGCAAAGTCACCAAGGTGATCGCTTCGTACAATCGCAACAGCTCCACCGGCGCATGGAATTATCCCATTCCCCCCGACCTGAAAGAGGGCGTGAACTTCAATTGGAAGGAGTGGCTGGGCAATGCGCCGAAGTGCGACTATGACCCGGAGCGCGTCTTCCGCTATCGCAAGTATTGGGATTATTCCGGCGGGATTTCCACGGACTTGTTTGTCCACCTGATTACGTCCATCCACTTCATCCTCGACGCCAAAGTTCCGACCAGTGTCACGGCGGCAGGTGGAATTCTGGTCCGGAAGGATGGCCGCGAAGTACCCGACACGCTCGATGCCCTCTTTGTTTACCCCGAAGGCTTTAACGTCAATATGGGCTCGACACTGAATAATGCCAGCACGCCGGAGCAAGGAATGGTGTTCCTGGGAACCAAAGGGTCCCTCTCACTGATGGGAACCAGTTTCATTGTCGCGGCGGAGAACCCCAAGGAGGGATACGCCTATTCCATTGATTCCTGGCCAAGGGACCTTCAGGAAGTGTACATGAACATGGGCGACCATCGCGTGGAGGCCAACCCACCCATCATCGAGGACGGCACCGTAACCTATAAAGATCAGGGGACGGATTCCGTGGTGCTGCACCTATTGGAATTCCTCGATTGCGTCCGCTCACGCAAGGAATGCAGTGAAAACGCCGTCGTCGGCCATCACGCTGCCGCGGCCGGACACATGATCAACCTGTCGTTTCGTTCCGGGAAGAAGATGGTGTGGGACGAGTCGAACGACACGGCACGGGAAGCTTAGGAACGCAAAAGGCGAGAGGTTGGAGAAATCGTGGCACGGACCTGTTATATAGGGCCGCGCTACTTTTTTCTGGCGCTAACAAGAGGTCCAGATCACAGAGTAGGCCGCTGCCAGCCGCCCTGCGCATCCTGCAACGCCTGCGCAACTGCCAGCGCCACATCCTCGCGCCAAGGTCGCGCCACAATCTGAACACCAATCGGCAAACCGCTCTCTGTTGTCCCACCACGAACCACTGCGGCCGGCCAACCCGTCAGGTTGGAAGTCATGGTGTAGCTAAAACTGGAAAGCCGGTCGTACGTTGACCCGTGCTCCATTCCTGCAAAGGAACAGACCGGGCAGAGCAAAACATCGTAGTTCGAAATGAAAAAGAGCATTTCGCGGCGGAAGGCGTCCCAACGGCCGACGAGTTCGCCCAGTTCTGCCACGGTCTTAACACCTTGATGTTGTAAATCCAGCACTCGCTGCATGAGAGGGTGAACACGAGTTGTGCCCACTTCTTTCAGCAAGGATTCGATACCCGCGCCACCATCGGCAGTGAAAAGGCCAAGATAGATTTCATACGTCTGCTCAATCCCTGGTGGACGCGCCTCCTCCACGGAAGCTCCAGCCTGGGACAGAACCGCAGCGGCCTTCTTCACCGCCGCTGCAATTTCAGACGAGGGCGTAACAATACCGTTGTCGGCATGAAAGGCTATGCGCAATCGACACAAATCAACGGAGCGAGGATTGCCAAGCGGCATGGGTACGATGGCGGCGTCCTGCATATCAACGCCCGAGATGATGGGAAGCACCAGGGCCAGATCTTCCACATTTCGCGCCAGAGGCCCGATCTGCCAGAGCGAGTCGAGCAATCCACCCGGGCCGGGAAAGTGCCCCGTGCGCGGAACTCGCCCCGAGGTGGGCTTGATGCTGGCGATCCCAGTGCAGTGGGCGGGGAAGCGAACGCTGCCACCGGCATCACTCCCCAGCCCGAACGGCGATCCCCCCGCCGCGATGATGGCCGACTCACCGCCACTGCTTCCGCCCGGGGACAAATTCAGGTCATACGGGTTATTCGTCTTCCCGTAAATCAGGTTGTCAGCCTCCCACGCCCATCCAAGTTCCGGGCAATTGGTTTTTCCCAGCAGGATGGCGCCGGCCCCTCGCAAGCGCTTCACCACCACGGCGTCTTCCGGGGGAACGTAGTGGGCGCGGCCTTCGGTTCCACCCGTGCAGATCACGCCTTGGGACTCGATGGCGTCCTTTAGCGTGAAGGGCACACCATGCAGCGGGCCCTTCGGGGTTCCTCGCGCCAGCGCCTCGTCAGCATTGCGGGCATCCCTTAAAGCTTGCTCGGAGCAGAGCTGCACTACAGCGTTCAGGCGGGAATTCACCACTCCAATTCTTGCAAGGCAGGCACTCACCAACTCGAAAGAGGGAACTTGCTTTTCTCGAATCGCTGCCGCTATGGCAGTGGCAGACGCATAAATCCATTCAGGCATGGGAAATGCTTCCTTTGGCAAACATACGGCGGAAAAAAGATCTTAATAAAGCGAACGGGCTGTTGAGAGCAGCACTCAGTGCTGGCAATGACAACTGTGGGATGAAAAAGGGTGGTGAGCCGGCTGGGATTCGAACCCAGAACCCCTGCCTTAAAAGGGCAGTGCTCTACCATTGAGCTACCGGCCCGGCTATCCGACACAATCGGGCAATTACTTCGCAGCCTTCTGGGGCATAGAGTCTTGCAGGCCACTAGAAAACCTTGTGAAGTCTATCCTTACAAAATTACATCACTCAACCCCTTTTCGTAAACCCCCATCTGAAGAATCGGCAAAATCATCATCGATTACGTCAGTTTGGCCACCAGACTTTCCAGGTATGCTTTCTCCATTTTTATGTCTTCAAGCTGCCGCGGGCCGGAAATTTCCCGTTCGATCGTGAGCGGCCCCGCGTAGCCCAATTCCTTAAGGCGGGGAATCAATCGGGGAAAATTCGCCTTGCCCTTTCCGATAGGAACCTCTTCGCCCAGCTCCCTCGGATTGGTGGGAAAGAGTCCGTCCTTGGCATGTGTGCCCCGCACCAAGTGGCCAACCACATCCAGCGCGTCCAACGGGTTTCCTTTGCCGTAAAGAATCAGGTTGGCACAATCCAGATTCACAAAGAGATTATCAACCCCGGCATCGGTGATGGCGCGCAGCATGGTGATGGGCGTTTCCTGCCCTGTCTCCATCAGTACGATCTGGCCATTGCCCTTGATGTGCGTGGCCACGTCGCGGAGCGCTGCCACGGTTCCCTGGTATTCGGCGTCGTTTGGGTTCTCAGGAATGAATCCAAAATGCGAGTGGATGGCCGGTACGCCCAGCCGTCTGGCGAAATCGGAGGCGCGTTTGTAGTTATCGATCCGCTGCTGGCGGTACTTGGGCGGAACCACACCGATGGTGAGTGGCCCCTGGTAAAAAGTATATTCATTGGGTTGTCCACCCGAAGTGTTGATGGCCGTCACCTCAATGCCATATTTTTCCGTGGCTGCCTTGAGGGCGCTATAGACACGATCAGAAAAGTCATCCGTGCTGGCCTGGCAAGTCGGAACACCAAAATCGTGAACCCGCTTCATAGCTGCTTCCGGATCCTTCCCCGCACCGATGATAATTCCCAGCCGAAAGGGCTTGCCGGGGGGCGAGGTAGGCGCTGCCGGGATGCTTGACAACAAACCTGCCGCACCGGCGGCTGCGGTAACTTGCAGAAAACGACGACGATTTAGATTTTCCACCTGGTTTCCTCCGTGCTCTCTTTGAGCCAATTTCTGCGCCCTGCGTGTGAACCTCTTTTTCAGGAATAAGCAGAGCTTACTCCGTCGCGGGCATGAACTGCACTTCTATAGGATATCCATTCCGAATCACACTACAACCCTCCGCCTCGGCGCATTGACAACCTTTCGCCGTACAGCATAGTATCCAATCTTCGGCAAAATATCTGTCGAGAATTGTGGTGAGGAGTGGAAAGGCTGATTGAAGGGGTGCGGCAGATCCTGCGCGCCGGAAGGATTGTCGCTTTCACGGGAGCGGGAATTTCGGCGGAGAGCCATGTTCCCACCTTTCGCGGGGGCGATGGGCTGTGGAGGAATTATTCTCCGGAAAGTCTGGCCACTGCCGAGGCGTTTGAAAGCGATCCGCGCCTGGTTTGGGAATGGTACGACTGGCTGCGCGGGTTGATCCACGCGGCTCAACCGAACCCCGGGCACCTCGCCTTGGCGGAACTGCAACAGAAAAACCCAGGCCGGTTCACCCTGGTAACCCAGAACATCGATGGCCTGCACGAAAAGGCGGGCAGCCGGGATGTGGTGAAGCTACACGGCGACATCTGGCGGCTGCGGTGCACGACGTGTGGACGGGAAGGCCGGAACGAACAAGTACCCATGGAACACTTGCCTCCACTTTGCCGCTGTGGAGGAACGCTTCGCCCGGCCATTGTCTGGTTCGGTGAGATGCTCCCGGAAGACTCATGGATGCGCGCCGTGGATGCAGCCGGGCGCGCGGATGTTTTTGTGGCCATAGGGACATCCGCTGTGGTTTACCCTGCGGCGGGACTGGTGCGGGTGGCCCGCGAGTCGGGCGCCCAGATCGTCATTGTAAATCCTGACCCCACTCCTGCCGATCAGCTTGCCCAATGGATTCTGCGAGGCCCGGCGGGCGAAATTCTACCGAGGTTAATATGAAGCAAGCTTATCTGGATTGCTCGTCCGGCATCAGCGGCGATATGTTTCTGGCCGCGTTGATCGACGCAGGAGTCCCCGCCGACCGGCTGTTCGGCGAACTGAAAAAGTTGTCATTGGGCTTCTATGAATTCAAACGCACACGCGCCGTGCGCGGCAGTTTGGTGGGAACGCGCGTGGACATCCGTGTTCCTGGCGAACAACCCCACCGCCATCTCTCGGATATCAAGGCGTTGATTGAAAATGCGTCGCTACCTGTAAAGGCCGCGAGCCGGGCCTTGAAGATTTTCAATCATCTCGCCGAGGTGGAAGGAAAGCTTCACAATGCTCCTCTCGACAAAATTCACTTCCATGAAGTTGGCGCGGTGGACGCGGTGCTCGATATCGTGGGCGCCTGTGTTGGCCTGGAATTGCTGGAAATTTCTGAACTTATCTGCTCTCCTCTGAATGTCGGCAGCGGTCGAGTGAATGCCGCGCACGGGAGTCTGCCCGTCCCCGCTCCGGCCACCATGGAATTGCTGAAGGATATCCCGGTTTATTCCACCGGGGTGGAAGGCGAACTGGTTACTCCCACCGGCGCCGCCCTCGTGGCGAACCTGGCGACAGGATTCGGTCCGCTTCCCGCCATGAAGGTCGCGAAAATCGGTTATGGCGCGGGAGCCAAGGATTTCCCCGGGCACCCCAACATCACACGCCTTTTCGTGGGGGAGCGGACGGAGATCGTGGTTGGCGAGCCAGGGCTTTCTGGCGACGAGATCGTCTCGGTTATCGAAGCGAATGTGGATGACATGAATCCCCAGCTTTTTGGCTATGTAATGGAACAGGCCCTGGCAGCCGGGGCCCTTGATGTAACTTGCAGCCCGGCACAGATGAAAAAAAATCGGCCCGGCCTGACTATCAGCATCCTCTGCGTGCCGGAGCAGAGCGATGCGCTTTCCCAATTGCTCTTTGAACAGACCACCACCATTGGAGTGCGAATTTACGAAGCGCGACGAAAGGTGCTGGACCGGGAGCAAGTGATGGTGGAGACACCTTACGGCGCCGTGCGGGTCAAGGTGGCGCGGCGCGAAGGCAAGATGGTGAACGCGGCCCCGGAATTCGACGATTGCCGGCGTCTGGCCACGGAAAAATCCGTGCCCCTGAAGCAGGTGATTGCGGCAGCCGAAGCAACCTATTTTCAACAGGGTGAAAAGTTTCCGGGCGCGGAGGAGAAGGCGCCCGAGAAAGCTGTCGGGACGTCCCCCGCAGACGGCGCACCGGCGGGGAGTTGAGGCCCGGACCTGCGAAAATCGCGCCAGATTGCTCGCCCCCCGGCCCTGCCGCCCGTTGGGACTAGCTTGTAGCCTCAATTTCTCTTGGCAAAGGCTAGCATTGTATCTATAATGGTTCCGTGCCGCGTCCTGGATGCGAGAGCATTGCCCCGGCCTCCTTGGCTGCATTCGCAACAAGCCTCGAATGCGGAGACGACGCGAGCCTCGCTACGCGTGAAGGTGAAAATGTCCTTTTCGGCCTCCATTCGAACCTCCCAACCTGCGCCAAGGGGACTGGTTTACCCTCCTCGGACCAGAGGGGGAAAAAAAAGAGATGTTAAAATTGAGGACCGAAGCCGGAATGTGTATGAAAACACAAGAAACAACGACGAAATGACGACCAAAAATAACGACGTTTCCTACCAATTTGCCGACATTTTTGCACAATTGATGGGGAAAACGCATGAATTCCAGGCCCTTTTGTCACGAATCGCACGTTTTTGAATCGAATTTCGTCTCTCTTTCATCTGTTGTAGTCCCGAGTGCGGGAAGACTCTTTCGGAAGGCAATCGCTGGCGGCGCTGCGGCAACAAGGAATCAACTAGCATGAAGAAGACCCTTTACCTGACGACTCCCATCTACTACCCCAACGCGCGGCCCCACGTGGGTTCGGCGTACACCACGATTGTGTGTGATGTGGTGGCGCGCTATAAGCGCATGTGCGGGTACGACGTGGCCTTCCTTACCGGAACGGACGAGCATGGGGAGAAACTGGAGCGCGCCGCGGCGGCAGCGGGCAAGTCGCCGCACGAGTTTGTGGCCGAAAAGCGTAAGCTGTTTATTGCGTTGTGGGAGAAGCTGGGTATCCCTGTAAAGGTCTATCCGGATTCCGACCCGAATTCCCTGCGCTTCATCTACACCGACCACCCGGACCATGTAATCTCCGTTCAGCGGCTGCTAATTCGTGCCCGGGAGAATGGGTATATTTACTCGCAGCGCTACGAAGGCCGCTATTGTGTATCTGACGAGCGCTATGTTTCCGACAACACCGATCCGGTGAACTGCGACATCTGCGGCCGCCCGGCGGAGTTGATCAGTGAGGACAACTATTTCTTCAAGCTTTCGGCTTTTGAGCAGCGCCTCCTCGAACTCTACGATCGCCATCCCGATTTCGTAAAGCCCGACTACCGCATGAATGAAGTCAAAAGCTTCGTAAAAAGCGGATTGCGCGATATCTCCGTCAGCCGCAGCCGCCTGAAGTGGGGGATCCCCTGGCCGGATGATCCCAGCCAGGTTTTTTACGTCTGGTACGACGCGCTGACCAGCTACATGACCGGGATTGGCTACGCGCAGGGCGAAAACGGCGGGTCCGAATTCCAGAAGTATTGGCGCAACCGGCCAGGTGAGTCCGAACTGGTCCACATGATCGGGAAGGACATCCTGCGCTTCCACGCCGTCTACTGGCCGGCCTTCATCATGGCCGCGTATCCCGACCAACCGGAGATGCTGCCCTCGACGATCTTCGCCCACGGCTGGATCTATTACGAGCAGGATAAGATGTCGAAGTCCAAGGGAAACGTCGTTTACCCGGAACCCATCGTTGATGCGCTCGACTCTTTCGGGGCTCCCGGCAATGATGCGTTGCGCTATTACCTGCTGCGCGAGGCGCCGTTCGGGCAGGACACCAGCTTCTCCTATGAGGGGCTGATTCACCGGTTCAATTCGGATCTGGCAAATGGGCTGGGTAATCTCGCCAGCCGGGTGCTTGCTATGATTCGTCAGTCCTTCGATTCGCGCATCCCAACCCCCTCGCCGGGCCATGCCGATAGTCCCGCCAATGTCCTGCGAGGGATGGCAAGGCCCAATATTTGGGCCACGGTGGGAAATCAGGACGCCGGGGAGTCGGGGCACTATAACGAGTTCAAGTTCTCGGAAGTGCTACAGACCATCTGGCGGTTGATTGCCCACGTCGATGCGTACCTCGTACAAAATAAGCCATGGGCGATGGCGAAGAATCCAGACCAGAGACAGGAACTGGCCGATGTCCTATATGACGCGTGTGAGGCATTGCGCGTCATCCTGGTGCTAGCTCATCCCGTGCTGCCCACCGCGACCTCGCAAATCTGGTCGCAGATGGGGCAGCCTTCGGAACTGGGCCAGGAACAAATCGACCGTCTTGACTGGGGCCAGCTCGCTCCGGGCACGGCAGTGGGGCCAGCAGCCAGTGTATTCCCGCGCTTGGACACAGCGATCACGCTGGCCAAGCTTGACGAAACCGCCGAGGCGGACCGCAATCGAGATAAGCCGCCGGTAGGGGCGCTTCGCGAAGCGCCCCTACGAGCCAACATCGCCGAAACTAACCGGGTTGGCGAAAAACCTAAGGAGAAATCAAAAACCGTGGAATCAGAAAACGTAAAACCATCGGAAGTGACATCTACTGCAACACCTGAGACGACTGCACCGAGCCCCGAGTCCCGAATCCCGAGTCCCGAAACCCCAGCCCCGGTCGCGGAGACGCCGAAGATCACGATTGAAGACTTCGCCAAGGTGGAACTGCGGGCGGGTGAAATCAAAACCGCGGAAGCCATTCCTGGCGCCAAGAAGCTGTTGAAGCTGACCGTGGATATTGGCACGGAAGTACGCCAGATTTGCGCCGGCATTGCGGAATTCTATGCGCCGGAAAATCTGATTGGCCGAAAAGTGGTGGTGGTTACAAATCTCCTGCCTCGCAAAATGCGCGGCGTGGAATCAAACGGCATGATCGTTGCCGCCTCCGTGGGCGAGCAGGGCCGGCCCGTGCTGGCAACTTTCGGAGAAGACGTGCCGAATGGGACAAAACTAAGGTAGGCATGGGTCAGTTGTCCGTTGTCAGTTGTCCGTTGCAACCGAGTAAGAGGGATAGTTGAAATGGCAGCAAGGACCAGCTTTGAGAATCTTCAGGTTTACAAACTGGGTGAGGAACGTGCGGATGAGGTTTGAGCAGTAGTCGGGGGCTGGGAACACTTCCCCAAGACAACGGTCAGAAGGCAGATGATCTGTGCAGCGGACAGCGTTGGGGCCAACATTGTTGAAGGCTCGGGGCGAGGAAGCTTCCTGGACAACCGGCGCTTCGTAAGAATGGCGCGTGGCTCACTGAATGAAACTCAGCACTGGCTAAGACGGGCGTTTCGTGGGGGTTTATTGAGTACAGAGGATATAGAATGAATAAGGCCCATCATTGACGAACTCGCGCCCAAACTAAACGCCTATCTCAAATCAATAGGAAGCATGCCGGGAGCCTCCCGACCTGACGAGACAAGTGCAACTGACAACTGACATCGGACCACGGACAATTTTTCTCGACTCCCACGCCCACCTGGATGACACCGACTTCGACGCCGACCGCGCCGCGGTGATTGAGCGGGCCCGCGCCGCCGGCCTTCGCTACATTATGGTTGCGGGCGGAGGTACGGGGCCCGATCGCCTCGACTCGCCCCTCGCCATAGCCGAAAGTTACGATTGGATTTACGCCTCCGTGGGCGTTCACCCGCACGAGGCACAGCACTTCACGGACTCGCTCGCAGAGAAGATCCTCCAGCTCGGACGGCATCCCAAAGTGCTTGCTGTGGGC
The DNA here is from genome assembly GCA_003165315.1 of Acidobacteriota bacterium. GTDB lineage: Bacteria > Acidobacteriota > Terriglobia > UBA7540 > UBA7540 > Bog-366. The sequence goes on from PLSX01000070.1 coordinate 19,459, forward strand.
GAGATTGGCCTCGATTACTATTACGACTACTCACCTCGCGACGTGCAGAGGCAAGTTCTGATCCGGCAAATGGAACTGGCCCGCGAGCTGATGCTCCCCATCATGATTCATTGCCGCGACGCGTGGACGGACCTGCGCGAGGTTGTCGATACCCATTGGAAAGCTGCGGGATTGGGCGGAATTCTGCACTGTTTTACCGGGAACGAGGATGACGCCCGCGCGTTCTTGGATTGGGGCTTCATGATTTCCTTCGCGGGCAACCTAACATTCAAGAAGGCTGAGAACCTGCGGGAAGTTGCACCTTTGATTCCACTGGACCACCTGCTGACGGAGACGGACTCCCCGTACCTCGCCCCCATCCCCTATCGCGGCAAGCGCAATGAGCCTGCCTACGTGCGCGGAGTCGTGCAGGAACTCGCCCGGCTTCGCAATTTGCCCGAAGAAGAACTAGCGCTCCAGGTGCTGAAGAACTTTGAGAAATTTTTCAACCAAACCTGAAATCGGCTGTTGGGGCAGGGCGAGTGGCGTCACGATCACCGATGCCGAAAGGATCGATGACCACTTTCAATGAATATCTAACGCCTGAGCACGCGCGGGCTTATCTGGCCAAGGCGGATCGAATTCCGCACCGGACCGAGGGTGAGGCAATTGTGCTGGAGCTGTTGCCAGCCACGACCAAGCGAATCCTGGATGTCGGCTGCGGGGACGGACGTTTGCTCGGATTAATCAAGTTGGCGCGACCGCAAATTCTTGGGGTCGCGCTGGATTTTTCACCGGTGATGATCGAGGCGGCAAAGCAACGATTTGCCGGCAACCCGGAGATCCAAATCATTGTGCATAACCTGGAACTGCCGCTGCCTGACCTGGGACGCTTCGATGCGATAGTTTCCTGTTTCGCCATTCACCATCTGATGGATGCCAGGAAACGGGGCCTATACCGCGAGAGTTATGAAGCACTCGAACCAGGGGGAGTCTTCTGCAATTTGGAGCACGTGGCCTCACCAACACGGGAATTGCATGCTGCGTTTTACGAAGCAATCCTCACCCCTTTGGAGAAGGAAGATCCATCGAATCAATGTGTGTCCGTGGAGACTCAGTTGGGATGGCTGAACCAAACCGGTTTTCGCAATGTGGACTGCTTCTGGAAATGGCGCGAGCTGGCGCTTTTGGCCGGCACGAAATAAGAAAGGCCGGCCTTACGATTAGATTCTGCCTGCGGGCAGCGCGGTTGTGGCTGTTCATCAATGGACGCTCTGGCCGCGCAAGAGGCCAGGAGGAAGGGGAAAAGGGAAGGTGATTGCAAGTTGTCACCTGGTATCGTGCCTCAGCACACTAGCCTCGTGTTGCAGTCAGGTCTGAATTCGAGGCAACCGGGGGAGAGGACGGGGCGGTGGCAGGACACGAGGGGCCAGTTTGGTCGGGTTTGTTTGCCCATTCTTTCAAAACGCACTGGAGCCGCTGGGTTTCATGTTCAAGGGCGTCCACTGCGGGCTGGATACGTTCAAAATCCCCTTCCTGGGCGATTCTTTCAAGCTGCAAGGCTGCTTCCAACGCGGGCTTGGCCGCGAAATTTACCACCGATCCTTTTAAGTGGTGAGCGAGCCGTTCAAGGTCAGGCCCCCGTTTATTCTCCACGGCGCGGTGAATAGCCTCCATCTGCGTGGGCAGATCATCCAGGAATAGGCGTGACAGCTCACGCAAAAGGCTCTGGTCTCCTTCCAGGTTTACCCAGGCTGTCTGCCAATCAATACAGTCATCGATGCATGGAGGCTGGGGGTTATGCGACTTAGGGGCCGGTGGTAGGGCGAACCGCTCGATCTCTGCCGCCAAATCTGGCCGGCGGATCGGTTTGGCAATATACCCATCCATACCCACCGCCAGACATTGCTCGCGGTCCCCCTTCATAGCGTGAGCCGTCATGGCGATGATGGGCGTATGCCGATGGGTGACGGCCTCTTTTTCGCGGATGGCACGAGTGGCTTCAAATCCTCCCATTTCTGGCATCTGCACATCCATCAACACCAAACCGAACTCATGTTCCCCGGTCATCAGAACGGCATCACGTCCATTGGCAACCACCGTTACCGTGTGGCCCATCTTTTCCAGCAAGTGGGCGGCAACCATCTGATTTACAGGGTTATCTTCCGCCAGTAGAATTCGCAAGGAGCGGCGATCCTCGCGCAATGAATGGCGAGTGACCAGGGTGGGCCGATGGTCAGGGGATTTAAGCTGATGTCCCAGGACAGCATGAATGGTCTCATGGAGTTCGGCTTGCAGGATTGGCTTAACCAGATAGGCGGAGATTTCCAGGTCGCGGCATTGTGACCTATCGCCTCGCTGGCCTCCGGATTTCAGCATCATGATAATGGATGCCTGAAACCGTGGGTCGCATTTGACCCGTTTGGCAAGCGTGAATCCGTCCATGTCCGGCATCTGACCATCAAGCAAAATCAAGGGAAGGTCTTCCCCAAAAGCGCTTGCCTGTTCCAAAATCTTAATCGCCCCAGCTCCACTTTCGGCTAGTCGCGGCTTCATTCCCCAATGGCGGAGTGTCTCGCCTAACATCTGGCGGTTGGTGGAATTATTATCAACCACCAGGACGGAAACGTCCTGGAGAAGAACAGAATCAGGTATGGTGCCGGCGACCGAAACCCGCGTTCCCCGCAAGAGCTTCAGCGTAAAGTGGAAGGTGCTTCCCTTTCCCACCTCGCTCTCAACCCACATCCGCCCTCCCATCATCGCCACCAGGCTGGATGAGATGGTCAAGCCCAACCCCGTTCCACCATAATGGCGGCTGGTGAATTTGTCCGCCTGGGCGAAGGCTTCAAAGATGAGTCTCCTTTTCTCCGGCGCGATGCCAATTCCAGTGTCAGCAATAGCAAAGTGCAATGTAGCCGCGTCAGAGTCGATAGACTGCAGGCTGACATGAACGGAGACTTCCCCGCTGTTGGTGAACTTGATGGAATTTCCTGCTAAATTAAACAAGATTTGCCGGATGCGGGTCGGATCGCCCACAAGTCCGTCGGGCACCTCGGGTTGCACCCAGAGAGCGAGTTCCAAGCCCTTTTCATGTGCGCGCAAGGCAAGAGTCTTCAGTATTTCTCCCAGGCAGGCGCGCAAATTGAAGTCGAGATCATCAATGGTCAACTTTCCTGCCTCGATTTTCGAGACATCCAGAATGTCATTGATGACAGTCAGCAGCGACTCAGCCGAAGATTTCACCAGACCGAGGTATTCCCGACGGGTGGGATCAAGATCGCTGTCGAGCGCGAGCTCTGTCATTCCCATAATGGCATTCATAGGTGTACGAATTTCATGGCTCATGTTGGCCAGGAACTCACTTTGCGCCCGGCACGCTTGCTCTGCCTCCGCCTTGCCCAATTTGAGTTGAGTGATCTGGGCCTGCAAATCTGCCGTACGGGCGATCACCTGCGAATCCAGTTCTTCCTTCAGCTTGCGGATTTGACCGTCGCGTTCCTCAATCTGGGCCCGCATCTCCTTGATGCCAATATCTTTCGAGCCCAATTCGCTGCTGGGTTGTGGAGGCGTGGAGAGGAGGCGTATCCGTTCCTCCCTGGTCGCTTGGGAAGCTTGTGGGCCGATCGGGGACGGATTGAGAGCAAGGTGGTGGCGACGACGAGAGACCATCCCAGCCACCTCGGCGGCCGCAAGTGCTGCGATCAGGACTATCAAGGCGTTTGGGGTTAGTGGATTGCCATCCTTGAAGTCCATCCCACCAGCATCAGGTTCAGTTCGGGCAGGAAGCGCGTAAAGGTCCCGGCGGGTGGCGCCGGGAAATGCAAGGTCCAGTGGGGGGGCGGATTCCCGGGCGAATAGCCCGGAGTTTCCCGGCAAAAGGCGGTATATCTGGGTGCAATCCGATGGTGGCTCATAGACTCCGAAGACGACAACCGCCACAGCCAAGGCGATTCCAAGCTTGGACACTCTCGTGGATCTGTAACGGAGGCTCGATTGGCTAAATGCCGGCACTTATTGCCTCTCCTTTCCCCTGCCCGGAAAGAAACACGGTCATGAACCTCTACCGGCAATGGGTCTGCGGGCTCGATAACTTGTCGTCCCGAATCCACCTCTACCTCCCTATCTTCGGCGGATATGGAAGACAACTTGAGGAAAAAGAATGAGTGCACATGGTTCTGCAGAATTGAACCAAGGGGGGGCTGTGACCACCGAGAGCTTTGCAGGAAATGGGGTCATCAAAAGGTGCGAAGTGGTAGAGCAGGGCACATTTCTGTAGTCCGCAGCCTAAATCTCCAATAGCGTCTGTAGCGTATCAAGCCATTTAAGAATGTT
>PLSX01000082.1 GCA_003165315.1 Acidobacteriota bacterium
GTCCGTGGAAATCCAGGCTAGCGGTTCTTTCGATGTAAGTTGCGCTGGCTTCACGTCGCCATTGAATGGAAAAGACAGTGCCCACCGGTTACAGACGCGCTGGTCATAGCGAGTACAGGGACTTTGGGCATTAGCGCAGAAGCCTATGCGGATCAGTGCCATGGGGCAAGCGCTGTAAGCATGTCTTACTTTGCCCGGGACGCGGAGAGCAGCGCGAGCCTGCCCCGGCTGAGGATTGATTTTCCATTATCTTCAGGCTAATTTTTGCCGATACCCCCTATGGGGGGAGCCAGCAGCCAAGGGGCGAGACACATTCTCCCGTTACGTTATCGGCAGTTTGCGGTGTAAAGTTGAGGCGAATCGGAGGGGAGATCTTCTTTCATCCTCGGACTCAATTCTGCCGATACCCCCCACGAGGGGGGGCCGGTCTTGAACGGTCGAGATACACTCTCCCGTTACGTTATCGGCAGTTTGCGGTGTAAAGTTGAGGCGAATCGGAGGGGAGATCTTCTTTCATCCTCGGACTCAATTCTGCCGATACCCCCACGAGGGGGGGCCGGTCTTGAACGGTCGAGATACACTCTCCCGTAAGGTTATCGGCGGTTTGTGGTGAAGAGTTGAGCTGAATCTGAGGCTGGAACCTTTTTCATCCTTGGACTCAATTTTGCCGATATCCCCGATGGGGGGACCGGCGGTGAATCGGCGGGGCACACTCTCCCGTTAAGTTATCGGCGGTTTGTGGTGTAAAGTTGAGGCTGAATGGGCGGATGCAGGTCCCCGGGCGGCGGGCCGAAGCCCTTGCCGTTTCTGGCTTGGGAATTGGGCCGAGATGGATTGTCTTTTGGATTTTTGGGCAGGAGACTTCGTGCTTTATTGCAATGCCAGCACACTGGATTCTCGACCCCAGATGAGATGCTGGTTGTCGCTTTGCGGTCACAATTTATCGCGAGCTTAGATGGCCCGAAGCCCGGATCGCCCATTGTTCAATTTGAAAGGGATTGTGGAATCCGAAACCCAAAATCGAACGTCCAAAATCGGAGTGCCGCTGCGGGCCAGAATTATGTCCCGCATCGTCATGATGGTCATTGCCGTCGCCGTCTTTGTCGCCGACCAGGTGAGCAAGGTCATGGTGATCCATCGAGTCCATGACCGCGCCGTTGTCCCCGTGATTCCTGGTTTCTTTAACCTGACCAGCAGCAAGAACTCCGGCGCCGTATTTGGAATGTTCAACGATTCGGCGGTCTGGTGGAAGACGCCGCTGCTGATTGTCGTATCGCTCGCCCTGCTGATTACCGTGGTGGTGCTTGTGGTTCGAACCCAGAACCTGCAATGGGCCACCAGAATTGGACTGTCAATGGTGCTGGGCGGCGCGCTGGCCAATCTTTTTGACCGCATTCGCGCGGGCGAGGTGGAAGACTTCCTCGACTTTTACTTTCGCAGCTATCACTGGGCCACGTTCAATCTTGCTGACAGCGCCATTGTGGTGGGAACCGGGCTTATTATTTTGCAGGTGATTTTTGGAGAATAGAAGTCAGAAGATAGGAGCGAGAAGTTAGGAGACAGGCATCAGGAGTTTCCAGTTAATGATTGGGGCGTTGGCCGAAGTTCTGATGATCAAATTGTTCGCTGCCCCGATGATCGGATAGCTCGTTTCCTGGCACCTGATACCTGACACCTAGGTTTTCCTATGTCCGACACTCGACAATTCGTGGTTCCCGCCAAGTCGGCTGGCGACCGGTTGGATCTTTTTTTGGTGCGGCAGATGCCGGATTGGAGCCGCAGTCAGATCTCCCGGCTTATCCGCGTGGGGCTCGTTTGCGTAGGAACGGGACTTGCCAGGAAGCCCGGGGACGTGATTGAGTCTGGACAAATAATCAACGTCACCGCGAAGCACGAGGAATCCCACGCTACGCCGGAAGACCTGCCTCTGGATATTCTCTACGAGGATTCGGACATTCTGGTGGTCAACAAGGCGGCCGGAATGGTCGTCCACGTCGGCTCGGGCGTAAAGTCCGGTACCCTCGTGAACGCTCTTTTATCCCATTTAGCCCCCATTAATGGATTATCCACAATGGGGGGCGAGGAACGTCCGGGTATCGTGCACCGTTTGGATAAAATGACTTCGGGTTTGGTGGTGGTGGCCAAGAATGACGCCGCGCATCGCAGGCTGAGCGACATGTTTAAGTCGCGAGATGTGCACAAGACTTATGTGGCGTTGGTTCATGGGCGGATGGCTACCGATAGCGGGGAAGTTGACCGGCCTGTGGGTCGCGACCCGCGGCGGCGCACGCGCATGAAGGCGGGCGGAATTGCCCCGCGTGATGCCTTGACGAAATTCCGAGTCTTGCGGCGCATCGGCCATTTTACTTTGGTGGAGGCCATGCCCAAAACGGGGCGCACTCATCAAATCCGCGTGCATCTGGCGAGCCTTGGCCATCCCGTGGTTGGTGATAACACTTATGGCGCGCCCGCCAAGCTGCGTTTCGGAACTCGTGAGGAGCCCACCCTGCCGCGCACATTCTTGCATGCCGCGAAGCTGGATTTCGCTCATCCCATCACAGGCGCGCCCATGAAATTTGAAGCGCCAATGCCAAAGGAACTCACGGCGTTTCTTGCCCACGTGGAAAGCGCCACGGGTTAAGTTCAAAAAGCCAGCAGGAGGAAATCGATCCCATGCTCAAGACCTTCTCCGCGTTCGTATTGGTATTCATACTTTCCAGCCCTTCTATTTATGCGGCCGACCTGCCCCTCACGCCTTATCCTAATCAGCTAGAACCTGGCGAGGGAGTATTTCACATCGATGCCCACGTTACTCTAGAAGTCTCGAGCAATGATGTTGAAGATCGCTTTGCTGTGTCGTTGCTGGCCAGCGATCTGAGCTCACTGGACGGAGTGGCTGCTGACGGCGAACAAGGTCCCAAGCGTATTGTTCTGGCGCGGTCCGATAGCGATGAGGGTCGGCAGATTTTACAAGAGTCGCGGTTGAAGCTCCCCCCGCAAGCGGACGAGGAAGGCTACGCCCTGGTGGTGACTTCCGATGAAGCCGCGATTGTCAGCAAAACGGCAACGGGCATTTTTTATGGAGTGCAAACGCTGCGGCAACTGCTTCATCCCTTGAGGGGCAGCGAGCCCTCGCCCGTGGAAGGGTTGGCGAAAGACCCATCCAAGGCAGCGCCACTGCCTGTAGCGGGAGCGGAATCGCCTTTGGTTCGCATTGTGGATTGGCCCGCTATTCGCTGGCGCGGCGTCAGTCTCGATATCAGCCGCGGTCCCATTCCCACCCTCGCTTCCTTCAAACGCGACATTGCTCTGCTCGCCGAATACAAGATCAACGTGGTCTCTCCTTACATGGAGAGCACTTTCGCTTACCCCAGCCTTCCCAATGTGGCGGCGCCCGGCGGCGCCATTACTCCCGATGAGGCGAGAGAGCTGGTGAAATACGCCGCGCAATTTCATGTGACGGTGATTCCCGAACAGGAATCTTTTGGGCACCTGCACCTGGCGCTTGAGAGTGAACGATTCCAGGACTTGGCCGAGGTCCCTTATGGGAACGTGCTTTCGCCCACAGCGCCCGGATCGTTCACCTTCATTGGCAAGATGTTTGCAGACCTGGCCGAGGTTTTTCCCAGCCCGTTCTTTCATATCGGCGCTGATGAAACCGATGAGTTGGGCGAGGGGCGTACCAAGTCGGAAGTGGGATCGGAGGGGTATGGCAAGGTCTATATCGATTACCTCCGCCAGATCGACGAGACACTCAGTCCTTATCATCGCAAAGTTTTGTTTTGGGGCGATATGGGGGTTCAGCATCCTGAGCACCTCAAGGACCTGCCACATGACATGATTGCTGTGGCGTGGGACTACAGCGACAGGAAATCCTTTGTAAAATTGATCAAGCCCTTCAGCGATGCGGGCCTGGAAACCTGGGTGGCTCCCGGAGTGAGCAATTGGAGCCGCATCTATCCGGACTTCAACGTGGCGAAAGCGAACATCCGGCAATTTGTAAATGACGGGAAAGCCCTGGGTTCCACCGGAGTCCTTAATACCACATGGATGGACGACGGCGAGGGGATGGTGAACTTCACCTGGTACGGACTGGCCTACGGCGCAGCTCACTGTTGGCAGAAAAATGTGGACGACGCTCAGTTCAATGCCAGTTGGGATTGGACGTTCTATCGCGCCGACGATCATCACTTCGTGGGCCAGGTGAAAAGCCTTTCAGCAATTCATGATTTGTTGAATCAAACCATTAACACTGACGGAATGGATTCTTTGACTTGGCGTAACCCGATGACCCCGGAAGGGCAACGCCTCTATGTTCGCATGGAGCCTGTCGCGCATCAGATTCGTTTGACCGCGGAAGACGTGATCGCCGATCTCCTGGCAAATTCCAGCCTCGCACGCCGTAATGGAGATTTGCTCGCCTACACGGAGTTTGCCGCGCGGCGCTTCGATTTTCTTGGGCAGAAGGCGATCTACGCCAAGTATATTGCCGATCTCTACGCCCAGGCACAGGCCAAATCCACTGATCCCGCCACGGTCCATCCGGCCCTGAACCGCGCAAATGACCTGATCCACGATATGGGCCACCAGACAACCCTGCTGCGGGACATGTACGAGAGACTCTGGATGGGCGAAAACCGGCCGTATTTCCTGGGAAACATTCTGGCCCGCTACGACCAGGAGTTGGGTCGATGGGAAGCGGCATCGGACCGGCTACACCGCAACCGGACAATCTATGACCAGCGCGCACTGCCGCCCCTGATCGTTGGGGTAGATCCTGAGGATGAAACAGACTGAGGTCCTGAACCTCAGGTAATCTTGTATACATTGGGCCTTTTGGGGCGCGATTTCTGGACTAAAGTCTTAAACGCCAAGAAATCCCTGGCACTTGGCGCCGGACATCCTTCATACCTGATGTTTGGCTAGGGTCCAGCAATTTGCCGGAGGGGCACTCTCCCTGGTGTGATTCCTTTTATCCTCCGATTCCGGTGAACCCTGCGGTTATTACCACGACTCAAGGGACCATCACAATTTGCCGATATATGGGATATGTCAAAGTGTAGTCCCATGGCGAATCCCTTGCTGGCAGCAATTCTCGCCTGCCTCGTCCTTGCCACGGCGGCGAATGCTCAGCAGTGCAGTTTTCGTTACTATGGGCCGGAGGAAGGGCTCACCAACTTGGCCGTGCAAGATCTCTTTCAAGATCGCACGGGCTTTTTGTGGGCGGGGACGGAAAACGGTCTGTTCCGGTTTGACGGCCAACGGTTTCAGCGCTATGGCCCTGCTGAGGGACTTGCTCGCGGGGTGGCCGTGAGTCTCGGCGAGGCGCCGGACGGCAGCGTCTTGGTGGGTTACCGGGCGGGTCTCTATCAGCAGAAGGGAGAGCATTTCGAAAAAGTGCCGCTGCCGCGGGGCCGCGGCGTGGACGGCTACAGCGCGATTCTCTTTGATGGCATGGGGCGAACCTTGATCGCCACTGAGCAAGGACTTGTCGAAGCCACCACACCGGCCGCAGGCGGCAGCCTGGCGCTTCGCCCACTCCCTTTGGCCGCCGGCACGAACGGGCCGGGCGCTCATGGAATTTTCATCGAACAAGGGTTGGTGTGGTTCGGCTGCGGGTCGAGCCTGTGCCGAATGAGCGAGGCGGGTGTTACGGTATTCGGCGAGGCAGCGGGTTTGCCCAAGGGACATTGGATGAGCATCCGCCGGGATGGCCGCGGCGATTTGTGGGTGCACGACGAGCAGAAGTTCGCCGTGTTGCGGCATGGAACGACCCGTTTTGATGCCTCGAATCCGGGGTTTCCGCAAACGGCGGGTGGATGCCAGATGGAAGTGGATGGGCGGGGCAGGTTGCTGGTGCCCACCATCGAAGGCCTTGCCATTAATGAAGGGGAGCACTTCCGCATCATCGGCGGCCACGAGGGTTTGCGCGGCCCGGTCTATTCTGTGCTTCGCGACCGCGAGGGCTCCATTTGGCTGGGCCTGGCTGGCCGCGGATTGGCACGATGGAGAGGCTATGACGAGTGGGAAGGTTTCACTTCGGAAAGCGGTCTGGCGAGCGAGGTGATCTACCAGATCCTGCCTCTCGGCAATGGCACGGTACTCGCCGGAACCGAGGACGGCCTTTTCAGTGGACGGGAAACTGGAAACCGGTGGACGTGGAAACGGGACTCACGGGTGGGGGGAATGCCCATCCACACCTTGCAACTGGAACCGGACGGCAGTCTCTGGCTGGGCGCTGAACGCAATGGCGCGGCCCGCATCGACGCGCGCACCGGGCGAATCGAGTGGTTCAAGCAGGATCGCGGGTTGGCAGGTTTATTCCCTTACGCTCTGGCTATCGACCGGTCACGACGGGTTTGGGCAGCCACCGACCAGGGTCTTTACATCGCGCAGCTGCCCGCAAAGCGCTTCCGCCGAGTGGAAGAGGTGCCGGCGGCACGTTGCTATGCCATAGCCGAAGAGCCCGGCGGGGCGATTCTGGTCGGCACAGAGAAGGGCGTATTCCGGCAGGCGGGAGGCCGCTGGCGGCAGGTCACGACCGCCGACGGGTTGCGCCACAATGTTGTTCTGGCCATCACCGCATCCCGCCCCAATGAATTCTGGGTGGGTTATTGGTACTCCGGCTCAGTGACCCGGGTCCGGGTTGAGGGTGATCGCCTTTCCATGACCCACTACGGCAGTGAGCAGGGGCTGCGTGGGGAAATGACTTACTTCCTTGGTTTCGATGCGCGCCGCCAATTGTGGGCAGGAACCGATCAAGGGGTGCGTGTATTCGCGGGGATCGTTGGGATCACTACGACCATACGGACGGTCTGATCTGGGACGATTGCGATCTTCAAGGGTTCGCGGCAGAACCCAATGGCACCGTCTGGATCGGCACCAGCGCGGGCTTGGCGCGTTTCACCCCCACCCCTCTAGCGCGGCAGGTACGCTCACCCGCCATCGTGTTTACCCACCTGATCTTGGGGAAGACAAGCGTCGAGCAAGAAAGGCACATTTCGACAAGCTATGACTCCAATTCCCTGACGGCCGGTTACTCAGCGTTGGCTTTTTCCCGCGAGAGCACCGTACTTTTCCGCTATCGGCTTCAGCCTCTCTTTAGTGACTGGCGGGAGACTTCGCAGCAGGAGCTCCAGTTCCCCGGGTTGCCCCCCAATGATTACCGGCTGGAGGTGCAAGCCCGCGATGCGGGCGGCCCGTGGAGCAAGCAGCCGGCTGTATTCGCATTTGAAATCCGGCCGCCCTGGTGGCGTACATGGTGGTTCCTTTGCTTGATGGGTTTGACCCCGCCGGCCCTCGTGCTCCTCATCTTGCTGCAACGGCAGCGGCGGCAAGAACACATCCGCCGGGCGATTGAGGAGGCGACCCGGAAGAGCGAATTGCAGTATCGCGGATTGTTTGAACACATGGGCGAAGGACTGGCGTATTGCAAGATGGAATGCGAGGACGAAGAAGGGCGGGACTTCACCTACCTGACCGTAAACGAAGCCTTCGAGACCTTGACCGGCATAAAGAACGTCACGGGAAAGAATGCAGCCGAGGTCATCCCTGGCATCCGGGAGTCCAATCCGGAGCTGTTGGATAGCTATGCGAGAGTGGCACTCACCGGGATACCCGAAAAGTTTGAAGTTTTCGTCGAGGCGTTGGGAATATGGTTTTCCATCTCCGCGTACAGTCCGGAGAAAGGGTATTTTGTTTCCGTGTTTGAGGTGATTACCGAGCGCAAACGGGCCGAGGAGGAAATGCGCAAAGCTAAGGAGGCCGCCGAAGCCGCCAACCGCGCCAAGAGTGAGTTTCTGGCCAACATGAGCCATGAGATCAGGACCCCTATGAATGGCGTTATCGGTATGACCGAACTGGCGCTCGACACTCAACTGACGCCGGAACAGCGGGACTACTTGAATATGGTTCGGAGTTCTGCCGATTCCCTCTTGGGCGTGATAAACGACATCCTTGACTTTTCCAAGATCGAAGCCGGAAAGCTCGAACTTGTGACCATTCAATTTCCGTTGCGAGGCATCATTGAGCCGGCCCTGAAAACGCTGGCCCTACGCGCTCAGCAGAAAGGCCTGGAGCTGAACTGCATCATCGACCCGGACCTGCCCGAGACGCTGACAGGAGACCCAGGCCGTTTGCGCCAGGTTTTGATCAACCTGCTCGGCAACTCCTTGAAGTTCACGGAGAGAGGGGAAGTTAATCTCCAGGTTCAATGCGAATCGGTGGCAGACGGATCCATTTGCCTTCACTTCCGCGTGGAAGACACCGGTATCGGCATTCCCGCTGCCCAACAAGCGAGAATCTTCGAGGCCTTCACCCAGGTTGATGGCTCAGCCTCCCGCCAATTCGGCGGTTCGGGCTTGGGCCTCACCATCTGTCGTCAACTGATCGACTCAATGGGAGGTCGTCTGTGGGTCGAAAGTGAACTTGGCCGTGGGAGTACGTTCCATTTTACCGCCAAATTCGGAATCGCCAAGGCCGCTGCCTCTCAACTGCCCTCAAAGAGGACCCAAATGAAGGGTATGGAGGCGGCGGGCTCGAAAGACCTTGCAGAAAAACCTTTGCATGTAACCCACCACCCGCAGCGGGGGGAGGCAAAGCCCCTTCGTGTATTGCTCGCAGAGGACAACCTTGTAAACCAGAAGTTGGCCTCTCGCCTGTTGGAAAAACACGGTTACAGCGTCGTTACCGTCGAGGATGGGCGGCAGGCGCTGGGGCGAATCGAAGCCGAGAAATTTGACATCGTCCTGATGGATGTCCAGATGCCCGGGATTGACGGCTTCGAGGCTACAGTTACAATACGAAAGAGGGAAGAGGCGACCGGTACCCACCTCCCCATTGTGGCCCTGACCGCCCACGCCATGCCAGGGGACAAGGAACGCTGCATGGCAGTGGGCATGGATGGCTATCTGTCGAAACCTCTCAATGTCAAAAAACTTCTCGAAGTCGTCCAGTCAGTGCTGGAACAACCAAGGGTGGATGCGAGCGCGACGTTTCTAGCCAGCGCGCGCAATGACGGAGGAGTTGACCAGGACCTGCTTGTATAGCTCACAGGTTGTACCGGAATGATACGCCTACATGTAGCATTCCCCCAGGCTTGCTTCCGTCTTCACCTTTAATTCCGCCGATAGCCCGCCACAAGGAGAGGGCAGGACAAGGTGGCGAAGGGAAAAATTCCCACGCTGAAGTCACCACCACCTTGCGGCAAAGACCTGAGTATGATTTCGCGCGCGCATCGTGGTGATTCACAGGTGTAAACACTGGCCGTTCCAGTTGTGGCCGGTAAAGTGGGAATATCCGCATTGCTTGGCGCAATCATGGGCCATAACGCCTGTTCCATTTCGCCATGCACCCTGCCGCGCCTATAAACGACGTCAAGTAACAATACACTCAAGCCCGGCGCCACTTCGTTCGCCCAATCTCACGATCGCCGGATTTCCCGATCACTCGATGATTCGACCTACTTCAAGGGCGTCAGGGGATACTCCTCGCTCCGGTTGGGGGCGATTCTCTCAGCGTAGGGGGCCAGCGGCGGGGCAGGGTGTGCCCCTTCCTGATACCAGAATGCGACGCTGGTGTAGTCATCGTGGCTGGGCACTTGTTTGCCGCCGGCGACGCGTTGGTTTTGAATATCCACCTGAAGCGATCTCTGGAACCGCACGGGATTCGCCAGATACCATCGATACATGCGGTTTTGCCCTTCGTCCATCTGGATATACCCGCTGTAGATATACGAATAAGTATGTTCGAACCCCCAGCATGAGCCGTATTCGTCTTCGGTACCGGGCGTGTGCGTCATCGTCTGACCGTCCACGCTGAAGATGGTGTCACCTTCGCCCCACCACTCCTGATATTTGAAATCAACCTGAAGGAAATTGCCGATGTACTGGCCCTTCCCGTTAACGTCCAGCAGCCGGTGCATGCCCTCGCGCGTGGGATTGGAGCGGTTCCATCCGGCATGGAGGCGGCTGTTCTCCGCGGCAAAGGCCGGGTCACTTTCGTAATCTATCCCGTACGCGACGGTGCGGCTGTATTCCTCGTCGCCATCATTGGCAATCACCAGCCGCGCGTGTTGAGAGAAAGGCATGGGCAGATAGCACATGAAGTTATAGTGATTGACCTGCATGGGTAGGGACTGATACTCAATCGGTTTGTGGTTGAACGCGCCGAAGAAAGCCCATAGCGGAACCTGGATGCTGGGCTCAGGGGCGTTGTCCCAATAAACTTTCAACACCAGGCCCGCATAGAGCTTGCCGGAGCCGCTGGCGGCATGGAAGTTGCTATCGTCGGTATAGTAGAAGTAGGTGATCTTTCCCGGGCCGGCAAGATCCGCCAGCACGAATTCCTTCCCTGGGGGCAAATCGATTCCGTGGTATTCCACGTGGCTGCCGAACGCTCCGTTCGAGATGCGGAAAATGTCATTGACCTGGGCTCCGGCGCTGGGCGCTATAGAGGTACTCAGAATCAGCGCCGCCAGGAGTGCCATCAAGGCTTGCCGGGCTGCCAAACCAGGTCGAGCGACAGACCTTTCACATATCCCAAGCGGTTCGTGGTGCAGCGGAAGATTCGATTGGCTCATGTTGGATACCCCCTGAGGAGAGATGGATATCAGGTTTTGCCTATGAAACGCAACCTTATTGGTGTGGAGTGTCGCTGGTGTGATGTTCCGCGTAATTCTTGACGACGGTGTGTTGCAAGGACCCCCTCACCCCCGGACCCCTCTGTCGCCGCTTTGACCGAGGGGAGGGTTGATTTTACTGCCCTCGCCCCCCTTGGGGGAGAGGGTGGCGCGCGTCCGGCGCTTTCATCAGCCGGGGCGGGCCGGGTGAGGGGCTCTCGCCCATTGTCAATTCTGATGTCGGACACCACACGGGCTAAGGACGCCTTATTACTGTGGGGCCGGTTCTTCCCTAATGTTAATGGAAAAAAATGGCAGAAAGCTTGCCGTTGTTTACCCGCTGCTGATGGGCCTTTCGGGCTTATAATCATTTCCGCCTTGTGCCTCTACAGATGGAAAATCGAGATTTCAAATTTGAAATTGGAAAATCCAATCGCAAAGAACGAAGATCGAAAACCGAACCTTGAAAATCGAAACTGGAAATTTGAATCTGAAATACGCAGCACTGCCGGGACTATGGTGAATTAATTCTCAAACCGTGGCGCAGGCACCTGACACCTTGCACTTAACACCTGATAACCCTATGGCAAATGACAGCACCCGAAAAGTCGTCTGTGGCGTAATTGGCGCTGGTTGGTGGGGAACATACGCTCATATTCCAGCGTTGCTCGCCCATCCGCGGGCGGAATTGGTGGCGATTCAGACTCGCGATGCGGAAACCGCCGCCAGAATTGGCCACGACTTCGATATTCCCCGTGTCTTCACCTCCAGTGACGAGTTGCTTGCGCAGAAGGATCTGGAGGCGGTGGTGGTAAGCAGCGCTCCCCACCTCCACCACCCGCAGGTTCTCGCGGCCTTAAAGCGGGGACTTCATGTGCTGGTGGAAAAGCCCATGACGCATACGGCGGCACAGGCTCGTGAGTTGGTGGAGGTTGCCCGGGCGAACAACGTGCAACTGCATTCCAGCTTTCCCTGGCACCACACGCGGCACGGGCAGGAGGCTCGCCGGGTGATTGGAGAGGGCCAACTGGGCGATCTGCGGATGATCAGCGTGCTGATGACGAATCCGGTGGACCACCTGATTCGCGGTACGGGCACGTTTGCGACCTCGGGTGGGACCTATATTGAGCCTCAACCCGGCACGTACAGTGAGCCCTCCGTGGCGGGCGGCGGACAGGTCTACAATCAGGTGGCGCACGCGGCGGGATACCTGGCATTCCTCACGGGGCTGCGTCCGGCGCAGGTTTTCGCCCGCTTTCACAACGATGGCTGCCGCCTGGACATTTACGATGCTCTGAATCTAGAGCTGGAGAATGGCTGCATCGCTTCGATTGCCAGCACGGGCGCAACGCCGATCGAAAACCGGCTCTACGAAATCCGCATTTACGGAACCAAAGCCGTGTTGTTGCTGGAACTCTGGAAAGGGATGATGGCGGTAGTTCCGCGCGACGGCAGCGGCGAAGTCCGGTACCCTGACGTCTCTTTTGCCGATCACTTTCCCGAGCGTGCCCCCGCACAAAACATGATTGACTCGATTCTGGGACTGGCGGAACAGGTTTCGCCCGGGACACTGGGACTCGCGTCAATGGAGGTCATCGACGCCGCCTGCGAGTCCGCGCGCACGGGACTGAATGTTTGCATTCGAGAGTCGCGACAATGACCCTGCTGCCGCGTTGAATCCCACACGAGAATAGTGTACACTGAAATCGTATGAAAAACATAACACTCAGCGCGGATGAGACACTGATTGAGCAGGCGCGGACGATTGCCCTTTCACAGCGGGAGACGCTCAATGCGGCCTTTCGCAAGTGGTTGCTCCAATATACGGGGCAGGCAAACAGCGGGCAGAAGGTCGACACCCTGATGAAGCGCTTGGGACATGTCAAGGCCGGCAGGCGTTTTAGCCGGGACGAAATGAATGAACGGTAAATTCTTCCTTGATACCAATATTTTCGTTTATACGTTTGACCGAAGCGCGCCCGCCAAAGCCAAACGCGCTTTGCAGTTGGTTCGCGGCGCCGTCGAGACTGGCAAGGGTATCGTTAGCTATCAAGTCGTGCAGGAGTTCTTCAACGTGGCACTGCGGCGGTTCGCCAAACCGATGCCCGTCGCCGACGCCGAACAATATTTGTCAACCGTATTCCGTCCCCTGCTTGCTGTCCATTCCTCCCAGGCTCTTTGTGCCGAAGCCCTCCGCCTATGCGACCGCTTCCACCTTTCCTGGTACGATTCTCTGATTATTGCGGCCGCGATCGAGGGACAATGCAAAGTCCTGTATAGTGAGGATCTGCAGTCGGGCCAACAATTCGGAAGCTTGGTAATCAAAAATCCCTTTTTGTAGTTTGAAGGGGCAAGCTGAAACAGGGCAGCGCCTGGGCCGTCAGGCGGCACGGCGACGCCCACCGAGATGCGGAATTCGGCAATAATTCTCCACCTCTATTGTTTGATGACTGTAAGAAACCCCAAAGACTGTTGGCACCCACGATGAATAACTCTCTGATTTACTTTAAGCCTTAACCTTCTGCCCCCTCGGGATGAGTGTCCCCTTGATTCGTACGCCCAGGGTCGAGTCTGGTTGATTTTCCAGGGTGACGGCGCTGAGTTCGCGAATTCTATAATCGACGGGAAATTTGTTTTCAAGCCCGGTTGCGAAGACTGCGATGGCCCAGCAATCAGGGGTCTTAAGAAAGCGGTAGGTGCGCTTGCCCCTTACGAACGTGCTCTCGTTTACTTCCTCCACATTGTCGTCACTCCCGCTTCTGTGGAGCTTAACCAGCCATGATTCAAGTTGAGCGAGTTCTTCTTCCCACCCACCATCGTAGACAGCTGCAAAATGCTTGCCTTTTTTGAAGAGCCAAGAACCAGTTATAAGCCAAACGAGAGAATAGAAGGAGCCGAACACCAAATTGGAAGGCGTCCGGGGCCCCGTAACTGCCGCATACGCAAACAACGCTCCGATCACAAGTTGGGCAATTGATAGGACAAGAATCGCGTATCGATGACGAAGCAAAACCATCCCCGTGGCTAACCCAGCTGATGTCAGCGTGATGGCGACCCACCAATCGACGTGGGGCCACCGAGGCCAGGACGACAATAGCAGATACAAAAACCAGAAGCCCGTACTCAACGACAGATATTGCCGCATCCCTAAGGCCTTGGCAGCCCAATCCAGGCGTTCAATCCTTGTCAGTTTATGGCTCATTATTCGCCTAGCTTAATGCTATTTGTAATACTCCACCTGTCTGCAAGGTACACGTAATTGATCGCGATTGAAGTAGGGGCGGTTCGCGAACCACCCCTGCGACTGGATTGAGCCTTGCGGTTCGTGGCTTACTCAAAACCGCTTGGCATCGGCGCGAACGCGATCGATATACTTTTCCGTGGCTACTTCCACGCGGATGGTTTCGCCGGGTTTGATGAACTGCGGCACCATGATTTCCATGCCATTTCCCAGCGTTGCCTTCTTCAAGGTGTTGTCCTGTTGCTGGTGGACGGGCTGCGCTGTGACAGAAACCTTCGCTTCCACGATGGGTGGGAAGACGATGCTTACGGGCTGCCCCTGGTAAAATTCCACGGGAACTTTCATTTCAGGTTGGAGGAACTTGGCGACCGTTCCGATCGATTCGCGGGGAATAGATACCTGCTCGTAGGTGTCAGGCTGCATGAAGGTCACAGAATCCGCGTCAGCATAGAGGAATTCCATGTCCTGCCTCTGGAGTTGGGTTTCCTCCAGCCGTTCTTCCGGCCGGAAGCGGAACTCTTTCAGCGTGCCGGTGAGCACGTTGTGGGCGCGGGTGTGGACGCTTCCCGGCATCTTGCCTTGACCAATATGGTACGAGGATTCGAAGACCTTGAAGATGTCATTGCCAATTTTCAGGACTGTTCCAGTGCGGAGTTGAGATGCAAGAACCATGGGGACCTCTCGGCCCGCAAGGGCATTGGTCGCACCGCCCGGCCTGGGGAGCTAAACGTGGCGGGCATGTGCGGAGTTTGGCGTGTGTTCCAGCGCCGCGATTCGTGGGATCGGGGCATGCTTCACCGCCACCAAGCCGGTTAGGGTAGCGCTTCGGAAGCCCGAAGGGAAGTCAAAAGTCAAAGGTCTGTCGTTAGCTAAGAACAGTCAAAAGTCCAAAGTGAAAAGACAGGCATGCGCGTGCTACCGAATGTCTCCTGTTTTTCAAGCCTCGGAATATCTGCTACAAAAATGGCTTTACCGAAGGCACTTTGGACTGTGGCCGCGGAGATGCCGCTTTGAACCTCTTTCCTGATTGGCCACCCTCGCATGTCAACCACAATTACCAAAATCGACAAACCAAAACTGGCAAGCCAAAATCGAAAGCGGCAGTTTCACGGCCGCAATCCAAGGCGCTTCGCGCATTTTCTTCATCGCGGCGAGTCGCAGGCGGAGGCGACTCTGCGGTGAGAAACCTCCTGATGATAAAATGAGCAGGCCAAACTTCGGAGGTTGCATGATGAAAAGAATCTTCGCTGTCACCCGCACCCGTGGCCAGGATTACGACTCTTCACGTCCGCTGGAAGAGCAATTGGAGTGGCGCATCCACGCTGAGTTTATGGATGCTCTCTATGCCGAGGGCTTCGTGTTGCTCGCCGGACCGCTGGAAGGAACGCAGAACGTTCTGCTGATCGTCCGTGCCGGGAATGCGGACGAGATCAATGCCCGCCTCGCCGAGGACTCCTGGACGCGCAATGGATTGTTGCGGACCACTGAAATCGCTCCATGGACGCTCCGGCTGGGATCGCTTGGGTAGGGTGGCAATTGGAAGTTCACCATGGCGCCGCCTTTATGTTCGCACATGCCCATCCCAAAAATATTATCTGAAACCATCCGGCACCCATTGCAGATGGGGTAAGATGGTGCGCTTGGAATCGAACCAGACGGAAGGGAGAATCTACGACATTGAAACTTGCCGCATGTGACTACACATTTCCTAAACTGCAATGGGAGCAAACTGCGCGGATGGCCCGCGAACTGGGTGTGGAAGCGCTGGACATCGCCCTGTTCGAGGGAAGGTCGCACCTGAACATTCACGATGTCTTCAGCGACCTGCCGCGCGCGGCAAAGCGCGTGAACGCGGTGCTGGAGGCCAACGGCCTGCGCATTGCCGACGCCTTTGGCCAGCCGGGCAAGGTTTTTGAGGAGAACGCCGTGAACCATCCGGAGGCCTCCGTCCGCCAATCGGCCACGGAGTTCTTTTATCGCCTCCTGGAGTTCTCCCTGCGCTGCAATGGCGGCCACATGACCTTGCTTCCAGGTGTGCATTTCAAAACCGAAAGTGAAGAGGATTCATGGAAACGGTGCGTGGATGAACTCGCCTGGCGCGTGGAGGCGGCGGCCAACGTGGGGGTTGTCATGAGTGTCGAGGGGCACCTGGGGTCGATTATTCCCACTCCCCGGGCCGCCAGCCGCCTGCTGGATCGGGTTCCCGGCCTCACTCTGACGCTCGACTATACCCACTTCACCTATCAAGGGATTCCCGACAGTGAGGTTGAGCCGCTGATGGCTCGGACCTCTCACTTTCACGCCCGCGGCGCCTGCCGGGGAAAGATCCAGTCAACCATGTCGGAGAACACCATCGACTATGACGGCGTCCTGCGCGCCATGCAGAAGTCGAATTATAAGGGGTTCGTGGTGCTCGAATACGTCTGGACGGAGTGGATGGACCTGAACCGGGTCGACAACGTGAGCGAAACCATCATCCTGCGCGACCTCCTGCTGGCGCTGGAACGGGCGTCCCCAGCGTCGGCGCAGTAGGGTTCCGGCACGAAAAAAGCAATCTCACCGCCGAGGCGCGGAGACGCAGAGAACAGCTCTGTTGTTTCAAACCTCAGCGCCTCAGCGCCCCTGCGGTGAGCGGGGATGGGTGACTTTCATTAGTACCGGCCGTACTCGCGGCCTGCCTCGGCAAACGCTTGCATGTTTTCGTAGGGCAGGCCGTCGAAGGGAAAGTCGGAGGTGCAGAGAATCCAGTTTCCCCGCGGCTTCACCTTCTCGAGTAATGCGCGAACGCGCTCTTTGATTTGCTCCGGGGTGGCGCTGCGCAGGAACTCCACCTGGTCAATATTCCCTCGCAGGGTCATGCTGGGTCGAATAATGCGCAAGGCGTCTTCGAGGATGACGTCGCCGAAGGGGGGGCCGGTGAGGTAACCCCACATGTCGATTTCCATGTCGTTGTAAAGGTGCATGATGAGCTGTGCGTCGCCACAGTTGTGGTACACCACGTACGCCCCCTCGGCGTGGATCTGGCGCGCCATCTCGTTCTCATACTCCCGGACGTAGCGCTGGAAATATTCGGGCCCCACGCAACTGGTGGCCATGTTGCCGCCAATTTCAATGCAGTCCGCCCCCGCCTTGATGACCTGGCGGAGCGCGGTCATTTGCCAATCCAAAAGGAATTGGATCTCCTCCCGGTAAAACCCCTCATCCGCGATGGGGTCCATCATCACATTCTCAAGTTTGCGGAATTGCGCGACGGTGTTGAACGCCCCGTGCGTGCAAGGATTCACCAGGCCCTTATCCCCAACCGCATTCCGGGCGCGGCGCACCATGTCGGGATTCATGAACTCGGCCGGGGGAACGTACTTGGAGAAGATTTCAAAATCCTGGCGCGTCTCGATTAAATATTTCTCCACCGCCAGCACAATCATATGAGGGGAGCTGCGCTCGAAGTTCATGATCTGCCGAAGCTCGCCCGCCGGCGTGCGCACCGTGGTGATGCGATGCTGCTTGTCCCGGTCGCCCTCGCGTGTCACGGTGACATCCCAGTTTTCACCGGAAGAGGGGACGTAGCTGTCGCCGCTGTGCCCCTGGGTAAACAGCACCTCGAAGCCGAAGTAATCGTGATAGGCAACGAACTTCTCGGCCA
>PLSX01000079.1 GCA_003165315.1 Acidobacteriota bacterium
AGGGTTTTGAAATAGCTTCTAGTGTTCTCTTGCACCCCAAGATAATCTATGACTCCTGTCCACGCCGGTGATCTAATCGATCACTACCAGATTGACCAGCTGATAGCCCGCAGCGGCATGGCTTCCATTTACAAAGGAACAGATACCCGCACGGGAAAACAGGTGGCCATCAAGATCCCCCACCCCGAGATGGAATGCGATCCCATCTTCTTTGAACGCTTCAAACGCGAAACGGATATCGGCGCCCGGCTGGATCATCCCGGCGTGATGAAGGTGTTAGTCGACGACGACCGTGCCCGCGTCTACATGGTGATGGAGTGGGTGGATGGGCAGTTGCTGCGGCGCATTATGGGCGGGCGGAAGCTCCCTCCCGAACGCGCCGTCAAGATTACCCTCCGCATCCTTGACGCTTTGGGTTACATCCACACCCACGGAGTTGTGCACCGGGATTTGAAGCCTGAAAACATCATGGTGGACGCCGACGACAACATCAAGCTGATCGATTTCGGCATCGCCGCCAATGCCGGCGCCCGGCGCATCACGTTTGCCAAGCTCAGCAACACCATGGGTACTCCGGATTATATCTCCCCGGAACAAGTGAAGGGGAAACGGGGAGATGCGCGAAGCGACCTCTACACCGTGGGCGTGATGCTCTATGAAATGCTGACGGGCAAAGTGCCTTTCCAGGGGGAGAATCCCTTTGCCATCATGAATGATCGTTTGCTCAATAATCCCATTCCCCCGCGCGAAATCGACCCGACCATCACACCGCAGCTTCAGGAGATCATCTACCGCGCCCTGGAACGCGATCCCGCCAATCGCTATAAGGACGCGGCGGAATTCGCCCACGATCTCCAGCATCAGGACGAAGTGGGAGTGGCCGAACGTACGGAACTCCACAACTGGAAAGAGCGTCGCTCTCCCCGCTATCGACAAGTCCTCTTTTACATCATGCTGGCGCTGATCCCACTCGTGATCTTCGGCGTGCTCCTCTACGTGGCCAAACATACCTGAGAACATCTAAATGGAATGGCGATGTTTGGAGAACAGTACGGGAAGCAAGACCCGGGCACATGCCGGGAGTTCAACCGGGCCTGGGAACTGATTCCGAGTGAGGTGCACGATGATTTCCGGCGCACATATGGTCGTCTACAGCACGGATGCGGAGGCTGATCGAGCCTTCTTTCGCGACGTGCTGGGCTTTCCCTCAGTGGATGCCGGCCAGGGCTGGCTCATCTTCGCCCTGCCACCGTCTGAAATTGCCTGCCACCCGGCGAAAGAGAGCGGCAAGCACGAAATCTATCTCACCTGCGACGACGTGGCCGCGACAATTCAATCTTTGAGCGAGCGCAAGATCAAGTGCGATCCAGTTACCGACACGGGCTGGGGCCTCCTGACTTATCTGTTCTTGCCGGGCGGTGGCCGACTTGGCTTGTACCAGCCCAAACACCCCATAGCGGCGAAAATTAATTGAATGGATGGGAAGACTCCATTATGGGGTATTAGGATTCAGGCGCATTCGGTTGATTTGAGCTGATCCCTGCTCCCTGACACCCGGCACCTGACACCTTTTCTAATCTCAATGCAACAGCTTGATCTCCTGCAGAGTCATCCCATAGCCGCCGCCGGGAGGGATATCGCGGTATTGGGTGTGCAAATAACCGTTCGTAAAGTTGGCCGCATAGCAGAGCCAGGCGGACCGGCCGTCCGGGCTGATGAATTTGGAAGGAATATTTACGAAGTAGGCCTGCTCGCCGAACGCGCGCATGTAAACCACCAGCTTCCATGGACCCTCGACATGGTCAGACTCCAGAATATAAGTATTAAATTTTGAAATGGTATTGCCGCCGTCAGTGATGCACATCAGGAACTTTCTGAGCGGCGCGTTATAAGTCATGGTGACACAGCCACAATTGTTGTTCCAATCCACAATGGGTTGTATCCGGGAAAAATCATGTGTCCAGATGGGACGTTGCTGAGCATCGAAACCTGCGAAGACCTCATACTTTGCGCGATCATTGATATTGGTGATACGTGGTTTGACTCGGGCCAAATAGACCTGGTCACCTGTGATCCAGCTTAAATTGGCTGGCCGGGGGCTGGGGTCAGGGTCCGCTGCCCCGTGGCCCACCAGGTAGGCGTTGCCATCAGGGGAATACTGCATGTCCCGTCCAAAATCCACAAAGTGGGGCGATCCCATTTTCACTTTCCCGCCCGGCGCCGCGGGCTCACCAAATAGCGGATCAGCGGGTGAATGGGGCGTCTCGTGCCAAGTTTTGCCGTAATCCCGCGAGTAACGGAACCCCACAAGAGGCCCAAGGACATCCCAATTCAATCCCTTTCCCGGGGTTTCCAGCAGGCAATAGGTTCCGTAATACCACACTCCGTGATAGACAAGGCTTCCGCAAGGGTAGCGGCCTCCGTAGGGCGCGGGATCGCCCGGATAAACGCCAACGTCGGTGCTTTCCAGGTGCAGCGGGTCGTCGCCAAGGATCGTTGCATAGCCCGTGGTGGCGCTCTTGCCGCCCGAACTGGAGCTGATGCTGCCCACCTTTCCATCCGTCCAGGGAGAGTACATTCTGCCGTTGGCAGCCCATGAGGGATACCAGGTGTCCGCATTGGCATAACGAATGTGGCGGCCGGTAAAGGCGATGCCGGTTATGTCGGTGGAATTCTGAAAGGGGCAGTCCACCGGCGGCTCCGATGGCCACACCTTGGGTGTGGTTTGAAGTGTCTCCGCAGCGCAAACATGTCGGTTAGGAAGGTTCCACAGAATTGTGGCCGCGCTGATGATCGCAATCCCCAGAAGAATACGGAAGGCAATTGACCCACGAATACGTTTTTCCATGGTATTCGACCTTTCCCGTCTTGGCGGATTATTCAGCCCTTCTTCTCCAGCACCAGAACCCAATCTGCGAATGTCGGAGTGATGGGAGCTGGCCAGGCGCCCGCTGTGTCCGTTGCGACTCCGCCTAGATCGTGCTCCTCTCCCGATTTAGGGTCGAAGTAATAGGCGCGATAGGGCACGTTCGGCTCAAGGCCTTTAATTGTCGGCGGATTCCATGCGGGGGGAATGAATATCATCCGGACCTCTCCTGCAATCCCCGCGGCATACGGCTGCTCATAATTCTCGTGGGTCCAGTGCGGGTCCACCCACTCCGGATGCGGCTCAAAGCGCCACCACGCATATCGCATCAGCAGGCCCTTGCCCAACCCGATGTGCTGCGAACCAGGAAGTTCCGCCGCAACGTCCCAAGGCACATCACCCCAGGAACGCCCATGCGGCGACGGGCCGTAGGGATGCTCGCGAGTATTGACTTGCCAGATTCCATTCGCACCGTAAGTGTGGCCGCCAGCGCCATTCAGAATGCAGGTCCAAAACATGAAGCGTTGGATCTCCTGCCGGCTCGCCTCCATAATTCCTTCGTAGCACACTTCACCTGCTAACACCGGCATGCGCGGGGTCTTCAAGAGTGATCCGGTAATGGATTGTTCTGTGTTGGGGATGCTCTTGCGGTCGCTATGGCCGGTTTGCAGCATATCAAAGTCAATGACCGACGCATCCTCCACCTGGTTTCGCGCATTGTCGGTGGGATGGATCGTCACCGGGTGGTGATAGGGGTCGATGCTGCGCACATATTTGGCGATCTCCGTCCAACCCTGCTTTTGCGCGATTGCATCCTCCTTCTTGTTTTTTGAGAGGTAAAAGGGCATGGCGCCCTCGCCCGCGAGACACCAGACAACGGGATAGGCGCCCCATCGCGCGATCAGATTCCGCCAATGCTTCTTAAGCTTGGGAATACCCATGATGGGCAGGAAATAACCCCAGCAGGCAACAATGCAGGGCGTCAGACCACTCTCAATGAGATAACGGATGCGCAAATCTGCATCGTCAAAATAGGCGGGATTGATACGCGTGTAATCAGGTTCCCAGGGGAAACCGGCTTCGTTCGCGCCTCGCGGATCGAAGGGCGGCATGTCCGGATACAGCCCGGCGATGATTTGAATGACCGTGAAACCCTTCTTGACGCGGTCGGCCGCCATCTGCTGAAAGTCTTCCGGCCAGCGCATCCGATTGCAAAGGGCCATCCACCAGGTGTCTCCAAGCCAAAAGAATGGCGTCCCATCTTCGTGCTCAAAATGACGTTGATCGGCCGCGACACGAATGGGGCCGTGCTTGCGCAGGACGTTATCGCCCTGATAGGCCGTGACCTCAAGAACCCCCCGGTGATCGTGCAGATCACCGCCGTCGCTCGCAACCGTCCGATAAGTGTAGCGGCCGGCGGTGGCGGGGGAATATCGTATCCGCCAGGTTTGCTCACCTGCCCAGAAAGCCGGCACCTTCTGCTCGTGCCCCTGGGCGTCGGTGAATACCACGTCCAGCTCCAAGTCATTGAAAGGGTCGGTGTATGCTCTTTCGGAAGTGTAAGACCATTCCGTCACGCAGCGGGCAATTCCATACCGGGCAGGGTCATCAAGGTCATGATGATTGCCACTTGCTCTTTCCTCGGCATTTCCCGCTCCGCCCGCCGCATTCGCTGCTATAGGGACAGACCCTGCTGCAAGTGTTACTCCTGCTTTTTCCAGAAACGAACGACGGCTGACCTTGTCCATTTAAACCTCACTCCTTGCGTGCCATCTTACCTGCCCCCATCACGGGAGCAAACATCATGCGCCTGCCCGAGCCCCGCGAAGCCAATCGATGGTATTTCATAACCCCTCTTCAAAGGAGACGTGGGGCTCATAACCCAACGACGCGCGAGCCGATGAAACCCGTGCCGCCAGTTACCAGCCAAAGTGCCAAGCACTGCCTCCGTATTTGAGAATCGATGAGTTTACCACGAGCGCGGGGCAGTCGGGGAAGAGGATGGTCGTCTGGTAGTCATGTCATTTGCTGTGCCATGGCCACCCGGATTCGGAACATCGGGACAGGCCCGGCCATGCCCGAGTACGAGCGAGTACGCTAGTCCCCCTCACGGGCGGGACGCCCGGGGGCACTCCCAAAATGGCACAACTCCCGGTCGTTTCAGATATCGATAGAGGCGTTTCGGGTTGTGGTGAGTGTTTTCGAAACTGCAATTATGCTGAGTGGCGGCGCAATTCAATCTCGTTTTCTTCCGCGGCCAGGGGGAATTTTATCGGTTTCCGGTCGCGCTGAGAGCGGTAGAGCGCCTCGGAGATTTCCACGGTCTTGCGGCCTTCCACTCCCGGGATGGATGAATCGCGGCCCGCCATCACGGCTTGCAGGAAATCGGACATTTGAAGTTGGTGGTAGTATTCAACGGCATTGACGCTTTGAAAGAATTCGGTGTCTTCCTTCTGCCACTTCTTCAATAACTCTTCTTCGCCAGGTATGGTCCACAGATCGTTGATGGGCGGCTCCGAAATGCCCGACATTCCCGCGATGAACATTGCCCCGCCATCGGGCTGAACACCAACGGAAGCACCATTACTTCCATGCACGTAAACCCTTCCGTAGAGAGCGGGATTTTGAGAATTGCTGACCAGGATATTGCCCAGGGCGCCGCTTTTAAAGCGCAGAACCGCTGCCGCCGTATCTTCGACCTCAATGTAAGGGTGATTCAGGTTGGCCCAAAAACCGAACAGCTCATCCACCTCGCCCATGTACCAATGGAGCAGGTCGAGTTGGTGCGGTGCCTGGTTCACCAGCACTCCGCCACCTTCACCCTGCCACGATCCGCGCCAGGCGTCGCTGCGATAATAGGCCTCATCACGCCAGCCGTACATGACGATGGAACCGAGAATCGGGCGGCCCAGCTTGCCATCGTCAATCGCCTTCCTGACCCGCAGGCATGGGGCATAGAATCGGCGCTGTGAAATCATCCCGACTTTCGCGCCGCTCTCTTTCGCCGCATCGAGGATGGCGTCGCAATCTGCCAGGGTCGATGCGAGAGGCTTTTCGATAATGACGTGGACGCCCGCTTTCAGGGCTTTGACGGCATGCAAAGCGTGCAAGGGGTGGGGAGTGCAGATCGCCAGCGCCTGAATGCCTTCCTTCGCGATCATCTCCTCCACGTCGCAATAAGGTTTGACGTTGTAAGCCGCGGCAAATTTCTGGGTACGTGTCCAATCGCGTCCACAAGCCGCGGTGAACGCGGATTCAGGCACGAGGCCGAGAGCTTTGGCGTGCAAAAGTCCGACTTTTCCGCAACCGACGATGGCGGTCTTTAAGGTTTTCATGTTAGTCCGGGGTTCTCCGGGTGTCCCATTTTTCAGTACGGCAGGGGCCCAAAATGCGTCAAAATGTCCCCTTCATTCACCATCCAGCAGCATGCATCACCATTCCCCACCCTGCTTTTTTGGCCCCGGGCTCTAGCATTGCAAAATGACTTTCAGCAAGCCGGATTCATGCGCGTACAGGCGGTTAAACCAGGCAGCGCCTTCCGCCAGCGGAGGAGTGGCGCTGACCAGGGCTTCCGTCTTGATGGCCTTGCGAGCAAGCATCTCCAGGCAGGCGGGATATTCACCGTTACTGGAGCAGCTCCCCGTCAGCCTCAATTGCCGCGTCACGATGGCTTGCAGTGGCATCTCCACCTTCGGGCTCAAGTTTCCCACCAGGGTCAACGCCCCACCCTTGCGGAGACTGGAAACCGCGGTGTTAAATGCCGGGCTCATTCCCACCACTTCGAGGGCGATGTCCGCGCCGCGCCCTTGCGTGTGGCCGCGCACCTCTTGAGCAACGTCGCATTGATCGGCCTTCAAACCCACATCAGCGCCGAGTTCAAGCGCCAGGCTTAGCTTCTGCGGCTCCAAGTCGACAGCAATGATCTTCCCACACCCCGCAGCGCGCAGAGCTTGCACCGCCAGCAGGCCAATCATTCCCGCTCCCACCACCACGGCCGTGTCACCCAGCGAGACGGGCGTAATTTCCACGGCGTGCACGGCGATGGAAACAGGCTCAACCATGGCGGCTTGTTCAAAGGTGACGGAATCAGGCAGGGCATAGAGGATACGTTGGGGCAGGGCGACGTACTCGGCGAAAGCTCCGTGTTGGCGGTAATCCTCGCAGGAAACTCCCAGCACGCGGCGATGGTCACATAGGTTGATCAGCCCGCGCTTGCAATACCAGCACGCTCCACAATAAACCGTGGAGTCAAAGGTTACGCGGTCGCCAATTTTCCAATCCTCGACCTGTTTGCCCACTTCCGCAATCACGCCGGCGGCTTCGTGCCCCATGATGATCGGTGGACGCCGGCGGCCCGTGGAGCCATCCATTCCATGCACGTCGCTGCCACAGATCCCGCATGAACGCACCCTGACCAACACTTCGTCGGCGGCGATCTGCGGATCGGCGGTGTCCCCATAGTCAAACTTCTTGTAGTCCGTCAGTGTCAGAGCTTTCATCGTTTCGCGATCCTTCTTCCGGTAAAATCCCCAGTAAAGTCCCGCCGCAGGGTTGCCAACCCACTCTGTTGCTAATTTCGATTACAAAATCCATCGAACACTATACCCCAAATGGTGGAAGGGTGAAACGTGAGCAACGTACCGAACGGCGTGGCGCGGAGCGGAGTAGCAGGCGCGATTACGTGGGCGCGGCGATCGCCGCGCCGGGAGCTGCGCCTTGGCCACTCCGACCAAGATCATCGGGGCAGGCCCCGATGAAAATCATCGGGACAGGTCTTGGCCATGCACGAGCACGAGCGGCAACGCTCGTCCTCTTCACGGGCAAGACCCCGACAGGTTGGGGCAAGTTGCCCGTGGCACGATCTTTGGCCACGATTCTTGGGCACGAGATCGCGTGGCCCCTCCTGCCCGGCGTCGATTCTGCCGATAACGATACGGGGGAGTCGGGGGACCGGCGAGGGGAGGAGAAAATCAGTAGGCAGTGGGCGGTAAGCGGTAGGCGGTAGGCAGCAGACACTCCTGCCTGCGCCAGTCTTGATGCGCGGCCAGTGGCCGCGCCCCCCTTCGCAGCCAGGAGTGGCTGCGTCACCCAACTAGGCATTTTGGGTGACAGCGGAATCTAGCAGCGGCAAGAGACCAGCAAACGAGCAACTGGTGAATTACGAGTTAAGAATTAGGAATGATCATTGGGCAAAAAATTCTTAATTGCACAATGATTCCAAAACATGGCAATTGGCCGGGTGCATTGTGGATATTCCAACAATCCGCGCTAAGGCCAGCAAATTGCCGCAAGTGGTGTGTGACAAAAAGCCTAATTTGTGACAAAAAGTCAGATTGCGGATTTCTTGGCAGTGGTACAGTTTGACCGTAGCGGCGAGTTTAGCTCGCCACATGGCGGCGTAAATCCGCCTCAGCTCGCCACATGGTCGCGTCCCGATGAAATCGGGATAAATTCTGCCGCCCCTATGACGAACTGCACCTCCACCGACATTTTGACCCTTTGGCACAGTGGCGAACCCATGGGGTTACGTTTCCTGCCGGAAACCTAGAATCTGGAAACCCGGAATCGGAATCTGGAATTCCGATCCTCGAAATCCAGAATCCGAAACTTGGAAATCCGGAATTTGGACATTCGGAATCCGGAATTTGAAAATCCGGTATCCGGCTACCTGGCACGTCATTTCCTGATTCCCTCTTCTCGCGGACCTGAGCGTATCCCACATCTTCTGCTGGACACGGGGGTGCTGGCACCGATCTGAGCCCCAAACGGGGCGAAATAGCTCAGCCCAGGCCAGCGGCCTGGGTCAGAGGTTCGCCGGATTTACCTTCTCAGCCCAGAAAGGGCGGGATAAGAACCGCCAATTCGGGCAGCGGCCGGGGCGGCACCCGTTATTTTGCCCTTGCAGGGCGCAGAACTGGTGTCTTGAAACCCAGGCCGCTGGCCCATAAGCGCTAACTTCGGCTGATTACATCGTCCAAAGCTGCGTAGCTGCGATGTATTGTGGCCCACGGCGCAAGCCGTGGGAACGCAGGCAGGACGAGCGGATGATGGGAGCCCCGTAAGGGCGATCGAAAGCCCGCAAAGCGGGCGCGGTCATTTAGCCCATGGCGCAAACCATGGGATTAACGGAAGGCGTGATTGCACGCTGAGCCCAGGAGGGGCGATATCAGGTTCGGGATTTCAGCTCCTGGCCACGCGCCCGTTCGAACATCCCGATGCCGCCCCTCCGGGGCTCGCGGCGCCGCCGGCGGCGTGGAGCCTACGGCTGGATCGCCCTGGGCTACAAGACCACGCCCGCTTCACGGGCTTCCGGGCTCTTCTTCCCCTTAAGTTAGCGCTTATGGGCTGTTGGCCTGGGCTGAGCTCTTTCGCCCCGTTAGGGCTAATGAACCTCCCATGTCCAGCCGAAGATGTGGGTAAAGATAAGCTCATAGACATCATGTTCGTGGCAAAGGGCAAATTATCCCTGCCCGGTTTGTCCACGACAAAAAGTCTCCAGACTTTCCAGTTCGTTCTGCATTCTCAGACATGTTTACCATTCAGGCACCTTTTCTCTTGACGACACAGGCTGCCGGGCGTATGACATACCGCGACCGTAAATTGTGAGGGCAGGAAAGGTTTCTGCCACCTTTCCCTCCCGTTATTGCAAACCATTTACCATGTTCCCCGCACAAGGGAGGGGCACTGTCATGCGTCTTCTCGTCACGATTACACTGGTTCTTGTTGTGGTGTTCACGGCGCTCGCGCAAACTAGCGGGGCACCCGACTTCTCCGGTACTTGGGTTCTCAACGCCACAAAGAGCACCCTCCCGAAGGAGAGTACAATCAAATCCCAGACACTCGTCATTGATAACAAGAAGTCTGCGATTGTTTTCCACTACAAAACAGACGGCAAGAAATCGACGGAGACCTACACACCGGATGGGAAGAAGCGCGTCGCGCTGAACATGTCGTCAGGTCAACTGACTTCGAGCGCCAGCTGGCGCGACTCAGCGCTGGTTATAGAATCCACGCTGGATATAAAGATCCCTAACGTTACGGTTGTCGTCACGGGGCTTAAGCCTGTCATCGATACGTGGACACTGGCAGCTGACGGTCGAACTCTCACCCATGATGCAAACGACCACAAAGAGATTTACGTCTACGAGAAGCAGTAGCAGGTATCCAATCAGAATTGTACGCGTTTTGCATAACTTCGGGGCACTGAGTGGAAAGAGCGGCTAGCACTTGACGTGGCGCCGCTGCTTTGCGGACGATGCCTCCATCCTTCGCCTCGATCAATTGAATCAAGTTGAATTTACGAAAAGTCCGTTCGGGATCGCAGACTCCCAATATCACGAGTCTGCGTCAGCCGCGTTCTCGGTTTCCAGACATGAGAAGCAATTCTGCGCACCACCCCAAAGAATCGGAAAATAACGTCCCGGGTTTCCGGGTTTCAAGAAGGGGAATCCATATGCATAATGCACGGGGGAAACTAGACCCTTCTGGCCCTTCTCTGGCCTCATTCATAGTGTGTGTGGTTGCGGCAGGGTGTCTGGCCGCTTGCGGGGGTGGCAGCGGCGGAGGGGGTGGACTACCCCCGGGGCCGCCCACCATTACGTCCATATCTCCGCCTTCGATCGAGGCGGGGAGCCCGGGCTTCACCCTTACGGTCAACGGCAGCAACCTTGACTCGACTTGTACAATCAACTGGAACCTGGATAGCGACCATTTAATTCAACTTCCCACCACGTTTATTTCGAGATCGGCAGTACAAGCACCGGTGCCCGCCTCGCAGGTGGCGAGTATTGGCTTTGCTTTTGTGACCCTTGATTGTGCGGGAGACGGCGGTTATGAAAAGTTCTTGATCACCGGGTTCCCGAGAACCGAAGTTGATGTAGCGGCAAATGACATCGCCTGGGATGCCGTGCATCAAGTCCTCTATTTGTCAGTACCGCCCACCGTTTCCGGCGGAAACAGCATCGCGGTGCTCAACCCCACATCCGGCAAGGTAGTTTCTTCGCAATCGGTGGGAAGCAATCCGGATGTTCTGGCGATTTCGAGTGATGACCAATTTCTTTATGTAGGCCTGGATGATACCTCGTCCGTCCAACGGTTGACACTGCCCGACCTGGGAACGGACATCAACTACTCTGTGGGGCCCCAGTACTTCTTCGCCTTCGATATGCAAGTGGCGGCGGGCTTTCCCCATACACTCGCCGTGTCCATTGGGAATTCTGCGCTTCTTACCCCGGAACAAGAAGGGATAACCATCTATGATGATACCGTGGCGAGGCCGAAATCATCGCCTCATCACGTACTGAGTTCCATCCAATGGAATTCGAACGCCACGGAGATATTTGCTTCGGATAGTGGCGACACCGGCTTTTATTTTTACTGGATGGCGGTGGACTCAACCGGGATTACGACAGACAACTACGTTGAAAATGTTTTCTCGAGCTTTAATGCTCCATATGGAAATCATATCCATTTCGATTCAGTCACCGGCCTGATCTACTCTGACGACCGTCACGTGGTTACTCAGAACGGAGGTGTGATCGGGACCTTTGCTCCTCCCACCGACGGCCCGAACAACAACCGCATGGTTCCGGACTCCAAACTTAACGCTGCTTTTTTCCTATACACGAGTAATTGCACATTCAGTGACGTTGGTGCGTGTTACACCCTCCAGTCTTTTGACCTCACCAATTTCACCTATATCAACTCATTGACGATGTCCAGCGTCCAGGGCACTCCCATCAACATGGTTCGGTGGGGAGACAGTGGCATGGCGTTTAACACGGACACCGGCCAGGTCTACTTGGTCGATATCTCGACGCTTCTTCAATCGGCCGGGCCCGAAGCCCTTCATGAAGAGAAGGTAAACGGACGTCCACGTTCGCACTCGGAAGAAAAAATTGTGACCACTACCAGGAGGCGCCGCGCTTCCGCCCAACGGGATGATCGGTAATCAGGAAAGCCAGCACTCAAACGAGCCGATTCCCGTTGCATTGATTGGGCTAGCGGCGTAGCGTGGAGTTATTTGTCCCGGAGGGAAATTACTCAGCGGTACGCGGGAGGAATAAGGGTGTCAGGGGAATAAGGGTACCAGGAACGTGTGCAGAAATGCACTTTG
>PLSX01000112.1 GCA_003165315.1 Acidobacteriota bacterium
ACTTAACATAGTAATACTAGGAGGGGGACGATTCCGGCTGCTGGGTTAAGAGGTGTTCCGCCCGGGTCTAAAATTAATGCATCCTTGAGGATTCGCTATGCGTCCAATAGGATGGCTAAAGGACTTAGATCAAATCAGAGGGCGGTCAGGCGGGGCGAGCGAATCTGAATGCCTCAATCAGTATCAACAGAGTCAAGGACAGAGAGGTTGGCAAATGCTGATAAAGAAGGTGTTGGAAACTGCTTCCTCGGAGATTACTCCGAAGTGGCTTTATATGAACCGTCGCAAATTCCTATCGGGCGCACTTGGCGTGACGGCTGGAGCGATTGCGGGGAAAACACTGCAAGAATTGGTCCTGCCCCCGCAGCAAATCCTGGCGGGGACCAAGTTGAGCGTTGCCGCCAAGAGCCCTTTTAGCACCACCGAGGCAGTAACATCCTACGAAGACGTAACGCATTACAATAATTTCTACGAGTTTGGCACCGGAAAAGAAGACCCTGCCAAGAATGCGACCCATTTTCGCACCTCGCCGTGGAGTGTAAAAGTAAGCGGGCTAGTGGACAAGCCGCGGACTTTTTCCCTGGAAGAGTTACTGCAATTGGCGCCCCTGGAAGAGCGGGTTTACCGTCATCGATGCGTCGAGGCATGGTCGATTGTTGTGCCGTGGATCGGCTACTCATTTAATGCTCTACTGAAGGAAGTGGCGCCACAATCCAAGGCAAAATTCGTGGCGTTTGAAAGCTATTACAGCTCCAGCCAGATGCCCATGGCGAATTACGCGGGGATTCAGTTCCCCTACATTGAGGGTTTGCGGCTGGACGAAGCGATGCACCCTCTGGCTCTGCTCTGCTTTGGCATGTATGGGGAAACGTTGCCTAATCAGGATGGTGCGCCGGTTCGCATGGTGCTGCCGTGGAAGTATGGCTTCAAGAGTATCAAATCACTGGTGCACATCAAGCTGGTGGAAAAGAAGCCGGATACGACTTGGAACCTCTCCGCTCCCAACGAATACGGATTCTACTCCAATGTCAATCCTCAAGTGGATCACCCCCGTTGGAGTCAGGCCAAAGAGCGGCGACTGGGGGACTTCTTTCGCCGTTCAACCCTTATGTTCAATGGTTACGATCAGGTTGCATCGTTGTACGCGGGCATGGACTTGAGGAAGAATTTCTAAATGGGTGAACGTTTGCGAAAACTTCTCAGCGCTAAATGGATCAAGTTGCCGGTGTTTGGTCTATGCCTCTTACCTCTTGGGCAATTGGGCTGGCGGGCCCTACACCACCATTTGACCGCCAACCCCATTGAGTACATCACCCACCAGACGGGTGACTGGACGCTGATCTTTATTGTCGCCGCGCTGGCCGTCACCCCCCTCCGTAAAATGCTGGCGCTGCCTGAGTTGATTCGATTTCGCCGCATGCTGGGGTTGTTTGCCTTCTTTTACGGGCTGCTCCACTTCAGCACCTGGATTGGGCTGGATAAGTTCTTTGATTGGACGGACATGCTGCGTGACGTTCGCAAGCGGCCATTCATCACTGTGGGATTCACCGGGTTCGTGCTGATGCTTCCTCTTGCTTTGACCTCCACGGCTGGTTGGATTCGCCGTTTGGGGGGAAGGCGCTGGTTGGCGTTGCACCGGCTGATTTACGTTACGGCAATCGCCGGGGTGGTGCATTACTACTGGCTGGTGAAGTCGGACGTGCGGAAGCCCCTGTTTTACGGAGAGCTGGTAGTTTTGCTTTTGGCGTTACGGGTGGGCTATTGGCTGGTCGCTAAGCGGGGGAAAATGGCTGGGAAGGTTCTGGAAACCAAGCTTACAACCGCGGAGACGGCACGAACTTCACACATTCCGCCACATTAAGTCCTCAAATGACAGTTTAGGAAGGCGCGAGTTAGCGCCCAAGCCTGGTGCGCTGCGCCAGGATTATAACTGGGACGGGCGTCGCAGAAGAATCCATGATCGGCGTCAGCGAACTCGACGTTCACAAAAGGCTTGCCGGCTTTGCGTAAAGCTTCTGCCACCGATTGCGTTTGCTCCGGTCTAATGTGCTTGTCAAGGCCGCCCCAGAAGAAGAGTTGCGGGGCCTTCAAATCACGAGCTCGGTTGAGCGAGCCGGGAGTCATGGGGTTTGGCGCAATTCCGGCACCGTAGAAGGATATGGCAGCTCTAACTGGCAGGGTAGAATTGGCGAGGAAGGACACGCGTCCACCCAAGCAGAACCCGATGCAGGCGATGGGAATCTCGGGTGCGCCTACATTCGCGCGCAGCCAGACGTAGGCCGCGCGAGCGTCAGCATCGAGGTCCTGTTCCTTGAGGGCGCGTACGTGGGGCATGACCCCCTCAAAATTACCATAAGCACCTTCAAATCCTGGCGCGGTGCGGTGAAAGAGCTCCGGGGCAAGGGCATGGTACCCCTCGCGCGCAAAGCGTTCCGTAACATCACGGATATGCGCATTCACGCCGAAGGCTTCTTGAAAAACCAAGATTCCTGCCCGAGGGTCGCCTTCTTGTGGCCGGGCGAAGTACCCGCGCATGGCAGTTCCATCTGTAATTTGCAAATTGACCCAGTCCGTTCGAATTTCCGCCATATCAGGCTCTCCAACTCTTAGCTCTCAAGAATGTCGAAAGCATCGTTTCCCGCCAGCATTTTCCATGCAGATTACACACCACGTCAACCTCATAATCATCTTAGAGCCTCTTGCAGAAACGAAAAGGTCGACATGGCTTTGCCGCGCACAGGGCAGTTACCCCAATTCCATCAATTTCCCGGCATGCAAAGGTAGTTAATGACATCCGCGGCGGTTCCCGATAGCGAAATGCCCGATACGCTCACTGTGGGTGTGATTTGGTGTGTGCTGTTCGTAACGTCAAAGAAAACGCATACAGGGGCCGTTGTCCATGCACCGCTTGCACCTGGGCCCTGACTAAATGTATAACCGCCCGAACCTGAAGAAAGGGTGATCACCCCTCGATTGTCCGTATTTGTGGTTGTGGCCACGTTATTAGCCGCAGCCGCCCCAATCGTCGTGGCCCGAAAAGTCCCCGACCACGCGCTGACCCCAGCATGATACAGGGTATTGTTGGCGACCCAAATTCCCGGAGCGCCAGTCGTCAAAGATGAGTCTGTCTCGCTCAAAACCGAGGTGCCGTTGTGATAGAGCGTAAGGGTGGTACCAGAGACCCCCAGTCCGATGGTGTCGGATAGTGCTATTGTGACAGAGGTAGTTCCAAGTGACGAGTAGGTGTTATTGACAAATTTTGCTATGGTGCATGTGGAGGTGCCCGCGGGGCCGACGCAGTAGCCAAAATAATAGTTAAGGCCGTTGAGTCCGCCCTGGGCAACCCTCACTGCCGCTCCTACCTTCGACTGATTATCCGCAAAGGCGCTGATCGTAACCGTCGAGGTTTGATTTGACGGGAAGGCATTCGCATTCCAGTATTCCAGATAGTTATTTGTCCCGGCGTTGTTGATCCCCGTGGGAGTCACCGCACTGCTGTAAAGCTGTAACGCCAACCCTCCCGCAGCGATGCTCCAGTTGCCCGCCAAGGGACTCTGATTGCCCGCATTAAAAGTCTGCGAATAAGTGACCGTTGAGGTCGTGCCACTGGGACTCCCAGAAATTGCGAACGCCGGAAGAATTGTTCTGTGCGTTGCGTCCGAATACACATAGGTGAGGCCACTGGCCGAGTCGAAAATTTGCAAACCACCCCACTTCGAGACTCCCTGCCAAACTCCCGAAGCATCAGGGTCACCGGCATTGGTACTTTTACCATTGATGACCGTGCGCGTCCCCAGGTCCGAAATCACGGCATGGGGTTCATTGATAGTGACGTCTGCTGCGCCACTTTGAACGCAGATGTCCGTGGGGTTGTTGTAGTATGTGTTTGGCCCGATTTTAGAGCCGGAAGCATTCGCCGTTACAACCAGGCCACACGCTCCGGTATTGATGGAGCTACTGCCAATTTCATTTCCCACCACGACGATCCGCGCGGCATCAATGATGACGTTGCTGATTCCACCGGCGTTAGCGTCTGGGTCGCTGAACCGGTTCGCCGCAATGATTGAATCAGGAGAAGCATCATAGACATTTGCAGGATGCGCTGAAGTCGCACAGCCATCTGCCTCGCAAGTGCGGAGAACGTCATTGCCAATTATGCTAAAGTGATAGCCGCTCGTGTCGGACACATAGATGCCGTTGTACTGGCTGTCCGTCGCAATGGAGCCTTCAACTCGACCCCAATAAAAAGGGCCACCGTTAAAATAGAAACCATACCCAGCATTGACTGAATAGCTGTCTCTGACCTGGATATAATCGCCTGCCGTGGCATAAACTGAATAACCGCAATCCGTGAATCTAACGTGTTCAACCCACGTGGTATCCGCCGGCCCCAGGCTGCCGATGCAAGCTCCGTTGGTGGGGGCCTCACCATAACCCACAAGGTATAAGTCTTTGAGAGTGATGCCGCCAGGGCGGACGGTAATGCTCGTAGCATTGACATCAATTAAGTCAGTGTTGCTGCCGTTGCCCACGATGCGAGTTCCCCATGTCCCAATGGACTGCGCATTAGGCTGCTTGGGGAAACCAGTCGCCATGCCCTGAATCGTAATAGCGGAATCCTGTGCATTGTTGCTGAAAACGATGGGCGTTGAGACGTTAAATTCACATGGAGGCAGGGTCACAGAACCACCCGAGGAGAATCCTTCGAAGCCCGCAATTGCCGTCTGGATGCCCGCAGTATTGTCTGTGTTTGTGTAGCCGTTATTACAACTACCAGACTCATTGGCCAGCAATTGAGGTTGCAGTACGTTCGGAATCGCGACAACTTGCGAAGATTGATTCGTGACCACCGGAGCCCCGGCGGGCACCGAAGCGCCGTTGACTTTACCCACGCTGGTAGCGCCTTGAGTTCCCGACACATCTCCAGAAAGACTGCCGCTGAAGTTTGTGGCCAGAGTAGCAGTGGCGGCGTTGCCGTTATATGAACCACCGGTGACCTCAAACCGCTGGACTCCACCCGATGAGTTCACGGGTGTAACGATCAAGCCGGCGGCGTTCGTTGTGCTCGTTGAAAAATTCAATGTGGTCTGGGATGTGTTATTGGTTCCATTGGTCTGAATCGCGACACTGGGGCTGCAAACGCTTCCCGTGCCGCTTAAACTCCCTGCCGCACTAAGCTGAGCACACTGAGGTCCACCCGATGCGAGATAGAAGAATGTGGGCAGACCAGCTACGGTCAAATCCCCAGTAGTGTTGCGTGTCGGCGCATTGTAGGCAGAAGTCGAAGTGCCCGTATCCATTGCGGCGCCTGGCCCGATTCGCACATTTGTATAGAGGCTGGTGGAGGTATTTGATTTCAGAATGTCCCACGTCGCATTAGACCAAGGGTCGGTCCCACCGGCAATGGCGGAGGGAACCTGAATCAAATTGTAATTGGTCGAATTGGGATTAGTGATAACTGTGGCAAAGCTGCCTGCGCTGGGAAGAGTCACACCGCCATTGATATGGGCAACAAGGTAATGAGGTACCACGGAGCACAGGCTGGGATTTGCCGTGCAATAACCGGCGGGCATCGGCGTTAATGTGGGGGCGGCAGGCGTGGGAAGCTGGTTAAAGGCGTTCGGGCCATACGTGGTAATTCCCGACATTGAATAGAGGGAGCCCAAGCGAAGGTTAAGATGCCCACAATACCCATACGTCGAGCACTCATTCCCCCCCGAAGGAATGTCGAGTGATGCGCCATTGACAATCGAGGTTGGATTTCCAGGATTGAAGTAATTAAGGTTTAGACTTCCAATTGGCTGCCCGTATCCAGGCTGGCGCGTATCGCTCCCCGAGGTAAAGTTAATACCCTGGGGGCCGACAGGGACGTAATAAGGCGCTGTCCCCGCATATCCGGCGCGATTGTTCGGATACAGCGAGATTGTGTTCGATGTTGCGCCGTTCACGATGTAATCAAGGTCTTCGATTGTGGGGTTAAGCCCGATAACACCAGTAACAACGTTGGTTTTTGCCCCGGCGTTCACGACCACAAAAGCCGAATTGCCGTTTACACCATTTCCCGAATACATCTCCCACGTTACACTTCCATCAGAGGTTTTTGTACCTTCGGTTGTTGGCCAGCTTGGAACTGTACTCCCCGACGTGGTGGAATAACCGGCTGAATCCGGCGTTACGTCGATTTCACAGTTCGTACCGTCCCATATTACAGCGCCCCTTCCATAGGCAGTATTAGCCGCCCAGCCTGCACGTCCGTTACAATAAACGTTCTCATCGTCGCCGCTCAGAGTCAACGTGGACGCTTGAGACGACGCGAACACTGCCAGGTTGTCGCCTTCATAATCCTGCACGCCGTCGTAGACGTTGTTATAACCACCCGACCCCGAATTCAAATAATCGCCGGTCCCGTTCCCTCCTCCCCCGTAAACGTTATCGAAGATGTGATTTGAGTTTGCCTGCCCTCCATAGGGGGTATCGTCCAGTACAGTTCCAGCCCAAAAGTTTGAGTTCGGATTTTCGTTAAAGGTGTTATTCCAAATCCGATTCCAATATCCCGTTGTCAAGATTCCAGTCACGCAATCAAAGGTATTATCATGAATATTCGCACTGAGTGATCCCCCCGACGTGTCAAGAAAATCGATGCAGGGGCCGATCCCGGAATTGGAGATTTCGAGGTTTTCAATATCAATTGCACTCGGGGCGCTTCCTGAATTTACTCCGATAACTGTCGCGGTCGAGTCATTACCGGTGATAATTGTGGAGGCCTTGCCCTGTCCTATGAGCCGACCA
Source organism: Acidobacteriota bacterium (assembly GCA_003165315.1). Taxonomy (GTDB): domain Bacteria; phylum Acidobacteriota; class Terriglobia; order UBA7540; family UBA7540; genus Bog-366. The sequence continues at coordinate 6,790 of PLSX01000112.1, forward strand.
TTGGTTCCCACCTCGATCTGCATGCCACTCGCCCTCGTAAGGGTTAACATGCCAGCGAGCAAAATCGTAATAGGCTGATTTGCAGTGCTGAAAAGCACGTTTTCCCCTAAAGTCTGCGAGCCACTCAGCCCCCGAGCGTCTATTACGCAGCCATTGGAGGGGCATGCCGCGATGGCGGCGTTGATTTTTGACCCGAAGTCCGCACCCGCTTGCAGGCTTGCATCGATTACTGTCGTGCCGTTGCCCAAACCCGTGGAAGACCCACCGGTGGCGGCCGCACAAATCGGCGCGCCCGCCGTGGAAATCTGACTCAGGAACTGGCCGGTCGAGCAAGTTACGGATTTAATTCCTCCCAATGTACTGGCGGCGGGAGTGGGAAGGTCGGCTCCGATCAACGCGCGAAATGTGGGGACCGCAGCGCTACCGGATGCAGGCCCCGCCATGAATAGATTGGCACTCTGATTCGCCAAAGATGCCGTTAACGTCCCGGACCCGGTCACTGGCGAACCGGAAACCGAAAATATGGAGGGCATCGCGAGCCCGACGTTGGTAACTGTTCCGTTCCCTGTACTACAGGAGCCCCAGACCGGATCCGTGCCATTCGAGGTCAGACATTGGCCGTTAGCGCCTTTGGCGAGACGGGTATTTGCGGAAGAATGATAGTAAAGAATATCGCCCTCTGTCGTAAGCGGCGAAAGCGCATTGAAAGCGGATGATGCTGTGGTTTGCCCCGTGCCGCCTTGTGAAATAGCCGCCGTCCCGCTGACGTTGCCAAACGTTGGTTGAATCCATGCGGGCAGCCCGCCGCTGATTCCCAGGAATTGATTTGTCCTCCCAATGGGCAGTCGTGACAGGGCAGGCGCCGAGTTCGCAAAAATAAGATCACCCGCCGAAGTGAGGGGTGTTTGCCCTAGGGTCAAAGAACCCGAAAGGTTTCCGAATCCAGGCTGCTGGCAGTTGGCATTGCCGCTGGTGGAAATCCCTGTGGCCCAGTTGTTGCTGCTGCACTGAGTGGGAGGGGATGCCAAGGCCGTGGCCGTTGCGGCATTGCCCGTCGTGCTGCTGAATAATGTCGCAGGCAAGTCGCCCGGCGCCAGTGCGCGGAATGTTGGCGTGGCCGCCTGTCCTGAGCCCGGACCCGCCAAAACCGTGTTGGCCGTCTGGGTGAGCAGTTGCGGTGCCAGCGTTCCGTTCGATGTGATTGGAGATCCTGAAACGGTTGGGCTGAAGATGATGCCATCGCCTGTCATCCCCACGCTGGTCACGGATCCGGAACCGCCAGCGCCACCCGAAACGAACAGTGTACGGTCGTCAGTGATGGAGGAAATCGCCGTGCCATTGGTGACGACCGTAGCGATGGGGATGGTTGTTGCACTGAAGCCGGTGGTATTTGATGCCGGCACACAATTGTTGGAAGTGTTGAGGTACACATAGTTCGTTGCACTGGGTGCAAGAGTCAGCGTGCCGCCGGCATAAGTGATAACGATATTGCTGCAAACCGCCGTTCCCGGCGCCAAATTCAGGGTCAGGTTTGAGCCGGCGGTCGGCCAGTACCCCGGCCCGAACCCTTGCACATATTTCGCATTGACAGGGAAAAGCTCCTGGACTGCTTGTGTCTGAGGCTGCTGGGCAAACCCGGCAGGCAGAAGGCAATAAGCGGTCAGCAGCACACACAAGACAATGCTCGTAATAAAGGACTTGTGATTTTGGCACTCAGTCCCCACATCACATCCTTCATTTTTACGTCTGGATCCTGACTCCCGACTCCGATAAGCTGACTTTTGAATTCTGATTTCTGTGTTTTTTACCATACTTGCACCTTTGCGGTTACCCCAGCGTCGGAGGCAACAAGATAGAGGTTTACGTCGTCCACGTCCGTGGGCGATTGCCACCAGATGGCGCCCGGACTGGTCATTCGGATTTGCGCCCCAATGGGAACACGTCCCAGCAAATGCGGCACGGTAAAGTTGCCAGGACCCAAGGGCGTCACCGGAAGCTGGCCGAAGAGGTTCGTCGCTTGAGTCACGTTGGTGACTTGCGCCGCATTCGTCACAATGATGCCAATGAAGGCATCCCCCGGTGTCAGTGCGGCAAGAACAGGCCGGTAGTAGTAACTGCTGGGCCAGTTCTCCTGTTGATAAAACAGGTAGGAGGTTGAATTCGTGGGTGCCGCATCGAGGGTGAGGTCGGTGGGTGCGTACCGCGTGCCGTTAGCGTAGAGAATTCCATTCGTTACGCCGGGATAAAGTGAATTTGAGGTTGCGAGCTGAAAGCCGCTCACCACCCCGTTTAATCCCAGGTCTCCCACCAGCGTGTCCGCAACCGACGCCAGGTCGCTCAAGAACGCAACATTGGCGTCGAGTAGTGCCATGTTGCCGTCCATGTCCGATTCGTATTGAGTTATTCCATGCTGCGGCTGGACAAAACCCTTTCGCGGTAGGATCGTTCTTACGATAGCCATTCGAGCACCTCTTTAATTGCCGATTGCGGATTGACGATGGCGCAAGATCGATTGGCGAACTGCCTTTTAATCGGCAACCGAATATCGAAAATCGTCAATTTTTCAGTCTCCACTTACCCCGGCAGGCAGGTTGACACTGAGCCGTTGGCAAATTGCCATGACCTTTGCCGTACCTTGATTCTCGGCTCCGCTGGTCGACCAATAGGTTTGAATCACGACCCTGCCACTTGAATCATTGACGTCGAGTTGATATGGGCAGACAACCAGGCTGCCTTGGCCAGGGTCGCTATTGGCAAGGGCAGGCGGGGTGGCTTGCCCTGGAACATAACCCGCCGCTGGCGAACGGGAAGAATACAGAATGGGGATAAACAGACACTCCGCGTAGCTGTAGGCGTAGCCATCCACGGGTGAGACCGGCGGGGAAACGGTGTCGCCCGGACCGTAAAATCCTATATATATGACCTCGCACCTGACTGCCCCGAACTTGGCATTGTGTGAAATCTTCGCCAGGGCGTAATCCGTAAGCGGTTGGCCGCCGGCAATCGTCGAGTCGGCTAAATCAAAGAACCCCGGAATCGAACTCATCAGCATTTGGGACATGAGAACCTCCAAAAGGTGCCAAGTGCCAGATATCAGGCGTCAGGGAAACAATCTGGTATCAGGCCAGCGTCAGTGGGTTCCCATGCACCTGAAACCTGAAATCCTCTTTTCTGACACCTGGCACCTGACACCTGCTTTCAAAAAATCGTGCTCAGTCCCTCCCCGTAAACTCCATTCGTGGAGGGCGTAATGAAAAAGTACATCTCCTGCTGATCCTCCGTTGCTTGCGCATAAGGGGGCAGGACCATCGAGGCAGAAGGCACGATTTCATAGGGCGACGTGGTGCTGGCGCGGCGCATATCCAGAAGCGTGAAGCGCACCTGGCCGTTCGCGTAATCGGGCGAGCGGCCGATGATTTCGCACGGAATATTGGTGACCCCTCGCCCGCCGCCGATGTAATCCGGAACTAATGGATGGGTAAGTGAAACCCAGTCTTTCAACTCAGGCTGAAGCGCCCCGAGTTGTGTCACCAGCTGATAAACCGGCGTGGCGAATCCATAACGCCGGAATAGTTGGTCCCCCAACAGGAAGGCTCGCAGTGAGCCCCCGCGCCCCATCTTGAGCCCCGCACTTTCCACCTGGTGGTTGTAGAGATAGCGGAAAAGGTTGTAGCTTGCCTGCTGGAGCATGGTCACGGTGCTGTTGTAAGTCCGCGCGCTGGTGTTGGTGGCGCCGTCATCAGCATCCAGGCGATAAGCGAGGGCGTTAATAACAGGCGCCAGATGGACCTCAGGAATCCCCACGATGCTGCGTTGTGTGAGGCCGAGCACCGGCGTTTGATCAGCCGGATTTTTCATCGCTTTCAACGTAAGCTGGCCTGAGGCGGTTACGACCATCACCAGACCCAGCGGTTTCAGGATCTGATCCTCCAACCAACTCCGCGCCTGTTGTGGCGACGTGATTTTGAATTCAAACCAGTCTCCCGAAAACATCGAGTCGCGAAGCGCCGTGATGCCGGTCACGTCGAGATAGGAGTTGGGATTGATCAAGGTTGAGGGGTCGCCCGCAGTGGCAGCCATCGCGAGCGGAACGTACTTGGCCCAGAATGGATTTACCACTGCCACCAATTCGCCCGTTCCGCTGGCTCCCACGACGGCGCTCAGCGCCTGGTCCTGACCAACCCCCAGCTCGTTCTGCATGGCCGCGAGAAAAATATCCAGCGGGTTGCCGCTGACCCAGCGCGGGTTATCATTCGAGACAGCATAACTATTGGCCAGCCATTGTGCCCCATTGGGCTGCCAGGTATTCTTCTGCCCCGGCAAGAATTCTTCCGGCCCGCCGTTAGCCCAAAGAAAGGCTCCTTGCGCAAAGCGTTTGAGGTCTTCGGCTTTAAGGATGACGCGGCCGTCAGCGTCGAACCCAATTTCGGAGATTTGCATGACGTGAAGTGGAACAAAGTCGCCAATGGCGCTTTCGGGAAACCCCATGCTGAACGTCACAACCTGCCCGATCAACGCTTCCTGCGCGGCCAGCGTGTGCAGCAATCCGCCGGGATCGATGCAGTGAATTTGCATTTGACCCACGGAACTGGAGCCGTTCTTGTCGTCGATGGATTGTTCAGCGCCGGGCGGAACATACATGTAGGGCAACAATTGCGGCAAGCCTGAGACGGTGAGCAGCAAGCTGGGATTTGTTGCCACCAGCCACATCCATGCGGTCGGAGCGAGGGCGGGCCAAACTTCAAATTCGTAAGGTAGTCCGCGAGCCGCGAGTGAATAGGCCAACAGCGATCCGTTACCGGTCGCTTGCAATAGGCTTGCTTGTCCCCTGATCAGCGTCGTCAACGCCGCGTCGAGGGTCGTGCCGAGGCCGGTGAAAAAGCCGGCAAGGCCGGAAATGTTATACAGCTCAAGGAGCATCAGGATCATGCCCCAGGTACCTTCCTGCCACACCGATGCGGGCGAACCGGAATACCCGCCGGGCGAATCGTTGTAGGGTTTCATTCCGCTAAATGGAGTCGTGACCTGGAAGGCTTGATTGTAGGAATTCGCGTGGTTGGAAAGAGCGATGGTCTGGTTATTCACCAGGAATGTTGTGTAAGCGAACTCCGCGCATTGCAGGGCGATGTCATCGCGCCCACTGGCGTGCGCCCAGAGAGCCGCCCAATGGCCGGAAGCGTCGAGTGCCTGGCTCGTGTCCAGCGTGTTACTGATCGCACCCTGCGCAAAGTGCCCCGGTACAACACCCGCGGGCGCTATATAGAGATTCGTGATCAGCTTGGCATCGATGCCGGCGGCTGCAGCGCTGGCAAGACCGGCAGTAGCTAGATATGAATTTGCTTGCGCAGAAGTGATTTGCCCCGTCTTTGCCAAAGTGGTTGCAGCCAACGACAGCACATGGGCAGCGCGCTCGAAGGCGAACCACAGGTCGATTTGGTGTTCGGTAGAAACGGTGGCCAACATGCCTGGGACAAATTGATAGCCCGGATTCTGGTAGCTCCCATACCCTTCGTAAAAAAGTCCGTTGGTAAGGTCCGCCGCTGTGCTTTGCAGGGTGAGAAGGAAGTTAATCATCCCTTGCAACTGAGAAATTGAGCTGAAGTCCTGCGCCATGGGCATATAGACACAGTAGGCGTAAACCACCCAGGCCATTGAGCCGGCGCGGATGTAGGCCTGGTCCACCTGGCCGTTATAAGTGTCGTAGCTGAAGCTCAGCGAATTCGCGGGCTGCAAGGTCCCGGCGCTCAGGTTATCGAAGTAAAGGTCTGTGTTCGCTGCCGTAATTGTGAGTTTGAAGCCGGTAATCTTCGCGAGCGAATCGCTCGCGAGATTCACAATTAAAGATTCAAGATTCAAGAGCGTGGTCCGCCAAACCATCGTTCCCGGTCCGATTGGAACCGTGATGTTTGTTCCAGAAAGTGTTGCCGGGCCGGCCGCGCCACTCGTAACCTGAATGTCCGTAACCATGCCATGCGTTGTTACAACACTGATGTCGAAAACAAAGCCCGCGCCGGGAGCTTCCATATGTTCGAAGCTTAAATAAGTGTCGGCGGAATCGGGGAAGCCGCTGCCCGTGTAGGTGAACACATCACCGGCGGAGCCGGCGTGAAAATCCAGAATGTTGCCATTGCCATAAGGTGGTTCTTGAGGTGTAACAGAGCTGGCCGCGATGTTCGCCACTGCCGCGCCAGTGCCTGTTTTCGACCACCGCGCTGTGGACCCATCTTCGGCGTTTTCCAGCACCAACGAAGCCAGGTACCCAGGGTTGGCGAGGAATGCATTCAGTTGGCTGATAACTTTTTCCGCCGCCGCAAAATTTCCTGCCGAGGTGTAGGCAAGGATGGCCAGGGCGGCGTCGTATATGAAGCTGCGATTTTGGATGGCGGGGATGTCTGTGGCGCCGGGATTGGGAACGAACAATGGATCACTGGTGGGAACGTCGAACGACCGCGGCAAGTCCGAATACTCCAGCTTGGCGCCCAGGGAGTCAAGGACTTCCGTCCATCCCACGATGGGGTCGTTATAGAGAATATGCACGCTCGGATTTCCCAAGTCCGAATTCAGAATCACGGAGCTGCCGGCGCGTGCGTGGAAGCCGTCGCTTTGAACGATGATGGGGATGTTGTCTTCCTGAAGATATTCGATGTCCGTCTTGACGTAAATTTGTGCCTTGTAGTTGGTCAGCTTGCCGCCCAGGGTGGTTCCCGCTTGCGGCATCTGGCAAACGCCCGTGTTGGTGTGAGCCAGCCAGCCGGAAGGAATGGAGGTGCCGCTCCAACCGCCTGCCGGCTGCGCCACGCTCGCTGGGTAGAGTGCCGCGAGCAGCAGGCCAGGGTGAACCCTTCCCAAGCTCCAGGTGTACCCTCCAGCGTAAGCTCCCCCTCCAACCGGAACCATGGTTTCAAGGCTGGAGCTGCCCTGGTAGTACCAAACGTCGCTATGCACAAATACATCGACCCGATATAAACCCTGGGCATTCAGCAAATTGAAGACGTACCCCATTGCTACCCAGCCAGCGTTCTGATAGCCAAGAGCAATGAGTTTCCAGATTTGGGTGTTGTCTCCCGTCAGCGCACCAAGCGTGGCCGGCCAGCTCGGAGGATTGCTGGTATTTGCGGTAAGGCCGTTGAAGAGGGCCATCTGGACGTTGTTATTCGAATCGACAATCAACGAGCCAAAGGGGTAGTTGGCATTGGCCGTCCACTTGGCGATCACGCCTGGCGTCTGTGGCTGCCCCGGCGTAATCCAGGTGGAAGTGGCGTTGTAAAGTAGAGTGTTTACGGACTGTTGCATCGCCGCGGTGACTTCGTAGCCGTTCACGAACAGGTTGCCCCACGGAAGCGCCTGGCCTGATTCGTTCACCGGATAGCCATCCGGACCCAATTGATTATCTGCCCATAGCCCCGGCGGCATTGCTGCCACTATTGACTCAATGGGTGACATGGGTATCGGAGCTTCCTGCGCGCCGCTCACAGTAAGACCAGTCAAGAAATCGATCTGCGAACTGATGCCGCACTCCACGAGCCCTGTTGCGGGCTCTTCCGCCATGGCCGAGGCCGCGGCGCCTTGCGTCAGCAACGCATTGGCAAGCCAGTTTCCCGCGGGGCTCGATTGCCGGCCATAAAGCCAGGCCAACGACTGGTTCATCGCCTGCCAAAAATTGCCAGGCCAGTATGTGGATACATTGGGCATCATTCACTCGTGTTGGGTAGGCAGTAGGCAGCAAACGTGCCCTGCTGCCCACTGCCTACTGCCTTCTGCCTACTCTGCTTTAGGTTCCCCACCCGCCAATTCCCCACGTCATCACCCCGTATCCCGATTGGGTGAGTGACTGGATTTGCGACTGCGTGAAGCTGGCGAGCACAATTCCGAATTGGGGGATTTGCAAAATATACAAAGGCTGCTTCTGCGGCGAAGTCAGGCCGAATTGCCAGATTTGATTGCCAGAAATCATCGGTCACCATGACAGTTGAAACTGTCGAAAAGCCAAAGAAGTTGCAAGATTCTGCTCCTCGTGCATTTTCCCTCTATCAACTTCTTCGACTCTTCGACTTTTCAACCTCTTTCACGTGATTACTTGTCTAAACTTCAAATGAAAGCTGTACTGCCCCGCTGCCTTATAGGCTGCCGTCCAGTTTGTGTCCTCAAGCCAGTAATTGGTATAGAGGGATTGTGAGCTGTCGGGATAATAGGCAAAAACTCCGCCCTGCAGCGCAAAACTCATGAATTGCGCCCACCCCGCCACGTCGCCGCCAGCGCCCACCCATTCCAGATCGAGATCAAGGAAATTATCGATGCGTTCAAGCACGGATTCACGCACGCCGCTCGAGGCCACGTTATCGTGCCGGATAGCCACGGCGGAATAAGCCGGTACGCGCCGGGGCGGCCGCTGGAACAAGAGCGTCGTCGAACCAGTGCCGTAGGGATAAACGATTGCTGGATTTGCCATATTAATCCTTAGGTCTCAGGTGTCGGGTGCCAGGTGTCAGGCAAGCGCAAAAGCCTTGGACCTGACACCTGATACCTGGTACCCGACACTTCCTCTTTAATGTCCTACCGGACTACCGCGTTGCGCGCTGGTTGCCGTCACGTTCACTCCTCGCGAAACGGCCCCGTTTACGGCGCTAGCGACGTAGTTTTCAAAATCCTGGGTGCCGCGAATAATCACCACGCCTGATCCTCTGAATCGCGAGGAGGCTCCGGCCGCACCCGGGGCCAGAGCTGCGGAATCCGGAATCCGCGATCCGGAATCGCCGAGAGCGCCGAGCCCTGAATCGCGAGACCCGCCGCCACCGCCTCCCGCGCTCCGCCGATGCCCGCCCGTACCGGCGAGCAGGGCATATTGGGCCGCCGCCTCAAAGTGGAGGCCGGCGGCCATGATGGCGGCGGGGTTGGGAGGCCACGATCCCTCCGCCAGCAGTGCGATGCCGCGCGCCGTCTCCCAAACCGCCTCCACTCCCGCCTGGGCCTTGCGTCCTGCAATCAAGCCGGCGAGCCCACTGGTCATCAACTCCGCGCCAGCTGCTGTTTGTGAGCGCAGGGCAAGAGCCGCGCGTTGGACGGCACTCGTTTGCAAATCAGTCTGGGCCGTCGTCGATGTTATCTCTGGCGTTAGGGCGCGGAAGGCCTCGTGCATCTGGCGGATGGGCGCCACCGCTATCTGGCTTTGGTTGTGCAAACGGGAAAAGATCGCGATGGAATCCTGCTGGGCCTTTGCGGCCTTTAGAATTTCTTCCGTATTTTCCCTCATGGCCTTGGAGTCCTTCTCCAGCCCGGCGGAAGACGACTCAAGAATTTTCAACGCCGACTGCGCACGCTGAGGATGTGCACCGAGTTGCAGCAGCAAGCTGAGGATGTTGTTTCCACCTTGTCCCATTTTTAGCTCTCACTTTCAGGTTTCGGCGATCAGCGTGCCCTTGTCTCTCATCAGCAGTCCGGTTGCTAAGGGCGACGGGCATGCGACCACGAACCACTGACATCTTTTCCCGTCACCACTCGAGTACATTCTCTTCCTTGTCAAACTCGCCATGCTCTCGCGCGGCAAGGGTCTCAGCCGCGGTGCAGTCCACCAGATAAGCCGGCATGCCCGTGAGTTCCAGAAGCTCGCTCGGCCGGCAAAAGCTCCGTTTTGCCACTTCCGCCAGGTACAGAACCCGCTCCTTGTCCCCCAGGAAATCGCCCGAGGTCTTCAGTCGAGGTGACAGGTGACAGGTTACAGGTTGCAGGGATCTCATCCCTGTTCCCTGTAACCTGTGACCTGTTCCCTGAACTGAACACCTCACCTCGCAGCCAGAGGAATACGAACTTCAGATCATCGATCAGAATATCGGCCAGGCCGATCTCATCTGCTGTGGGAGTCGCCGCGAAGCGGGGTTGCACAAACAAGCGCGTGAGTGTCGCAGACAGCCACTGGGTAAACGCCTCAACGTCTTCCACCTTAACTTCCTCGGGCTTGGCGTCGGTAACCCGGGCTTGCAGCAATGTACCCGTTCGCCCCATTTCGAGCGCGGCAAACACGGGAGGCCGGCAGAGCAAGACGGTTAAGCCGCTCGCGGGAAGTGCTACCCTTTCGACATTCGAGTGCTCTATAGCTCGCTTGAAATCTTCCGACTTGGCAATACAGTCATCAGGCATTACAACCTCGTCACTATTGCCCTTTGCGCTTTGATTTTTGCCTTTTGACTTCTGGCATTTAGAAATGCAAGTCAAAAGGCAAAGCGCCGAGGCCAAGAGGTAAAACCGAAACCTAAACCTGCCGATAGACCTTCCCCCCTCGGTCCCCCACGGGTCGATTCAGGTCCGCGATCGCTTGAAAGGTGATCTTGTAGGTTGTCTCTTTGCCGCGCTGGAACGGCAGCTTCACCGTCTCTTTTTGATAGGCGCGATAGATTTGTGAAACGACAAACTTCAGCGTCTGGTCCTTGCGTTTGGAAATCAGCAACACACTATATTTGGGCACCGGCTTCAGGCCACCAAAAGCGATCTCCTCGTAGGTTTGTGCGCCCGCCGGCAGCGCCGTGTCGGTGCCAGTGGCGTAGGTGCCGTGGGGAACGAAAAGCTGAAGCTTGTTGCAGTCGGACTCCTTTAAGGTGACCGCGATCGAATCCACTTCACCCGTCATGACAGCATCGATGGGCAGCGTTTCCTGGTCGGCAGTGGTCTCTTCAACCTTGGCTCCTATATCGAGATCCGTGGCGCCTTCCAGCGCCCCGGCAAAAAGGTATGCCGGCGCCAGTGCCGCGCACGTCCAGACCACGGTGGCGCCGTCGGAGGTTGTCGCTCCGAGTGCGGTTCCCCAGGCACCGGGCGCGCTCGTATAGGTGGTGCCGCCCGTCGTGCACTCCTGCACGTTGCCGTTTGAGTCCACGATCATCTGCCCAGCGGTGACGGTTTGCCCCGCTGCCCATGCAGGTTGCAGGGGCGTGCCATCGGTTCCGATGATGTGCCGCTTGCCGCTGGCCGGCGCGCAGACGTTTAAATAGATCCAGCCCGGGCCTTGGTGAATCAGGGTTGGTGTGGGTGTTCCGAGTGCCATGATGTCTCCTTCACTTTTGCCTTTTGCGTTTTGACTTTTGATTTGCTCCGGCCCCAGGGAAGAACAAGGCAAAAGGCAAAACGCAAAAGTCAAATGGCAAAAGTTACGTTTCCTCTAATTCAAACACCACCGTCAAAGTCACACGCATGATGGGCGCATCCACCTCGGGTACGTTGACTTTGGCGGGGGCATGCGATTCCACAAAAACGTCGTTCACGGCTCCCGAGGCATTCGGCGCCGTTTCTCCGCTGGGTACCGTCTCGTGTTGAATGGGCAGGGAGGTGGTCCAATCGCCGAGTGACGGCCAGGGGCCGGCGCTGGTGATCATCATGTCGAGAAGGCGCGCGTAATCCTGCGCATCCTCCTGGGCCATCTCCAAATCATATTGGCCAGTGTCGAGAGCCAGGCTAATTCGGACTTCGTGGTGCCGTGTTGCCTTGTCATCATCGCGATTGAAATTCGTGGGACCTATTTCCAGAAAGAGCCACGGCCAACTGGTGCGCGAACCGGGTCCCTTGTGGAATTCCGCAATGGGGCTGAGCGGTTGGTTCCCGTCCACTGCGCGCGCGGCATTGATGACGGCGAGCGCGGCAGCTTGATCGCGCTGAATAATCGCGATCATTTGATTAACCAGCGGCTTGGCGAAATGTGCTTGATAAGCTTGCGTCCAAGGCATTGTTAGCTCTCAGTCATCAGCTCCCAGCTAAAGCGATGGCCAGGCCCTTCCGGGCACTAACTGACGGCTGATAGCTGGAAGCTTCCTTTCAAAATTCCCTTCGGTCCCACTTCTTAAAAACGTTCGTTGAACTCTCACCCGACGTGTCGTCAGGATACTGGTCCCCGCCAGCCACGCCGCCCAGTTGCGCGCGCGGGGTTTCCACTTTGGCGAGAGGGTCGAAAAGGTAGTCGTAATCTCCGCCCTCGGCCTGCGGTTTGCCGTCCGGATCGCGGGCGTTGAGCTTGTTGGACAGTTCATGAAACTGGTCCTCAAAGCTCTTCGCCACGTGGGCAGCAGCGGCAATTCCAGAGGTTTCAAACACCTCGGCAAGTTGGGCGCAGGCGCCATACCGGTTGATCTTTTCCAGTAGGTTCAATTGGTCTGTAGCGAATGCGCCCTGCCAGGCGGTGAATCCCAGGCTTGAATAGGCTTCCTGGAAGCGTCGTTGCAGGATGGCGTCAATTTCCCCCGCCACGTCATCGATGAATGTCTGGATGAGCGTGTTGGAGGGCCCCTTGACGCCGTTCTGGGTGAAGCTCGGAAACATGCCGGCAACTTGAGTGACTGTCGTATATGACATGGAAACTCCAGCCTGTCAGCTATCAGCTCCCAGCAATCAGCCAGACCTTTAAGCTGACCGCTGAGTGCTGATTGCTGAACGCTATGCAGTGACGTAAACGCTAATCGTCGTCCCGGTGCCGGAATCGACCGTGTAGTAGAGATTGGTGGAGTCGGCTGCCTGCGTGCGATGAACCGCGACGTTCGACGTCAGCAGAACAATTTCTTCCTTGGGCGTCTGGCCCACCGCTTGATTGTTGGGCGCCATGATGCCGTGTGGAATCGTGTTGGCCCCGCTGGCGAGGCCCGTTATATCCACCCTGATCCGCCGTACAAGCTGCCGGCGGTCCAGTCGGAATGTGTAAAGCGTGGTAAAGCTTGCGGAAGCTGACATGATACCTCCTAGGTTACAGGTTATAGGTTACAGGCTATAGGAACTGGTCTTACTATTCCCTGTAACCTGTTTCTTGTTCCCTACTTCTTTTTTGCCGCCTTGACGGCTCGGAACGCTACGAACTCCTCGTACTCTGCCTTCTCAGCGGCGGCCTTAACGGCTGCTGCCTCCGCGTCATCCCGGGCTTTCTTTTCCCGGCCATCCATGCCGCCGATCGGATCAGGTTTGCCCTGGAATAGCGGCACCTGGCCGCAAGTCAGAGCGCCGGCTTCGTCTTCCGTCAGTTCGATTTCCCCTGACGCGTCCACCGGAATCAGCTTCCCGTGGCAGGCGCTGGGCAACGACTTCGCGACCTCTGCGCCCCTGGCAACGTAAATGACGTTGTCTTTTTCGATGGGCTGTAAAACTAGATACTTGGGCATTATTAGCTCCTGGCAAAAGATGCTTTCAGCCATCAGCTATCAGCCAGTACGGTCGCCAGGCGCAGGGCCAGGGCTGACCGCTGAAAGCTGATAGCTGACAGCTTCCGGTGTCGTTACGCCACCGCGTTCTTGAACACATACATCGCGCCGGGCACGACGATCTTTACGCAGTAGTAGGTTTGGAATTCGATCATGTCGCCGCTACGTTCTTCCACCCGGTAGCGTTTGACAATCATTCCGCCGTTGTTGGGCACGCCATACGTCCAGCGGAAGGTGGTGCCGGGAGTGATCATCAACTGCCCTTGCCCCGGCGGCACATACGCGAGAACGGCATTCTTGCCCCAAATGTAGTTGAGATTGTGCGAGATGCCCTGTTGCGAAGTGTCATACAGTGATTTGGCAACAATAAGGTTGTCAACGTTGAACAGGCCGGCCAGCTGCTGGTCGGTGGGATACCCGAGCGGCAGCGCGTGGTTCTTGAACCGGTCGAGGATGATGGGGTGCTGGATCAGTTGCAGCCACACCGGATAGCCGATCAGCAGCGTATTGGGCTCCTTGGTGCAGCTCAGCAGAATCGTCGACCGCTGCGCGGTAATTGCCGCAACCGGGTCGGAATTCTGAAAGTCGCTCCATTGGCCCGTGCCCGCCAGCGTGGTATTGGGCACTGAGGTGGAGTTCATGACGAGGTTGTAGATTTGGATTTCCCGCTGCTTGTCGATGATGTCGGCCAGCGTTTCCGTGGTAAAAATCTCGGGGCCAGTGGAGAAATCCCATTTGGCCCGCAGTTCGTCCGGGATCAGCTGCTTCTGCGCTTTGCCGTCGCAGTAGTACTCATCGTTCGACATGCGCCAGCCGGGCATTTCATTGGCTTCCGTCCCCGGAGCGCGTTCCGTGTTGTAAGACTTGAAACGCTCGAAACCGAAAATCGGGTAGCGATCGTTCTGCTTTGAAACCGGGAAATCGGGGAACAGCCGTCCCCCCACGAAATCCTGGTTGCGGTAGAGGACAGAATAGTTGGTCAAAAACTGGTCAAGATGGGCTAAAGAGACTTCCATCAAAAACTCCTTGGGTAGAGAGTCCGAAGTCCGGCGGCCGGAGTCCGAAGCCAAAACCCACGCGCGCACCGCAGTTGTTTGTCAAACGACAAATTCTGCGGCGGGCGCTGATCCGCGATCCAGAATCCGAGTTCCCGGAGCCCCGCGACTCCGGACTTCGGACCTTGGACTTCGGACTAAAGCTTTACTTGTTGCAACGTCACCGAGATCCGGATGCGCTGGTTCACCGCGGTGGATGGGTATTTCGCCCGCCCGACGCAGTAATACATGGTGCCGGTAACGCCGTTGCGGATGGAGGTTACGCGCCCGTAGGCATCGGCGATGTAAACCAGGTCATCCGCCTGAATCGTGGTGTCCGCCGCGATCACTTCGGCCTCGGGGGCGTTGGTGATCAATCCCCACGCGCGGCCTTGTGAAACAAAAGGCGAGGGCGGCACTGTCCCGTTGATGGGGTTGCCGGTGTTGGGGTCGAGCCACAGTTCCGATGTCAGCGGGTACCCGGGCTCCACCACGTCCTGAGCCAGCACGCCCACGGGTTGCACATTCGCGCCCGTCGGCAGGCCCGCATAGAAGTCCGATTCGGTTGAGGGATTACTCACCGGCAAGCCCATCACGGTCCCGCGCAGCGCGCGGATATTCGTGTCGAACTTGGCGGCCGTCAATCCTTGATTTCCTAACATGTTGTTCCTCCTTTAGATCAGGTTATAGGTTACAGGTAACAGGTTACAGAAGAGGTGTTACTGTCACCTGTAACCTGTGCCCCGTAATCTGTTCTTATGCGCTCTTCGCATCCGACCGGTAGGTCTTCAGCAAATCGGGATTTTCCTTCGCCACCAGGGCCCCGGCCCGGCGATACGCTTCCAGTTCACCCAGGCGGACGTCTGCCTGCATGAGTTCCTTTTTTTGCGCTTCCACCATCTTGGAAAAGAGCTGGCGGGGCGACTCCACTTCCGACCCCGATCCGCCAATGCCCACCACCGTGTTGGCTTTAATCAGGGGCGAGCGGTCTTCAATCAGCGATTTGAAAGCCGCGCCGTCCGCTAGCGCCAGGCGCAGGGGCGCGCCCGTGGCCATCATGGCGGGAGTGATCAGCCCGCGGTTCAAGGCGTTCTGCACGCGCTGTTCGGCGTCTTTGGCGCGGCGCCAGCCGGAGCGGCTGATCTTGCCGGAATCGTCAAGCGCATCCAGCTTGCTATTATCCAGTTTGCCGTTTGAGCCGATGGATTCGGAGAGCAGCGTGACCTCGGCCTTCAGCGGGTGGAGCGCCAGGGTCACCAGACCGCGGATCTCCTCTCTGCTCCGTCCTTCCGCGCCAACCTCGCTCGCGAATGTGGAATAGGCGTCGTTCAACGCCTGGACGCCCATGCCCCGCGCGCTCAGCTTGCCCTCCACAGAAGGCCCGTCCTTTCCTGCGTGCCTGCTTGCATAGTCGTAGAGATGGTCGTTTGCGATCTCGCCGACTTTACGATCTCCGTCGTAGGCTTCGTGCGTGCCTTCGGCGGAGCACTTGATGTTCAACGTTGGCATTTTTCCTCCTTGTTCCGCCGAGAGGCGGGTTAAAAACGGTCCGCTGTCCGGTGTCCGGTGTCCGGGGTCAGAAGGCCCCGACTCCGGACTCCGGACTCCGGACCTCGGACTCTCGACGCTCAGCCACACTTCCGGTAATTCGTCGAGAAACGGTTGATTGGTCAGCGCCACGCTGGTGAGCGTCAAGCCTTGCGACTCTCCCGTCTTGCGGTCGGGATAGTCCTTGGCAAAGGCCGCCGAAACGTAGCGGTATTCGCGGTTCTTGATCAGTTGCCGCGCCCGGGCCGTGGGTTCGTACCGGCCATACAGAATGAAGCGGGGCTGGGGGCTGGGTGCTGGAGGCTGGGATTTTCCCGAGCCCCGAGTCCCGAGTCCCGACTCCCGAAACTCTTCCGGCCGATCCAGCTTCAGGATTCTTCCCGCGCTGGGTGTGGGCTCGCCCGCGGCGCGTTCCAGTTCCTCGCAGGCGTGGTCGTAGTCCACATTCAGGTCGTGGTTGGCAAGTTTTTGAAAGTTGTCCACGGCCTGGTCAAGGTCCTCGCGGGTGAAGGAAACGTCGCGTCCCCCTTTCACCCAACTGCCGGTAACGAGAATCGGTATGCGCGCAAGCCCGTCGGCAGGGACGGCACTGAGTTGCGAGATGAAGTGGAACTGTGCGTGACTCATGATGCTCCTTAGCTTTCAGCGTTCAGCAATCAGCGTTCAGCGTTCAGCCTTCAACGTTTAGCGTTCAGCTTTTAGCGACCAGCCAGGGCCGTGGCTGACAGCTGATCGCTGAGGGCTTCCTCATTTGTAAATCCCCGTAATTGTCACGGGCGCGCTGGTGCCGTAGGCTGAGCAGGCGAAGGCGTATTCCGTCAACTGGCCGAACCCCGCCGCCGCCGTGCTGCTGACCGTTGTGGTGGTGACGCCGGTGGAGACGGGCGCCTGTTGATAGATGTCCCAGGCATTCACGGCATTGCTGCTGACGGTGATGGCCGCCGCACCGCCCAGGTTGAGAAATGTCGCGCCGTCGAAGCTGGTCTTGGCCTGCACGGTGCATCCCGTGTAGGTCCCGGAAACCGTGCCGAACACCCAGGTGACGTGAGCGGTTGAAACGCCGCTGGTGGACGTTGGGTTGGTGGCTGTGCCGGCACCGGCAATCGTCAGGTAAGGATTATCCAGAATGTAACCAAATGCCGGAAAGCGATGCGAGCTGTAAGGGTCGGCATTCACTTGCGGCAGCCACCGGCTTGACGCCGCCAGCAGGGTCAAAAGAGCGGCAATGCCCGCGGAAATCAGAAGGGAAGTGCGTAAGGTTCTCATAGCGTCTCCAGTTCAAAAAGATCGGTCTATCGGGTCATCGTTATACTGAGCGGCATAAGTGTTCGCGCCTCCGGCTGTAGCGGCGGTCTCTGACCGCCGCCGTCGATCGGAGATCGACCCCGCAATTTACGTCGCGCTCAAGGCCAGGCAGCCGGCTACTGACGGAAAACGGGCAACAGCAGGCTGTCAGTTGTTGGCTGCCGGCTCGCCCACAACCTCATCATCCACATACTCGCCAAACCCCAATTCATGCCTTGCCTGGTTCACGCTTGCGCGGTCGTTCACCCACGCTCCCGCCCCGGCAAGTTGGGCGATGATGGCGGCCATGGAATCGATCGACCGCGCCTGCACGTTGGCCGCAACCAGATGGGGAATGGGCGCGTCGGGCCCAAAGTTCCATTCCACCAGCCGCCGGATGGTTGAATTGCGGATCTGGTGCGCGATATAGTCCGCGGTGTTCTGCGTGGCCAGCATAAAGAAGTCGGTTTGCGAATCGCCCAGCGCGCGCGAGCCGGTTGCCGTCTGCCCCAGCTCCATAAACATGGCCAGGCACGACGTGGCGATCTGCTGTTTGTGGTACTGGATGGAGGGCAGAATCTCGCGAATGCGTCCTTCGATGCCTACCAGTTTGAACTCCGCGCCGTTGGGCAGGGAGAGCCCGGTCTTCTCATGCGCGGCCAACTGCGTCACCCAATTCTGCGCCGTCTGCACGTCCTGCCTTGAGGGATTGGGCGGCAGCATGATCATGGGCACGCCCAGGGAGTTGCGTTCGCAGGCGATGGCGTCAATCCGTTCCAAATGCTTCTTCACAAACCAGTGCGGATACATGGCGCGGGTCAGCGGGATACCCCAGAAGTTTGCGCCCTCCTGCTCGTGGGTAAAGACGCACGCCTTGTCCGTGGGCAGCAGCACGTTTTCAAACCGGTTGCCGCGGTAGCCCCATTGTTCCAGGGCGTAGAGCGTTTCGCCGTCGTCATAAACAAACGGCGGCAGGCTGGGATCAAGAACCTGCGGATCGGTGTGCCAGCGGTAGAACGTCAGCGCCTGGCGGTCGCACATGCGGCGCAGGCGGATGCGGTCGCCATCCACGGTCACCACTTCCTCGTAGCACGCCGCGCCAAAATCCTGCATGCGCAGCGCGTAGCGCACCACCTCTTTCCAATTCTGCGTGTGCCATGAGCCGCGATGGTCCTGCCACTCCAGCTTGCCAAACAGGTTGGCGCGTACGAATTCCGCCACCTCCTTGGCCTTCTCCGCCGTCTGCACGCCCACCCCGGTGTTGGAAACGGCGTGGGAGTTGGGAGTAGGGAGTAGGGAATCGCCCGGCTGATCTTGCTCGTCCCGAGTCCCGAGTCCCGAAACATCCCCCGGCACGACCTCCCACTTCGCGGAAAGAATGGGCATCTTGCAGGCGCGCAGCGTGCCCGCCACCTGGCCATCGCCGCGCCGCATTTCCTGATAAGTCCAGATGCCGTTCACGCCTTCCAGCTTGGGGTTGTACTCGCCCAGGTCGCGCACAAAGCCGGAGGTGATAGGCGTTCCCGGCAGTCCCATCACCGGAGTCCAACCGGCGCGGATGCGTTCCGTATACTCCGTCATCGAAATCGGCTCCGGCGCAGGCGTGGCAGGAACGGAATGTGTTGGCGCTACGGGAAGGCCGCTGGACAGCGCGGGACTCGGGACGGAAAAGCCGGAGCTCGTGACTCGTGACTCGGGACTCGGGGCAAGGGACAAGGGAGTAGGGACACGGGAAAACGAGTCCGAGGTCCGAGGTCCGATGTCCGAAGAAGAAAGTCCGGCGTCAGAAGTCCGATGTCCGAGGTCCGAAGTCCGCGGCCCGATGCTTGATGCCGGATGTCCGGAATTCGGAATGCTGAATTCGGAATGCTGCAGTCCGACTTCACGATCAGCCAATTTCACGGCCGCATCGATCTGCGCTTGCAGCGTCGAGCGCCGTTCGCGATTGAGTTTCCGACTTTGATTGCCGTTACCAGAACTTTTCATAGGCGTTAGTGATTCATCCTTTTCACCGAAAAAGGCATCGAGCTGTGGAGGTCAGGCCATGGAATTCAAAATTCTTAATTCTTAATTCCTAATTCCTCTCCCTCTCACCGCGTCACAGGATCATGTTCGCAAACCCCGCCATCACCGGACTCCCCACCAGGCCCGCAACGTCATCAAAATGGCCCGTAGGTTCGCTGGCCGCGTTCACCACCATGGCCAGCGCCCAGAAGCGGTCGGCGTGGCCGCGGTCGGTATGTTCAGCGTCAAAGCGCACGTTCCCCGCCAGCGTCACAAAGCGCTTCACTGAGTTGATATCGGCGCGCACTTCACGGTTATCGGGAATGCGCACGGTGCGCTCCTCAAACGCCATCTTCACCATGGGCGCCAGGCGTTCCTTCAGCGGAGCGGTAAACGTGACAGGCTCAACCAGCGCCCCGTACCGCTGCACCAGGTGCTCCGCCAGCATCATCCCAATGCCCGACTGGTCGATGCACACGCGGCGAACAGCGGGGCTCGGGACTCGGGACTCGGGACTCGGGCCAGCGCCGCCATCGATGAGTTGGCAAATTTCTTTTTCTTGCTGATCAAAGCTCGTGCCCTTCAATACCAGCAACCGCCGTGACCAGAGAATTTCGCCAACTTTTTCAAACAGCCAGGCGATGGTGAGATCTCGCTTCCTACCAATATCCACGCCCAAATAGAGGTCGCGGTGCTGGGTGCCAGGTGTTGGGTGCTGGAGAATGCCTTTCCCAAGTCCCGAGTCCCGGGCCCCGAGCCCCGGTTTTTCCGCCCCCAGTTCCCAGTCCCCGGAACCCAGCCCCCACTCCGTCGTCGCCTCCTCATGCACGCAAGTGGAAATCAACTCGACGGGAATGTAGTTCTGCGCGTCGGAGAGGAACTGGCAGCCGTACTCCTGCAGCCAGGTCTCCTCGTCGTCGCACCCGGAGCGAAGCAGATTGAGGTCCGCCGGAAGCCCCTCGGCGATGGCGTCGTAGATGTCCACGCGATGGCCGGACCAGGGAGAGTCCGAAGTCCGAGGTCCGAGGTCCGAAGTCCGGCGTCCCAGGCCCGAAGTCCCATCATTCATAGGGAGGGTTGGATAAAGTCCGGCATGGCTGTTTTCTGGACCTCGGACTTCGGACTTCGGACTTCGGACTTCGCCCACCAATCCCGCCTGCTTGGCAATTTCGTAAAACTTCCCCGCCGTGCCATTTGGCGTTGAGATCACCTCGATGGAATATCCCCGCGTAATGATGGGGAAGCAGGCGGCAAAGATCTTGCGCGCATCGCCATGGAAGGCGAATTCATCCAGCACAATGTTGCCGCTGTATCCCCGAGCCGCATCCGCATTGGCGGGAAGGCCGATAATGCGCGACCGGGTTTTGGGAAAATAGACTTCCATGGTCTTGTCGTCGGTTTCCAGCTGCGTAAACGCCGACAAGAATTTCAGCTCCTTGAAAATCGTGCAAAAGTCCTTCACCTTTTCCATGAACATGCGCGACTGGCGCTCGCCCTTGGAGAGAACGATGTACTGCGTGCGGCCATGCATGCACTTCAGGACAGCCCGCAGCGCGGCGGCAAAACTCTTGCCACTCTGCCGGCTCCACACCGCCACCTTCAACTGGGACTCGTCCTTGATCCAGCGCCACTGGTAAGGCAGGACGGGGATAATCTCATTCCAATCAACCGGCTCTTCTTCCGGTTTCTTCTTCGAGCCATCCGGTTCCGGTTTACCGATCGGGCTATCGGCCCGCAAACTGCTGTGGCCTGTGGGAGGGTTACCGGGCGATGCTGGCCGGATAACGGTTTCATCGGGCAATGAGATGGTCGCCGAATTGGAAGTTTTACGTTTAGCCATGGATACGTTGTCTCTCATTAATCGATTCGTAGGGGCTGGCCTTGTGCCTGCCCGGTTCCGGGCCCCCACAAGGGGTGCCCCTACATGTTCAACGCGGTCCTTATCCCGCACCGCTCTTGTTCAACACTGCTCTTTTTCAGCACCACCCCGGCGCTTTCCGCGCCGTCCCTCCTCGTCTGAGGAGGGGAGTTGTTTCCAAAAGCTCCCCTCCTGATTCAGGAGGGGTGGCGCCTATGCGCCGGGGTGGTTACCGGCAACTGTGCGGTTACCGGCAACAGCGTGGTTACCAGCGCCGTCCGGTAACCTGCGGTAGGGGGCTTCCCGCAGCTTGTAAAATCCCGCATTTCCGTTCCTCATCGTCAAGCGCCTCGCGAGTTGCAACAATCGGATCATTCTGGTTTCACGCATTCTGTCGGCGCTTCAGAACTCGCTGAATTGGCCAGCACGGGAAGTCTTGCGAATCGCGGTTTGGGTGGCTCATCGCCCGCCAGTCCGAAAATCTCTTTAATCCTCTGCATCGCTCGCCGCGACTGGGCAATGGGATCTTCTTCTTCCTCAGGTTTGGGCGGCTTCAGTTGCCCCGTCTTGAACAGGAATTCCTGCTCCTTAAGGTCTTGCGCCCTGATCTTGATGAACAGAGTGCGTGCCGCAATCAGTTGGGGGATGGTCATCTTATCCATCATCTCCCAGAGCTTTGCCAGGAGTAGGGCATCGAACCCTTTTTCACCCCCAAACGCAGCTACAGCAGCCTCAATCGTTTCTTTCTTCTCCGCCGTGTGATCTTTTTCCGGAACCCAGCGCTTTTTGCGAAAGCCTTCCACCATCTGTAAGGTCACGGAAACACCGAATTGCTGGTAAACCAGGGCTGGGATCTCCGCTGTCGTGCGGCCGTGGTCGAGGTGCGTTTTCACCACAGTAAGCAAGTCCGGAGTGCATCCGCCGATTTTCTCTAATTTCAATAGGACTCTAGGCATTGAGCCATACTCCTCTGGAATCAGTTAACCCTCTCACTTCATTCATCCCCGAGCCTGGACGGCCATGGACGCTCTTACCTCTTGCTCGTGTGCAACCTCAAGGGCAGCCAAGATCGATAATTTCTTGTCCTCCAGGAGTTCTTGCTCGGGCACCCAGCGTCGCGAGCGGAAGCTGCTGACCGGAGATGACGTTAAAACAACTCGGTAATGGTTGTAGAGGAGTACCGCTATTTGTTCCGACGAAATACCCTGTGAAAACCACTTCTTCACGTTTTCGGCGAGACCGGGGATACGCTGGTCAAGTTGTTCAATTTTGGTCAGACGCTTCATTTTCATTTGCAACGCCTCCAAGGCTTCAAATCACCGTGACGCCTTCTCATCGGGCCATTGACCCAACCATCCATCGGGCCGGCGATCCTTGCACGCGAATTCAGAATTCAGATTTCATAATTCCGGATGGCGCTTCTTCCCGCGCCATGTTCAACGGCTATACGGAGCGACATTTGTATTCGCGCCTCCGTTTGTAGTGCCGGATAATGGTGTCAATTGCTGTGCCATGGCCATCCTGGCCATGCGCGGGCACGGGCAAGTTGCCCGTCGCAATTTCAAAATTCCCGTGGCGCGCATGAGTCTCCGCTCAGGCACCCAACGGTCGGATTGAAAGCGGCCGACCATACGCGGCGATATTGAAACCTGGTACTTCTCGAAGAGGAGCCGCGATATCCTCGCCGACGTAATGCCTTGTAAGAGCCATCGCCTCACGTCATCCGCGAGGCCCGCAAACTGCAAGTCGAGTTGTTCGATCTTGGTCGGTTGATAGTGCATTTCACGTCCTCAAATCGATCCCGCCATCGGGCCGCTGATTCACCGGTCCCTTGACCCACCCGCTGATCGGGCTGGCGATCCTCGCACGCGATCTCAGAATTCCGAATTCTTAATTCCCAATTCTTAATTCCAATAGTTCTTCCCGCCACAAATCCCGACATTCCTTCCTATAAGTAAGGAGGGAGTGGCGGCCGATCACCTCGCCGTACTGCGCCCGGACGACCCTGACAATGGCGCGGATGGGGACAAGAGCCTTGAACATCGCCTCCAACTGCCGGCACAAGCCGGGATAACGGTGTTCAAGTGTTTCCAGTCGGGAAAATCTGTGCATTGCCATGAAATTGCACCTCATCTTTAAGCTGAAAGCTGATAGCCGAGAGCTTTTTCCTCACCTGGCTTCGCCCAGCGCCATGCATCGCCGGTCATACTCATCCACGCCGTTGGCGGTGATGCGAGTCCAGCGAATCACTTCCGGCTGGCCCACCAGCTTCTCGATGCCGAGCTCCACCCAGCCGCGGTCGCGCATATAGCGCAGATGAAAATCCACCGCCGTCACGCTGACCGGACGCAGACAATCATCCAGGTAGATCAGGATGCTCTTCGGCGTTACCGGCTGAAGTCCGCATTCGTTCAAGTAGCGAAGAATCTCCGTCCGATCGAACTCTTGCTCACACTTGGTTTTCACTTTGGACATATGCACTTCCTCGATTCGGAATTTGCTGATTGATCTCAGGTGCTAGGTGCTAGGTTCCAGGTGCTAGGTGCTAGGTTCCAGGTGCTAGGTGCCAGGTGTCAGAGAGCGGAAAGGTGTTAGGCGTCAGGTGTCAGAGGGCAGAAAGGTATCAGGTGCCGGGTGTCAGGTGTCAGGAAGAACCGCACGCCTTGCATCCTGTCTCTAACTTCCGCCTTTTCGCACCCGATACTAAACAATCCGCACCTCGCAATTAGACCTGACACCTTCTTTTCCACCTAACCCCTAACCCCTAACACCTAGCACCTAACACCTCTCCTCACTCATCTTGCGCATAACAACTAAACCCTTCGATCTTTCTCGACATCAATCGCAGCTCCCTGCCAATCTGTTCGCGTTCGTTGCTCATCTTCAGAATCTCCTCGCGCGTCGCCATCAGCAGAGCCTTCAATTCCATCACCTGGTCTGACAAGCAGTTCTGGTTTTCCACCGCGTGCACGGCGCGCTCCATGTATTCCGCGCCCTTCTCCAGGCTGATGGGGACGCGCAAGACTCCATGCGTGGCGGCGGAAAACAACCGGAAGGCTCCCACCCCCGCCATGCAGGTGCCAATGAACCCACCCGACCCGAGCAAAAGCGCTTGAACTGTGGCCGCGGAAATCATGGGGAACTTAACCTCAAGTGGTCGTTCTTGGAGCGCCGCATGGTTCATCAAGGTTATCGGCTCTCAGAGAATCGGGAGATCCGGAGATTGGTTGACCGGTCGAACAAGTTGATCGGGGGGTACGGTCCTTCGTTGTTCACCCGATCACCCGATCTTCTGATCTCCCGACGCTGACCCTAACCTGACTGCTCGGTGACGCGACAATGTGCCTCCACAGCCCTTCGTACAACGCATGCTGCGCGGCGAATTGGAATACGGCGGAAATCACGAACGTGGCGAATCCGCGCAAAAGCGTTGCGCCATCGGGCCAGCTCACCGTAAGGCTGTGCGGCGCACGCGCAAACTCAATCCCCATGGAAGTCAGCAGCGCCATAACCCCGCTGGTCAGTACGCAGACCTTCGGCTTGTTCTGGTCGATCCACGAAAAGGCCGCACTCCGGCTGCGCTTGGCCAACTGAATCAAAAGGGGCATCACGAAAGTTATGAGGGCTTGCATTTGTATCGATTGAATATCCATTTGCTTAACTCCCTTCTTAGGTGTCGGGTGCCAGGTGTTAGGAACCAGTAAAAGCTCACCCTTCACTCACACTCCACTGATGTCATGCCATCTCCCAATTTGTCCCTATCACCCTGTTTTCACTCCTGACACCTGACCCCTGACACCTCTTCCAAATCGCTCTCCAGCGTCGCCAGATCAAACCCGCTCGGCGCCACTCCGCTCAACTTCAACCAGTCTTTTGAAACCAGCGCGTAGGCTTCACTGCAATACTTCTCAAACCAGGCAAAAGTCATCTTCTTAGGCTTGCCCCAGGTGATGCAGGTCAGAGTTGGGGGCTGGGCGCTGGGTGCTGGGGACTGGGGAGAAGCAACTCGGGACTCGGAGCCGGCGATTCGTGACTCGATCTTAGAGGTTTGAGTTTCGGAATCCGAAACACTGGCTCCAGAATCCGGAATGCGGAATCCGGAAACTGAAACGCTCGATCCAGAATCCGCCGTTTGAGTTCCGGAATTCGGAATGCGGGATGCGGAATCTGAGCTTCCTAATCCCGAGTCCCGAGTCCCGGGTCCCGAGTCCCGCATGTCATACCCCACCAGATAAATCGCATGTCCGCCCCAAGAACCCGGTTCATCATCGGGCCCGAGATTGGCTGGCACATCCCAAACATCCTGTGTCTGCGCCCTGATGGGCAACTCCACGCCAATGTAAGCCCCGCCAAAAACCCAGATGGCTTGCGTGACTTCGGACATCGGACTTCGGACCCCGGACAGTCCTATCTCTGCATACGCATCCAGCGAAACTCCGCCAAATCCCTGCTGCCGCCAATCGTTCAAGACATCGAGTTCCACTCCGCCCTGGTCGGTCGAGGGGTTCGCGGGGTTATAGCCATCCCACTTCTCGTAGTATTCAAGGATGGTGGAATCGGGCACGGTCAGTTCCTGGCTGGCATTGGCAGTCCAGGTCTGAACAGCGTGCCCGACGGCCGCAATCGTGCAGCAGCCCAACTGGTCATTCAGCATCATTCCCCAATCCCTGATGCCGCACGTGTAGTCAACGCTGGCAGGCGGCTGAATTGGCTGGGCTTGTCCGGGCAACGCCTGTCCTGCCTGAGCTTGTCCCGCCGCCGTCAAATAACGAGCCAATTGCAACGTGCGTGGGTCATGCCGCCGGGCACGCTTGCCGAGTTTTAAGTGCGAGTGGTCAGTCATCGTGAACTCCAAGTAATAGGTGATAGGGAACAGTTGACAGGTAGCAGGTCACAATTAAGAGGTGACGTTGAAAAGCGAACAGGTGACAGGTCTTCCTGTAACCTGTGCCCTGTAACCTGGAACCCCTATTTCAGCGGCTTGAATCTCGAGTCGCCAGCAACGATCTTGTTGAACTGCTGCTTAAAGTCCTTCGCCTTCCAGCCCTTCGCCTGAAGGGGCGCAGCAGCGGTTTTGCCGAGCCCCGTGTCCCGAGTCCCGAGTCCCGTGTTTGCCGGCACCAAGGCCGCGATCTCCGCCACCGCCTGCGAAAGCAATTGCACAACTTCCGTCACGGTTGTTTTGGTTGCGGCATTTTTGATTTGCGCGGCGCTTTCCAGTTGCGCAACATTTGTATTCACCGCGGCAAACGCCGCCTGCACCGTCTGAAGATTGGTGGCCGTGGGCGAGGCCTTGAAGGCGTCAAGCGTCTTCGCCAGCGCCGCAAAGCCGTTCTCAATCAGGCCCACCAGGGGCGCAAGCGCAGGGTCAATGACGTCAATCAAGCTGCCGGCAATCGGCGCCGCAACCTCGGCATCAGCCTCCACCGTGTTCACCCAAGCCGGAACCGAGCAGGCCAGGAACCCCAGCGTGCACCCGAGTATTACTGCAAAGAAAACGTTTTGAAGTTTCATGTTTCTCTCCTTAGAATCTTTCAAATTCACAGCTAAAGGCTGTCAGCGCGGACTTATGCTTTCATTCGTCAGTTCCCGGTTATCAGTCATTGCCTCGGCCCGGGCCCCGGGACTCGCAAAAGCGGCAGTCAATTCAACTCATCCGCTGTTTAGGTCACGGCGAACTGTGGACTGCCGGCTGTGAGCTGTCAGCCACTCTTCCCGGGTCGACTCCAGTGGCAAACCACTCGACCGCGCGTGAATCATTCAAGCGGTACAACTCGATCAATTTGATAAGCTCCGCGGAGTAGCTGGGATTTGTGGAATATCCACAATGCTCCGAATCAAGCGGGGAGGATTTGGGCCCCAGCCGCTCCGCAAACTGTTTCCAATCGTGACGCACCGCAAAAGCCGGCCGGTAACGTGGCGAACAGAGCAATTGCGCATGCGCCTTAAAGGCTTCGGTTAAATTGGGAAAACGCTGGAACTGGGCGATTATCACCTTCTTCTGCCCGTTCACGATTTCCCAGGTCTGAGCATCAAAAGCACCGTAAGGGTCGGGAATGGAGTGGTCGTCCGACCCGATGATCGGGGGACTCGGTGACCCGGTGTTCGATTGGCTGGTCGAACCGGTGATCGAGTGATCGTCTGAAGGGACGCGGGCTTGCCCTATTCTTTCCGGTCCGCCTGCCTGTGCCGGCCGCTGGGCACCGAGCTCAGGGTGCAGGGAATTGGGGGTCAGCGATCTTGAATCTTGAATTGTGAATGTTGAATCGCCGCTGCGTGGCTCCGCTTCGGAATCTGGAATCCGCGATCCGGAATTGTGAGCCGGTCCGTCAGTCGATGGCCTTTCTTGGTCGTCAATGGCTCGACGATCCGCTGGCTCAATGGCCCGATTGCCTGCCCCATAATGTTCATACTTGATGCCAAACGGATTGTTGGCGATCCGGAACAGCGAACTGCTGCCCCAGCCGGCGGACGTGGCGCTTTCTAAAATCGCCTGCGCCAATGTGACGCAAGCAGGAATCTGATATATGCGTTCGCTCTCTAGCGCCCCAGGCGCGACCCGCAAAAGGAATTGCAGTTCCTGCGAGGAAAGATGCGGAATCTCTAATTGGACGTTTGGTATCGGGGGTCTTGAACCTTGAATCTTGAATTTTAGATCGGAAGTCTGCGTCAGAGGTTCCGCAGTCGGGTACCTGGGATTTTGAGTCTTGAATTGTGAATTGGATTGCGGGACTCTTAAATCGGGCCTTTGGGTTCTTGAATCTTGAATCTTGGTTTTTGAATCCGGAATTCGGAACCCGGAATCCGGATTCGCATGATCCGCGGAAATTCCACTTTGGGGGGCAGCTTCGAGTTGTGTGTTCTGAATATTTTCGGTCACTTAGGGCAGCGGCAGTGTGTGCACCCACCGCCGCCCTCACTCACGCTGATCAGGCGCGAGCTAAGATGGATTTACTGCAACAGTCGTCAAATGCGGTCAAACTTATGTATTCGGTCCTCAGTGTTCAGTCTTCAGTTCAACGAGATCGTCTGTAGCGACGGTTGATGTCCGCCGCGTTCCGCGTCCCTTAAGCAGGGAGGGCGTCTGGATTCACCACAAATCGCTCCGCTCGGTATCATCATTAATAATGGCCAACGTCGAAGCACGTTCTTTCTCTTCATTCTGGTCTAAGTCTCTCTGGCAAAAGGGAAGCGGGCGAACGGAGAATCCTCTGCCGTCTTGCGCGGCGTCACTGTTCGCGGCACCCATGGTTTCCTGCAGATCTTGGCCATCTGAATCGAATGGCAATGCCAGGCCCAATGGCCGGTTTTGTTTTTCATTCACACGACGATCCGATGGCCCCACAACCCGATTCTTCTTGCCTCGTCGATAATTCCGTGAAATCGTTTCGGGTGTAATGCCCAGCGCAATGGCGGCCCGCATCTGTGTGCCCGCCAGTTGCCACGCCTGGCTGAAGATGGCGTCGCGAATTTCCCGATAAGGGGTGCCCAGGGGGACATCAATCTGAATCCGGGGAGGTCCCGGGAGGTTATTTTCGCGCTGGATGGCCTCGTTTCCGGGGGGCTGGGGTCGGGCTGTGATGTACTCGCTCATTACTGGTACATCATACAACACATGATAGGCTATTGTCAAGTAAAATGTGGGCTAGATTGCTGTCAAAACGGACAAATAGGAAGATTTTCTTAAAATAATTACTGCCGGCGGGAAATAATAGTAAAGTCACGCCCCATCGGCCCGCGGTGCCGATGACATAAAGGCGGTTTCGGGCGCCTGCCCGGACTTTTTCACTAGTCAAATAGTCTAGAAGAGCAGGATGCCGCGCGGGGACGATCGCCACGCCTGCCGAATTGGGGCGCTACAGGGCCTGTTCCTTCGCAAAACTCCGCCTTACTCCTACATTCGCCGGCTTGCGCCGGGCTATTCGCCCTAGTTACCCCGGCCCGGGGGGCGGCACGTGTAGGATCAAAAAGGCATGAATTAAAACTGTGGCAATCGCCACGCCCGGGAATGCCGCTTCAGGATAATTGAGGTCTGGGAGGAAAAATTCAGATTAGGATCCGCGATGTAGAATGTTAGTTGATTGCTTACACAAATGGTGCCAACGATTTTCTATACCAGCGGATCTTTGAAGCCTGAATCGCGCCAGCGCTTAAGATGGGGCCTTGCATCTTCGATTAGGCGCAGGACTTCCGGTGCTTCTTTTGTTTCCATCACTCCATCGCCCCAAATTTGGGCCAGCAAATCGTGGGCGGGTTTATCGGTTTGCAGGAATGATGGGTCGAGGGTGGCCAGGGCAGCGGCTGATCCCACGGCATAACGGCGGGGAACGATGTTTTCCCGCAAAGCCAAGCGCAATGTTCCCACCAGGCGGTCGTCCCAGCCCAGCTTGCGTTGCGGATCTCGACCCACGCGCTCAACGCTATCCTGCAAGAAAGGGTTGGTCATTCTTTCCAGCAGATCGAGCGCATACTCGCGGTAGCCATCAGCCGTGAACAGGCGATCCTTGCCGGCGTACTTGCGAATCAAGGCCTCACCCGATTCTTTCAGGAACGCATCGCGAATGAACGCAAGGAGAGCGGGGTCCTGGCGCAAGTCAGTGATATATTGAAGTCCCCGCACGGAACAGAGATAGGCGGCCATGGCATGTGTGGCGTTGTGGCCGTAGAGCTTGGCCTCCTCAAAAGGTAAAAGGTCTTCCTTTTCCACGAAGGCGGCAATACCCCGCTCAAATGGTGGTTCACCAGCGGCTCGGGGAAAGTTCACTTGAGAGACTAGGATGCGGTTGAAGGATTCCACCAAGAAAACCCGGGAACTGTCAGGAGTGACCGTTGCCAGGTGCCGGGCTTGAGCTTCCCGTGCATCCGCTATGACACCGCTCATCTTGCCAATCACGGTATTGAGAAAACACACCCGGTTGCGTACCAGGGGTCTTTCATCGGCTGGAATTTCGGCAAAGACGGCTGCTTCCAGGATTTCCGCAGCCTGGTTATGGTTTTCGGCGGCGTAGACAACGGCGCGTGGTCCGCCTGTGGAGACTTTCTTGCGCAACCCTTCCGCCATAATACGATGAATGCTGCCGGGACCGGGTGAGGTATAGAAACGCACGCTAGGCACGGCGGTGGAGATCTCTGCCGCCTCGGCCACGGCATTCACCAGGCAAGCTAAATCCAAGGGTACGACGGGATTCTCAATCTGCACCGGACCAACGCGCGCGACTTCCACGCGATCATGGTGGGCAATGTTCACTGCGTAGCAACCGGCGTGGTGGCGAAGGGCTTCCACAGCGTCCGGGGCCACCTCTCCCACCACCAGCCGGGAGAATCCCCCCGAACGATAAGCTTCGTAAAGAAAAAGGCCCGCTTGGATGGCGCCGAATCCAAACCCTACAAATGTGCGTTGTCCAGTCAGTGGCACGGTGAAGTCCTCGCTAAAAGGGAGTAATTATTGGAGAGTGGCGAGTGGGCAGTTGTTGGCTGCTGGTTGCGGGTGGACAGTTTCTGAAGGGAAGTGATTTGTGGGTGTCGTCCCCCCCCGCTAACCACTAGCCACTCACCACTATTCACTTACCACTATCCACTGACCTCCAGCCACTGCTTCTCATCTTGTGCCGTCCACGATGTTACGCAACGAATCTCCGCGCACGGCCGATGGGGATAGACGACGGCCTTGCCATCAATAGCTTGCGCTTTAATCATTTGCAGGAAATCGCCCGCATGGGCAAGATCTCCAATGCGTGCAATATGATCCCCCGCGTCGATTTCATGCGCAGCCATCAAATCCAGGGTGCGTGCCACATCCCAGGGTGAACCGCCGCTGGAGCCGGTAATGTTCACTTCTTTGTAGTGGATCAGGCTGGTCTCAAACCCCACCGTATCTTCGCCCTTCTTCAGTCCGCCAAACAGGTTCAGGACGGAGCCGCGGCCGAGCAGGCCTTGCGCATCGGCAATGACCTGCCGTGCGCCGACGGCCACGATGACGTCGTCTGCGCCAGCATAACTCGTTAAGCTGTTTACCGCCTGCGGCAGATCTTCCTTTGTGGGATTGAGGGCGCGAAGGTCGATCCCGAGTTCCGCGGCGCGAGGGCCAAAGAGCTTACGTACCACATCAAGGCGCGATTCCACCAAATCGGCCACAACAATCGCGCGTGGGCGATAGCTCATGGCTAGCGCTACATGCATTCGCCCCATGGCGCCGGCCCCTTGAACTACTGTAACGCCACCGGCCTTCAAGCCTTTTATTACCCCCCGCTGACCCAGCGGATTATCCTGCGTCAGATGGACATGGTGATCCTGTGCCGAGATGACGCAGGAGAAGGGCTCACTTAAGGCCGCGTGGGCATAGGGCAGGGAGGCGTCAGGCAGGGGAAGCAAACAGCCCGCCTCCAGAATTTCCTCGGTGACGAGAACGTATTCTGCCAAGTGCCCGGCCAGTGTGTAGCCAACCGCCACTTTGTTGACTCCGCGCGCGCCATCACGATAACGCTCACGGTGGTTGATCGGTGAGATATCCACCGAAGGCTGAATGACATATCGTGCGCCGGGGTGGTAACGCGAGTGCAATTCGGCGCCAACCTCCACCAAGGTGACGGATCCCTCATCTCCAAGAATGAGGGGGAAACTTGTAATGTCCCAACCGGAAAGAAGTGGATGGTTCGGACCTTGTTCAATTAACTTGATCAACGAGGTACAAATCCCCGCCGCATCCACCCGCGCCAACATCTGCCGCGGACCCGGTCGGGGCGTCGGCACCTTGCGGACGGCCAAGTGTGAGAACCCGGTTCCGTCCAGAACGACAGCACGCATTTCTCCCGGTATAGTGTTAATGGCGCGGAGCTTATCAGCCGAACTCTTGTTTTCCTTGCCGGATCGATCAATCACCTCTGCTTGTGTCATGTTTCAATCTCCCATATCATGCAGCCGGTCCTACACTTGATGGCCAGCTACGGACGATGCCACTCAGGGCCGTTAATAGTGGCCGAAACAGCGCGCCCGGTCAACTGGAATTCGTAGGGATGTGATATCCGGAACATTAAGTCAGCCGCCTTACTGGAGAGGATTTCATCCATGGGGTAATGGGGGAAGAGGACGCTTTCGGCTTTTAGGTATGCAACAGCCTGAATGGGATGGGTGGTTGGGTTGCTTACATCCGTCAGATTAATTGATGGATTATTTGAGATTGGACTTTTTGTCGGTTTTGATATAGTATCATCACAATTGCCTTGAAAGCGGAGGCTTCCAAGTTTGTGGAGAGGATTACGAGTTGGAAGCGAACGTGGGCTAATGGCAACGCATCTCCCCACCGATTTCGGACGAGGTTGCAAAATAACCGATACCTTCTAAGTAGACCCGTGTACGTGAGTAACCCCATTAGAATACTGGCCATTGAGCAAATTAGCGCACCATGATGCATATCACTACACTTTGCCGGGGGTAAAATTTTGTCTGTTTGGAAAGTACAGAAAATTAACGGTTTCTAACGACACAAACGGACAAAGAATTCACATCTTTGGCTAACCCCGTGCTATCTAGTCAGGCTCGGACGGGTTACGATTCAATGCAGACGAAGAAAAGACCTCAAGGAATTCGCTCAGAAGAAAGCATCAACGGCGGGTTATTACCTCGCACAGTCCTGATGCTTGCTCTGCTCTTGGGCCTGGCGGTTCCTAGGTTGGAGGCCGCCCGGCATCCGGCGCTTGATGCAAACGTTGACTCGGCCAAGTGCATTACCTGTCATGCGGACAAAACCAACGCCAAATCGGCACATGCCAAGGTTCCAAACGGCTGCCTGAGTTGCCACGAAGTGCGTGTAAACAAAGATATTACACGCGTTAAGCTGATTGTTCCCACGCCTGCGGCTCTCTGCTTCACTTGCCACAAAGATAAGAATCCCGCGAACATCACGGGCAGGATTCATCCTCCCGACGCCCGGGATTGCCTGAAGTGCCACGACCCCCACACTTCCAACAATCCGTCCCTTTTATTAAAGCCGATGTCGGGCGGCGAGAAGGTAAACCTCTGTCTTGACTGTCATGATGTCGGCGTGCATGTTGCCAAAGGTGGCAGCCGTCATCCAGCCCTTGATGGTGGCTGCGACACCTGCCACATCATTCATAAATCGGGCGATCCCCAACAGCGCGAGTTTGCCTATCACCTTACTAAGGATGCTCCCGCGCTCTGCATCGACTGCCACGACGTAAAAGACCCGGCGATCATCAAAGCCCATCATGGCCAGCCTTTTGAGACAGCCGATTGTATTCAATGTCATGACGCCCGCCAGTCAAATTCACCGAACCTGATGCAGTCGTTTCTGCACAACCCCTTTGAAAACAAGGAGTGTGACGACTGCCATCAACCTGCCAAGAACGGCAAGGTTGTTCTGACGCAAAAGGACGTCAAATCCACTTGTGCGGTTTGTCACGAGGAGCAGGCCAAGCAGATTGCCAACGCCAAGGTACAGCACCCTGGCGCACAGGACGATTGCACGGTGTGCCACAATCCTCATGGTGGACAGGCCCCAGGGTTCTTACAGCCCGGCCCCGTGGCAGCATGCCTCGTTTGCCACCCCGAGAGAGCAGACGATCTCAAAAAGAAGCATGTGCATCAGCCTGCCTCTGACCTGGGATGTGCCACCTGCCATGAGCCGCACGGTGGCAACAACGCCCATCTTTTGCGCAAAGCGAATGTGAACGAACTGTGCCTCGAGTGCCACGGGCCCGACGCCAACCCGCAGAAGGTGGAAGGACAGCCCCTAGTGACAATCTTCGATGGCAAGGTAAAGCTGCCGGTAAACTACTTCAGTAAGGTTCCTGTCCTGCCCCTAAAATATGGCCTGGGGCACCCGACAGAGAACCACCCAGTTGGTGACGCACTGGTCCCGAAAGCCGGGAAGGTGTTTCCGATGAACTGCCTCACCTGCCATCAACCCCATGCGAGCAACGAGCCGGGAATGCTGGTGAAAGACCAGAAGAATGACATGAATTTCTGCAAAACATGCCACGCCAATGGATTGGACCTCACGGATGTTCGTATGGGAGGGAAGTAAAGTGTTGATGTGCAGGTCAAATGCGCTTCGTCGCAGGGAATTCGGAATCGCAGTGGTAAGCTTGCTGGCGCTAGCATTGGTTTCACCTTCGACTCTGCATGCAAGTAAGAAAAAGGACGACACCCCTCCTCCGGTAAGTTTGGGAGATCAGCGGGTAAAGGCATATGTTGACATTACAAAGATTGTTTGGCCGAATCCCCCAGCAATAGCGAGGATTGCGTTCAAGGAACTCTACACGGGAGAGAAGATCGATCCCAGCCTATTTACCAAGAAATCCAAAAAGCAAGGCTGGATGGATCGCCTGGCTGGCGCACAAGATCCCGGTGAAGTCAGAGTGGGCACGCTCCCCTTCCAGTTAATTCGCACTTACGGAGTGGGCGTCGATACGAAGGGCAATATCTATGCAGCGGACCAAGCCGTGGGCGCCGTGTTCATCTTCGATCCCGAAAACAAGAACCACGTCGAGCTGATCCGCCACGGTCGCCAGGCAAATCTCGATATGATTGCAGGCCTTGCCCTCGACGACGACGACCGCCTTTTTGTTACAGACGCCAAGCTGCACCACGTCCTGGTCTTTAACCCCAAGCATGAGCAGATCGGGGTCTTTGGAGGCGATGTGCTGGGTCGCCCCGGCGGTGTTGCCATTGATCGGGAGAATCGGTTTATCTATGTGGTAGACAGCGCCAACGATGTGGTGGATGTCTTTGACGCCGACAATTTCAAATATTTACGCCAGATTGGCAAACCTAGTCACAAGCACGACCAGACCGATCCGGGAACTTTTTCGCTGCCCGAATGTGTAGCCGTAGACAAGGATGGCAACGTTTACGTCACCGACACCTTTAATAACCGGGTCGAGACTTTTGATGCCGACGGAGAGTTTATCAGTGCCTTTGGGAAGAACGGGGATGGTCCGATGGACCTGGAACGGCCAAAGGGGATTGCCATCGATGGAGATGGCCACATCTGGGTGGTGGATGCTGCCCAGAACCGGGTAAAAGTCTTCAATCAGCAAGGCCGCCTCCTTATCTATATTGGGGGGCAAGGAAGTTATCCCGGTCAGTTCATGGGGCCATGGGGAATCGCCATCGACGCTTCCAACCGGGTCATTGTATCTGAGACGTATCCCGGGCGGGTGCAGGTTTTCCGCTACGTGACTGATGCTGAGGCTGCAGTCGAGAAGGCGCGCCGGGAAGCTGCCGAGCAGAAAGCGTCTCTCTCGCCCGCATCCAGGCGTCAAGATGATAGCGTTGCGAAACCTGCGGGAGTAGCGCCCCAACAGCAACCGGTACCCGAGGCTTCGCAGGCAAAGCCGGAAGTCCCGGCCAAAAAGGAATCCGCGGCGCAATAGCGCTGCCACAAGTTTCGGCTATCGTGAGATAGCCAAAAACGCAGCCCTGGGCCAAGCCCGGTGCAGCAAAGCAGTAAAAATATAAATGGAGGTCTTTGTACTACCATGAAGAAACTTTCACTTCTTATCTTTGTAGCTCTAATAGCCGCAAGTATGGCTATGGCCCAAACCCCCTGCGTGCCCAGTGCTGCCACACCGTGCGGCCCGTATCCTGGTGGGTACACCCCCAATGGTCCCTATACTTATGCCAATCCCTCAGGAGGAGCAACTTCAGCCAACGGCGTCATTGGTCAAGACATCCTTGGTGCCCACAACGGCTACGGCCGTGGCTGCGTCATGTGCCACGCTCCGCATAGCGGCGCATTCGGCAATGGCAAGGCTACCAGTGGTGATACTCAAAACGGTATGTATGCTCTGTGGGGCCAGGACCTTACTCCCTTATTTGGCCAAACCTTCAACTTCAGTGGTGACGGCGCTGCTAAATACCCGGTAACGCTGCCATCCGATGGAGGCATCACCAGTGCTCATGACGCCAACACCGTCATCCTCTTCTGCTTGAGCTGCCATGATGGCCTTTTGACCAAGGTTGGCATGATGCAAGGGACAACGGTTGAAACCCTGCCTATCGTGGGCGGAAAAGCTCCCACGCTGCTCGGGTTGGCAAAACCCGCTAGTGGTGGAGAATATACCAACGACCATCCCGTGGGCGGCAGCGCCATCGTAGGATGCGGCGGGGCTTACAACTGGAACTGCACCGGCGGGGCGAGCGGTGC
This sequence comes from Acidobacteriota bacterium, assembly GCA_003165315.1. Taxonomy (GTDB): domain Bacteria; phylum Acidobacteriota; class Terriglobia; order UBA7540; family UBA7540; genus Bog-366. The sequence continues at coordinate 42,850 of PLSX01000112.1, forward strand.
TGCTGGAACGGGTGCAACACCTACTCCCATCACGTTTGGCGGTACGACTCAAACGGCTGCGTTCCTTACCAACTACCCTGGCTCCTTCTGGGTGGGTGGCGGGAACCCGCTGGCGAGCTTTGGTGGTACGTACGGGACATCCAGCGCGGTCACCTGCACCACCTGCCATAACCAACATAGCATGACCGTTTACACCAACAAGAACGGCAGCTACCCAACCATGTTCTTCATCAATGGCTGGTACAACCCGAATAGCAATGGCAACAGTGTGGCCCAGTTCTGCCGCAATTGCCATGGCGGTGAGTCCAACGAAATGAACGGCTTGTTGAACGTGCCGACCATCTAGTCTGTGTTTCTAAGTCTTTCATCGGGGGGAGAGATGATCCTCCCCCCATTTTTCCGGGATTGATTGGAAGGGAGTTATCAGCGTGAAGTACCGAAGCAGCACGGCGACTGGAACGACTGGAGCCCAAACGAATTACCATGTCACCCAGGCGCGAAGAAGTCTAAGGCTTACTTTCCTTTCTCTATGTCTTGGCGCCTTGGTGGTGAGTACAGTCTCAGCACAGGTGGCATCTCACGCCCCCGTAGTGATCCAGCCGCCATCGGCGGACTCTGCTGTCTCATTGCAGCCGGTGGGGCGGCCTGTGGTGAGGGTAAACGGCGCGGTACTGACGGATCGCGACCTCTTGCGCGAAATGTACGCGATCTTCCCTTATGCGCGCGTGCATAACGGATTTCCCAAGCCCATGGAAGCGGATATCCGCGACGGTGCGATCAGGATGATGATCTTTGAGGAGTTGGTGTATCAGGATGCCAAGCACCGGAACATGACCGTACCCGCCACCGAGATGGCCCACGCCCTGGCGGAGTTTCGACAACAATTTCATACCCCGCAGGAATATCAGCAATTCCTCCAGGTGGAGTTCAAGGGTTCACAAAAGCTGCTGCAAGAGAAGGTGGAGCGTTCATTACTTATTGACAAGTCTCTGAAGCAGGAGGTGACGGACAAAGCGACAGTATCTGTTGCTGAAGCGAAGGCCTACTTTGATCAACACCCTGAGCGCTTCAACCTGCCGGAGTCCTTCTCCTTCCAGAGCATTTCCATCCTGCCTCCACCGAATGCCACTCCTGCCCAGTTGTTGGAAGGGCGCCAGCGTGCCGCGAGTGCGCTCCGCCAAGCCCAGGCTACAAAGAGTTACGAACAGTTCGGGAGTCTGGCAGAAAAGATCTCCGAGGACGATTTCCGTGTGATGATGGGCGACCACAAGACTGCTGACCGCTCCAAACTACCCCCCGCGGTCGTGAAGGCCCTCGAATCAATGCAGCCTGACCAAGTGAGTAACCTCGTCGAGTTTGACGCCAACGACTTCACAATCCTCCGGCTTAATTCACACAATCCGGCCGGAATGCAGAAGTTCGAAAACATCAAGGACGCGTTGCGCGACCAATTGACAAAACAAAAGACAGAGCAGCTTCGAAACGCACTCGCCACCAAATTGAGCAAAAACGCCAAGATTGAAAAGGCGTGACGATCAATCATGGTCGTTTGTTGATTTGTGATTGGGGCGATTTACTCTTTATTGATCGACAGAGGATGATTGCAGACATTAACAGTCTAAGATCATTAGTCGATAACCGCCAACGGCATTCATTACATCGACAATCGTCAATCATTCTTCGCCTAATTTTGGACGAAAACGTGCATTGAGTCATAAGCTGTGAGTAAAAATGTCGCTATTCTCGCTGCCTTCTTATTGGCCCTTGCCCCCAATACGTGGGGGCAGGTCAAGTCGGGCGAAGCCAGCGTTAATTTAAGCGGCTCCATAGCAGCCGGATACAGCGATGATTATACGAACCTCTCGGGTTCCGATCACAGCATCGAGGGCGCAGGCAGCGCCGACCTTTCCGGTATCTACTACAATCCTAATTTTTTCTCTTTTGACGTTCAGCCCTTTTACAACCAGTCACGGCTCAACTCAAATTTTCAGTCGATTACCTCCAGCAGCGGTGTGAACGCAACTACCAGGATCTTTAGCGGCAGCGAATTTCCAGGGTCAATCAGTTATTCCCAGACGTTCAATGGCAGTGGAAATTTCGGGATTCCAGGGCTCGCCAATTATACGACGCATGGGGACACTAGCAATCTCGCCGTCAACTGGGGCATTCACCTCCACAATTTACCCAGTCTCAATTTCAGTTTCTCAGACGGCGACAGCGAGTATTCGGTCTACGGATTGAACAGCCAGGGGAGACTACACTCGCTCACTTTTTCGGCCACGGCGGCCTATACCATTGCGGGGTTCAGCCTGAACGGGGGTTACCTGCACGATGCCACGCGAACCGTCACACCAGTGATTCTAGCGGGTGAGGTGGCGCAAAAATCCAACTCAGGCGCCAATTCATTTTTCATCGGGATTGGGCACAAATTGCCATGGCACGGCAACTTTGCCGCCAACGCCACTCGCGAAGGCCTCAATACCACTTTGGACGACACTACATATAATGACAAGTACGATACAACGCTGGACACGCTGACGAGTTCACTCTCTTTCACTCCAAGGGAACATTTGAATGTGGGGGCAACCACCTATTACACGGATAACCTTGAGGGAAGTCTCTACAATACCCTGGTTACGGCCGGGGTTATCGCGCCACCGATCACAGGACAACAGGGGTCGCACGACCTTGGCCTGACTGGCTATGCCAACTACGACATGCCGGCTGAGCATCTGCACTTTAATGCCTACGCCGAGCGCCAGCAACAGAGCTTTCTGGGATTGTCCTTCGCCTCCGATTCCTACAATGGCACGGCAGATTATTCCAATACCCTTCTGGGGGGACAGTTTAATGGGGTGCTGGGTCTAACGCGAACCTCGGTAAGTACCACCAACGAAAGTACACTGGGTTTGAACACCATGGTCAATTACACTCATCAGATCCAGCGATGGACCGTGGCGGGGGGCTTTGCCTATTCCCAGGCCAACCAAACTGTATTGATCGCCTATACGAGTTCGGGTTACTCGTACTCTGGCAGCCTGGGCCGTAGGATCGGACGAAGGTCGTATTGGGGAGTTTACACAAGCGGCGCGAGGAGCTTGCTGACCGACGAACCCGGGTCCGCCGATTCCAGTCATAGCTACTCCACCTCACTCTCCGTGCCCCATTTCAGCATTAATGGCGCTTACTCGACCTCCAGTGGGAATGCCCTTTTGACTTCCACAGGACTGGTAAGTAACCCTATTCCCCTGCCTGTCGTTAACCCGGCAGACGTTGTGCTTTATAATGGTAAGTCGTACTCCTTGGGAGTTGGGTCCAGCCCATTGCGCGGGTTGACACTTACCGCGAGTTACGCCAGGGCCCTGAGTGGAACCGATAGCAACTCGACGAGTTCCAATAACAAGAATGAGAATTTGTATTTCATGATGGTCTACCAGTTCCGCAAGGTGTTTTTCGAGACCGGATATAGCCGGTTAGTCCAGGGGTTCAGCATTACCGGAACGCCGCCGACACTACAAGGCTCGTTCTTTGTGGGAGTTTCGAGATATTTTAATTTCTTTTAAACGATCAAATGGGGAATCGGGTGATCGGATGATCCAGAGATCGGGTGAACAAAGACCCATTTGCCGTCGTTTGTTCTGGCTGCTGCCCACTGCGGGCAGCCTCGTGTTTCTCTTGCTGCTTCCAGTTGTCGCGGCCGCCGGGTCAAAAGCAAAGCCCCAATCCCTTGTGACGCTCCCCGAACTGGAACTTACTGGCGGACGCAAGCTTTTGTATGAAGGTAGCGTCGGCTCAGAGAAGGAAGTTAAGACCAAACATACTTTCTGGGGCCGCCTTCTTGACGTGGTGGCGGGTGAACCTGACTACCACGCGCTCATTAATCCTTATAGCGTGGTCACCGACTCTCAAGGTCGGATCATCGTAGCCGACCCGGGCTCGAGCGGCGTCCACATCTTTGATTTCATCCAGCACAAATACAAGTTCATCTCCCGCATCAGAGATGTTGATGGAATGTCTTCGCCCCAGTGCGTGGCCGTGGATGCCGAGGACAATATTTACGTCACAGATTCGTACGAGGGAAAAATTTTTGTCTTTGACCCCAGTGGAAAATTTCGGCGGATCATTGGCAGCATCAAGGGCGAGGGATATTTCAAACGAGCAACCGGCATCGCCATTGATTCTCCCGCCCAAAAGATCTTCGTAACGGACACATTGCGACAGCAGATTTGGGTGCTCGATCTGCAGGGTAATGTCGTACAGAAGATTGGCACGGCAGGCACCGGCGATGGACAATTCAATTTTCCTACGGAATTGCGCTTGGATGGCCAGGACCTGCTGGTGGTGGACGCCATGAACTTTCGCGTTCAGGTTCTGGATCGATCCGGTAAGTTTGAATACGCCATCGGCCAGATTGGGGACGAATCGGGGTACATGTTCAGGCCGAAGGGAATCGGCAGGGACTCCGAGGGCCACCTTTACGTGGTGGAGGGTTTGAGCGGAATGGTGCAGGTTTTTGATCGCCAAGGCCGGTTGCTCTATTACTTTGGCAAGAAGGGGACCGGCTTCGGAGAATTTCAATTACCCACCGGCTTGTTCATTGATCATAACGACCGCGTCTTTGTGGTCGATTCCTACAACCGGCGCATCAAGGTCTTTCAGTACATGGCATTGGGGAAGAATGATCAACACTAAGACACAAGAACCTGAAACCGGCAGTCGGAAGCCCACATTCAGGACGAATCCGCTTTTCTATCGGCTTCCGGACCCTGACTTTCGTTTCCAGTCCTTGTGCCTCGGTCTCCTGGTGGTAGCTTCCCTTGCTTTCGCCCGCCCCGCACTGGCGCAGACGACTCCGCCAGCGGTGACAGATGTCATCGGTTCGCACGACCTTTCTCCCGGGGGGACGGGTTCCCCGATTAAGGGGACTCTTTCTGGTTCCTGCCTTTACTGCCATGCTCCGCATTCCGGCTTGAATGGCTCTGCGGGCCTCGCTCCTACGCCACTCTGGGACCAGAAGCTCTCATCGGTTTCGTCCTACACGGTTTACTCAAGCGGGACATTGGTTAACACACCCAACCCTTCACCTCAGCTGGGTACTAACTCCACCCTTTGCCTGAGTTGTCATGATGGCACTGTGGCAGGGTCCCCGGGCGCCCTTGTCCCTTACGGGCAAGTTCCGATGACGGGGCAGATGAATGCTGCAGACGTGTTTGGCACCAACCTTTCCACGATGCATCCAGTCAGCTTCATCCTCCCGTTAAAAAGTTCTCCGGATTTGTGGCCGTCCGTTTATGCCAGTCCCCCATCGACTCAGGATCAAACTGGCGCTGTGCAGCTTATTAACGGAAACGTGGAGTGCAGCAGCTGCCACAATGCCCACGTGCAAAATATCGACCCGAACAATCCAAATTTCCTGGTCCTGAATAACGCCAATGGTGCACTTTGCGCGGCCTGCCACAATCCTACTGTCCCCACCGGAACAGGGATGGGGTTGACCAGCCCACAGGTGGCCACCCAAACTGTGCTGCGCGCAGCGGGATCACCCCTTTCATCCAGCGCCGCATCGAGCAAACCTAATCCGCTTGCGGGTTGGACCACCAGCATTCACGCCACAGCATCGAACCGGGTGCCTGGTCGGATTTTGCTGGAAACCACTGCAACGCCCTCGAAGGGGAGCTCCACCAGCAAAGTACAGGCATCCCTTGGACCTTATGGCACGGTGGCCAGGAATGCTTGTGCATCGTGCCACGCTACCCACAATGCCCAAGGCGGCAATTCACTGCTTCGGGCCGCTGAAGACCAAGCTTGCGTTGTTTGCCACAATGGAAGTTCGACGACGTCTCCCCCCACCGCCAATATCCTTGCCGAAACCTTGGCGCCGAAGTATGGGCATGCTTTTTCGCCAGGGAACAGCTCTCACCTGCCGCATGAGGGCGCGCTCTTGAATCAAAACCGACATGTTACCTGTGTGGATTGCCATAACCCGCATTCAAGCAGTCGGGTCGCTGCATTTACCGAGGCGCCCGCGATTCGTCTTTCCCAGGCCCAGGTGGTGGGGATCAGCGGGACGGATGGCAAGACCGTGGTCACACCCGCCAGCAACCAATATGAGAATTGCCTGCGCTGCCATGGAACCAGCACTGGCAAACAAGCTAAAATTATTTACGGATATTTACCGATCAGGGCGGTTGCCGCAAGCGACGCACTGAACGTAGCTCCAGAATTCAGCACTTTCGCAACATCAAGTCACCCCGTTTTCCACGACAGCACCAGCACATTTCCGCAGCCAAGCCTGCGCACTAGCATGCTAAAGCTTGATGGCATGACGATTGGACGTAACATGGGGGTGCGAATCCTGTGCACGGACTGCCACAATAGCGACGACAATCGTGAATTCGGCGGCAGTGGACCGAATGGACCGCACGGATCGATTTTCCCTCACATCCTGGAACGCCGATATGAATTTAGTCAGGCAGGGGCCCCCGGCGCGGCCATTTCCAATCTGTTCCCGAACCCCACCTTGAACGCGCAAGGCGGGCCCGGTGGCGGCCCCTACGCGCTGTGCGCCAAGTGCCATGACCTCAACCAGATCATGAACAATACTAGCTTCAGTGAGCATTCCCGCCATATTAAAGATGGATTCTCTTGCTCTGCATGCCACGTTGCCCACGGGATGGGAGCCCAATCGGCTACCATTTCTGGCCAACGACTGGTAAACTTCGATATCAAAGTCGTCGCACCCAGCGGTGGTACTCCGATCTCCTATAGCCGTGCGACCAATTCCTGTGCTCTGGTTTGCCATAATCACACTCATCAGCTCCGGGCGGCTGGCGGATCGGTAAAACCTAGCTTTCGATAAATAAGAAGTGCGAAGCTGGAAGCGAGAAGCTTGAAGTTAGAACCCGGGTTTCTTGATGTTAGCTGCGACGATTGGGGCAAAGTTTCTCCTCCACTCTGGATTCTAAATTCTGACTCCAGGCTCCTGTTTTCTGACTCCTTTTTCTATGTTTTCCTCCCGCACCAACTGGCCACTCGCTCCAAATCTTCTCTCCCAACTTTTGCGCGAGCGCCGGGAGCTCGGCCTGCCCACTCTGGACTTGACGGAATCCAATCCTACACGATGCGGTTTTGCGCTGGATGCGGATGATACTCTGGCCCCGCTCCACGACCCTCTCGCGCTGTTGTATCAGCCCGACCCACGGGGACTGCGTGTGGCCAGGGAAGCCGTGGCGGGGTATTACGTTGAGCATGGAGTTCAGCTTGACCCGGAACAAATCTTTCTTACCGCCAGCACCAGCGAGGCTTACTCATTTGTGTTCCGTCTGCTCGCCAACCCAGGCGATAAGATCCTTGCGCCCCAGCCTAGCTATCCTCTTTTTGATTTTCTCGGCGCCTTGAATGACGTCAACGTGGTCCCGTACCCGTTGGCTTATAACGATGGCTGGCAGGTGGATTTGCAAGGACTCGCCTCGCGATGGGATTCACGCTCGCGCGCTGTACTGGTTGTTCATCCCAACAACCCCACGGGTTCTTACATTCAAAATCGCGAGTTGATTGCGATGACGGAGATTTGCCTGCAACACCAAGGTGCCATCATCGCAGATGAGGTCTTTTCCGACTATGGTTTCGCAGCGGACGCGGACCGTGTGGTGACCCACGCACAAAATACGGAGGTTCTCACCTTCACGCTCAGCGGGCTCTCGAAGATTTCTGCCCTGCCGCAGATGAAGCTTGCATGGATTGTTGTGAATGGCCCGGCGGATTTGCGCCGTCAGGCGCTGGCGCGCCTCGAGGTAATTGCAGACACCTACCTTTCCGTCAGCGCCCCTGTGGCCCTGGCTACACCAAGGTGGCTTGCGCAGCGCGGTCCCATCCAATCGCAAATACTGGATCGGGTGCAAGCTAATCTGCGGCAGCTTGATGCCATGCTCACGCCGGAATTGCCCCTGAGTAGGCTAAAAGTCGAAGGCGGCTGGTATGCCATTCTTCGTGTGCCTTCCACACGCAGCGATGAGGATTGGGCGGCGGAGTTGCTGACTCAAACAGGCGTATCGTTGCATCCGGGCCACTTTTACGATTTCCCTTCGGAAGGCTTCCTTGTTTTGAGCCTGCTGCCCGCCCCGGGAGCCTTTGCGGATGCCTTGGGTAAAGTGGTTTCCCTGATCTCCTCGCAAAGCTGACTTGTTTATTTGATTTTTGCTCGGCGACGCCCACCTACCACGAGCCCCGTTGGGCCGCCTCAACGAGTTTGCGGACAGGCGCAACAATCATCAGCAGGAGTTCCGCGTGGGGTTTGGCTGCCAAGTCGAGCAGGACACGCTGCTCTTCCGCCCAGGCAGGTGGGGCGGGATGGCCGGAGTCAAGATAGTCCAGCGGTTCCAAGCCAGTCTTTGCCACCGCCGACAAATCTTCCGCCAATGGGATATTTTCTTGAAGCAGCGCCGACTGCTGGAGAATCGGCAACAAAATTTCGCGACTGTCGCGCCAGATTATAAGTTGCTTGCGTATCCCGTCTTGATCGGTGGGCAGATGATCCACTCTTACGGCGAAAATCCGTGCCGATTCACTCTCCGGTCGCGCCGCATCAACAAGCCGATTGTACGGGGTCAGACTGGTGTAATCGCGCGCGTCTTCGCGGTCATAGTCCTTGATAGGCTCCACAACATCAGCCAGAGTTTTGAGCGTTTCGGGCGACTGCATGCCAGCCAGGCGGGCAAGCATCCGGGTGTAGTTGGAGATATGCGTCGCGCCCACCCAGTCCAGTTCGCGGCTGACGACTTCGAGCCGTCGATACATGGAATCCACATCTTTCACTTCTTGGGGCGACCAGAACCGTTCGGCAATGGCGGCCGCGGAGGGCCAGATGCGGGAGTCAATGTTCTCCGGCGTTACAAGTTCGCTCCACATGCAAGCCTCGCCGCCCAGGATGTGTGAAGCCTGATCGGGTGTCAGGTTGGTGGCGCCAGCAAGCGGGTCAACTTGGTAGTAATTTGCCGGCGCCAGTGCGAGATCAAGATAATAGCCATGGGAGAGAATGCTCATGTAACCCAGTTGCGCTGTTTGAACCAGGGATTCAGGGCCGCGCCACGACTGCACAACAATATCTTTCGGGAGGCCGGGATGAAAGATTTCGTCCCATCCAATCATCTTCTTCCCATGCCTCTGGACAATGGCCAGCAGGCGGCGATTAAAGTAAGTCTGGAGGCCGGCATTATCTTTGATGCTTTGCGCTTGCTTGAAGGCCGAAATCTGTGAATTGGCATCCCATTGCACGCCGTTGACTTCGTCACCGCCGACGTGGAAGTACTCATCGGGAAAGAGTCCGGCGATTTCGCCAATCAGGCCGTCGAGAAACGTGTACGTTTCCTCGCGCATTGGATTCAAGGTCGGATTGAAAATTCCCCATTTGCGCTCAATTTGAAACGGGCCACGCCCGCTTGCGAGTTCCGGATATCCCACGAACCAGCTTGTGGAATGGCCCGGCATGTCCATCTCAGGAACGACGCGAATGCCGCGGTCGCGCGCGTATGCCACCAGTTCGGTTATTTGCGCCTGCGTATAATAGTGCCCGTCCGATCCCAATTCTTGCAGCTTGGGAAATTTCTTGCTTTCAATGCGGAAGCCCTGGTCATCGGAGATGTGAAGGTGCAGTACATTCAGTTTTACCGCGGCCATGGCGTCAATATTGCGCTGCAACACCCCCATTGGCATCCAGTGCCGGCACACGTCGATCATTAAGCCTCGCCACGGAAATCGCGGATGATCGGCGATGTGCACGGCGGGCACGCTAAATCCCTGCGCGTCGAGGCGGACAAGCTGGAGGAATGTTTCCATGCCGCGAAGGACTCCGACGGGCGTCGTTGCCGTCAGACTTGCGTCTTGTGCGGTGACGTCAAGTTGATAGGATTCTTCTTCGCGCACCGACTGAATTTCCTCCCCCGCGTGGTCGCAATGCAGCACCAGTGGTGCTCCAGGTGTGTTTTCCAATCCATTGGGGAAGGGGATTCCTGTCTGGAGCGAAAGGCGGTGAACCAAGCGGGCAGCTGCGGCCTCAAGGCGGGGCTCCCGGAATCCCTCCAGCGCCACGCGGAACCTGCCGTCAATAACCAATCGCCCGGAACCGGGTTCGAGTTTCGCCGGTTGGGGCATTAGGTTGTAAGTCTCTGCCCAAGCGGGTCGGTGGCTCAGCATCATGGCGACGATGAATCCCACCAAACATAATTTTCTTAGGCCTTCCATTTCGACCTCCCTGCGGCGGCATGCGGCTTCGCAGTAAATGTTGCTTGAATGAGACCTTCGGCTGCGAAAAGAAAAAGCAGCGGCGACGCGCATGACAATAGTTGAACCGCTGGACAATTGCAATCTCAGCCGTGGGTTGCTGCTTTGTCATTCAAATTATCTGTTGCGGGGCGTAGAATGTTCATAGGGATTGCCGAAAGCTTATCGCCCAGCGTGCCCCGGCAAAGTTACGGATCGATATGCCCCGTAATTGAGATTAATATGGCAAGAGGATGGGAAAGCAAATCGGTTGAATCACAAATGGAAACGTCGCAGTCTAATAAAGAGGAAGCCGGCAAAAAGCGTGTGAGTTCGGAAGTGGCTGCCGCCATTCGGAAGAAGGAAACTCTCCTGTTAGCTCGCGCCCACCTGCTGCAGCAAATGCAATTGACGCAGCATCCGCGCCGCCGCGAAATGCTCCAAAACGCGCTTATGGATTTGGAGAAGCAAATCGCGGATCTGAGTGTGCTTGATCGTGCGGCAGGAAGTGACTGAATGGAACGGCGTTCTGCACCTTGGTGGGGGGACGGCGGAGCAGTGCGGAAACTTTGCCTCTTACTTTACCTCATTCATCCTTCACAAATTTCAGCGCGGCGGAATTGATGCAATAGCGCAGGTGAGTGGGTGGGGGGCCATCCTCAAACACGTGCCCCAGGTGCGCGTCACATCGGGCACACTGCACTTCTGTCCGCCTCATGCCGTAGCTCGTGTCGGTCTTAACTTGAATGTTCTTGTTCTCAACCGGGTCCCAGAAGCTCGGCCAACCCGTGCCGGATTCGAATTTCTTCTGGGAGTGGAAAAGGTCCGCCCCGCAACAGATACAGCGGAAGACTCCCTCTTCATGAATATTCCAGTATTGGCCGGTGAAAGCGCACTCGGTGCCGCCATGGCGGGTCACCTGGTACTGTTCGGGGGTAAGAATTGCCTTCCATTCCGCGTCTGTCTTGACCACTTTTTCGATGCCCACTTTGCCCTCCTGATCGCGCGGAATGTCGCCCTGCCATTTTTCCTGCATGGCGCATTCGGAATCCTGATGTTTTTGCGTTGCCCACGGGCGCCCCGTAGAGCGCCCTAAAGTCGGCCAGTCCAGCCCAGCCCTCTATTTCTTGAGTGAACGGATGTACTTGACCAGCGACTTTACCTGATCGTCACTCAGAGAGTCCTTGAAGGGCGGCATCGCCGTACCCGTTTTCCCGTTCTTGATGGTCTTCGTTAGTTCTTCATCGGTCAGTGAGGCCTGCACCTTGGGGTCGGTGAAGTCGGGAGTCTTGAGCGCTGGGTAACCCTTGCCATCAGCCCCGTGGCACATCGCGCACTTTTGTTTGAAAAGATCGCCGCCCCCGTCGGGGGCCGGACCCGCCTGAAGCGCAATGCAGAAAATGAGCAAGAACGTACCAACTCCCAAAACTTTGAAGAACGTCGTTACCTGAAATCGCATGGTGCTCCTTGGGTTTTAGAATTTGACGGATTTACTTGATTGGAACATAGCCTGGGATTTGCGCCGACCCTGCGCCAAAGAAAAACTGCTCCATCTGGGCGCCGATAAAATCCTGCGCTTCCTTTGTCGAAGTCACCAGGCGATATTCGTTGATCAACATTCTTAAGTGGTTCAGCCACTCGTTCCACGCTTCCTGTGATACGTTATCGTAGATGCGCTGCCCGAGTTCTCCAAACCACGGGGCCTCATCGAGACCCGGCAGTTCCTTATGAAGCCTTACGCACTTCACCATTCGTTGTGCCATAGAGATACCTCTTCCCGGAATGAATTCTCTGTTTTTAGTCTGCTCATGGTGCCCACACCGGGCTTTCCCGGCCATCAACCACGCCCACTTACAACACCATTATACAGGAAATCCGGTGGCTTATTTCTTACGGTGAATTTCCAGTTCAACTTCCTCGCCATTGAACAGCGGAAGCTGTGTGTGGGGATGGAGCACTCCATCCTGAAACGTGGCGGCAATGGATTGAGGCTTCGGCGGGGCGGGATTGGAAGTTGATTGGAGTTGGCGCACCCGGTTGACGAACTGTGCCGCCCGCTCAAGTTCTTCCGGGGTCTGATTGGATACCTTTGGCGACGGGGCGGCAGGTGGCGGATTGCGTGGTGCTTTTCCGCTGGCCGCATCGTCCATCGCCTCATTTGCCAGCCGGTCGGCTTCGCGATTCTGCTCGCGATAAACATGCCGAATGGAAAAGGACTCAAGCCGGGAGATCAAACCCCTTGCCTTATCGAACAGTGGTTTCAGATCAGGGCTGCGAACCTTGTAGCGGCCATTAATCTGGTGCGCCATCAATTCCGAATCCGTCAGTACCCGCAGACTTGGATGATCGTGGTTCAGTGCGTATTCCAGCGCCGCCAGCAGCCCCTGGTATTCGGCAACATTATTGGTTGTCTTTCCAATGTACTTCCCAAAGGCCGTGACGGGATCGCCCTGCGGGGTTTCAATGGCAACGCCGAAGGCCGCGGGGCCCGGGTTGCCGCGCGATCCGCCGTCAATATGGGCAATAATTTCAGGTGAGTTGGGCATAGGGTGAAGGTTATCGGTTACAGGTCACAGGAAATAGGTCTCTGGTCATGGATGAGAGGTGGTAGCGAAGGGTTTTAGATTCTGTAACCTGTTCCCTATGACCTGTAACCTGGTCTTACGACATTGACACTCGCGTACCATCGCCACCGTCAAGGGCCGGATCTTCCGCCGGAGGTCCGGCATAATACTGAATGCGGCTGCAGTTTTCGCAGACCATCACGGTCTCGCTTGTCCGGATTTCGTTATACACTTGGGGCCTCAGTTGGATATTACAGGCAGTGCACAGGCCATTGCGAACTTCCGCCACCGCCGGGGGTTTGCGGTAGGTGCGGATGCGCTCATAGAGCTCCAGAACCTCTTCACTCAGAGTTGCAGCCACTTCCTTGCGCCGGGCTTTCAGCCGTTCGCACTCACCAATGTCCTTCTGCCGCTCGTTCTCAAGCTTCTTGATTTCCTCCGCCACGCGAGCCTTCTCGCCTTCCAACTTCGCTGCCGCCTCCTCCACCAGCTTCTGGATCTCCTCCGACTCGATCATCTTTTCCAGAATCTTGTCCTCAACCTTGCGGATGCTGGCCTCTTCCCCTTCAATCTCCTTCAGCAGCGCCTTGTACTGATCATTGGTCTTTACCTGATAGAGCTGGTCGCGGTGGCGGGAAATCTTGTCCTGAGTGGCTTTGATGTCGCCCTCCAGATCCTTGCGCTCCTTCAGGTTGGCGGCCACGCGCTTCTTGCGTTCTTCGTGGGAATTGATGAAATTGTCCAGCTGCGCTTGCAGGGTTTGAATCTCTTTGGGCAAGGAATCGGTCAGCTTCGTCAGTTCCGCAACTTCCAGGTCAAGCTGCTGGACCTCGACGACGGCTTTAAGGTCAGGATGCACTTACTCTCCTTGGACGTGTGGTGTCCCCCGAGTGGGAAGGCGCATGCTCCAACGGATGCAAGCTGCTCCTTCCGTCACCCAACATTTTTGCATATTCCCAGCCAGCGCGGCAAGGAAATGCGAGCGGACCCCTGAGAATGAACGGTTTAAGAGCAGTTCACATCCGAAACATCACGACCCGCGAGGCAGGTTGTGGGCTATTGCTTGGGCGCCCCAAAATCAACCTTGGGAGCTTCGCGCGCGCTTTCGGAGGCAGCAAAGTAATCGTTATTCCGTTGGAATCCCGCCCACCCGGCATAAATACTGTTGGGGAACTGGCCAATGTAGGTGTTGTAGTCCTGAATGGCCTCGTTGTACCGGCGGCGCTCCACGGCGATACGGTTCTCGCTTCCGGCCAACTCGTCCTGTAGGGCGGCGAAGTTCTGATCGGCTTTGAGGTTGGGATAGTTTTCGACCACCAGCAGCAATCTGCCGATGGCGCCATCCAACTGTCCGTTGGCGGCGATCTTGTCAGCGGGCGTCTTGGCATTCAGCAGACCAGCGCGGGCATTGGCGATGTCTCCGTATACCTTCTCTTCATGCTGGGCATAGCCCTTCACCGTAGCGACGAGGTTGGGAATCAGGTCAGCCCGCCGTTGCAGCACCACATCCACCTGCGCCCACTCTTGCTTGATGGCTTCGTTCTTGGTGACCATCGTGTTCTTGGCGCCGACGTACGACGCCCCCACCGTGGCGGCAACCAGCAATACCAGAACCAGAACCACTCCCACCACAGCCAACAGAATCTTCATAACTCTCCTCCTTTGAAAACCCGTCCCCTGTGGCACAGGCACTCCTGCCTGTGCGCGAAATGGCACCCTAATGCATCGGGGGTGCTCACCTGCATAGCCAAGACCTGTCCCGATGGTTTTATCGGGATGGCCATGGCACATTTACCGGGCGGTTCGCAAACCGCCCTACTTTGCCGGCGGAACCGCCAGCCGCCGGTCCATTTCTTCTGCGATGTGTGCAACCCTGTCCAAGTATGCCCCGAAAGTCGCCTGCACATCCAGATCGCGTTCCCGTTTGCGCCCCTCGCGAACCTCAAAGATGGCTTGAAACGGCCCGGGATCGAACCCCAGCACAGTGCCTAGCCGATCCATCGTTGCTCGCTTACTGGAGGGTGATTCTTCCCCCAAGGCAATCAAGGCATGGCGAAACAGCGCCGCAAACGATGAAATCGATGACGTCATCAGCTCCAGGGTCTTTTTGGCGTCGGTTGGGTATCTCAAGTAGTGCTGGCGCAGGCGCAACGTATTGTTCCGCAGCTCACGCTCCACTTGCAGGCGGTGGCGATCCATTGGAATTTGGAGCGAGGTTATGACATCTTCACCGTGAAGAATTCGGTGCGCGGCTTTGATGTCCAGCAGTTCGATGGCGAAGACATCGGCCGATTGGCGCAGTTCATCCAGGGTGAAGAAGAGCGGTGCCGGATGGCCTTTCTTCGCCCACCACGCCGCAGGCGCATGGAGCTTGGCCAAATCTTCCCGTCCAAGACTCCCCATGACGCAGAGAATATTCAGGTCGGAGTGCCCCTCGTGGAATTCATCCGTTGCCGCCGAACCATAGAGGATGGCGGAAAGCAGATTGCCCCCCGCCGCGTCCTTTAGTTTAGTCACCAGGTCTGTCAAGTCTTGCTCATTGATCATGGCGCTTGCTCCAGCAAAACACTTTTGCCCTTTGACTTGCTTTCAGGCTTTTACCAACTGCCGCCGGCCCCACCTCCGCCCGACGAACCCCCGCCAAACCCGCCGAATCCACCCCCGCCCCCACCGCCGCCAAATCCGCCGCCTCCCCAGCCGTCGTTGCCGCGCCCTCCGCCTCCCATCAAGAGCGAGAGGAAGAACCATGGACCCAGGAACTTAAGCAGGATGGGCGCAATGATGAGGAAAAGAATGACCAGCGCAATGATCTCTCCGGTGGTCAGGTGCACTTGTTGCCCCCCGCCATCGTTCTCAGTGGAATCGGGCGGTTGGAAGCCGGTCAAGCTAGCCAGCGAAACGTTGCTATCCTGGGCAATCACCTGGGCAATCTGGCTCACAATTTGAGTGATGGCGCTGTTGTAGTCGTTCTGGCGCAAGAGCGGAACCATGCTGCGTCCAAACCCGCCCACTTTGCCATCGGGAAGGATTCCTTCCAAGCCGTAACCCACTTCTGTCCAGTACTTGTGGTCATTCGTGGCCAGCAGAACCATCACGCCGCGGTCCGTTCCCTTGGCCCCCACGCCCCATTTCTGGAAGAGGTGATTGGTAAAGTCTTCCTTGGTATCATTTTCCAGGGTCTTGATGGTGACCACAGCAATCTGGGCTTTGGCTTTTTGATCAACCTCGGTACTGATCTGATTGAGCTTCGCCACCGTCGACGGATCCAGCACGCCGGCAAAATCGTTGACGTAGCCCTGCACTTCGAGCTTTTGCCACTGCTCCGCTTGGGCAGGAGCAGATGAAATCAGCAGCATTGATAGCAGAATGAAAAGTGAAAGCGATTGGAAACGGAAGCGCCCGTTAAAGTGGTTGAGCAGGGAAGGCATCATTCCTCAGAAAACCGATCTGCCAAAGCGTACCGTGACGGCGGAATCAAAGCGCCGGAACCTCGTGATCGCACGCGCAAATTGCCTCCACATAATTGTACGCGGCATTCGAGGCAGGCGCAACTTGGCGGGGGAGCGTACCACGGGCATCCTGCCCGTGTCGGAGAACATGGCTGTAACGGCCATCGAGCATTTGTCGCGCGGTTCGTGAATGGCGAGGTTCGCGAACCGCCCCCACAAGGTGCGTGTGGGGCTATAATGCAGGGCGCATTGCATGCCGGGATTTGCAATTACAATGATGAACTGATCTGGAGGACGCATGGGAAAAACACTGGCGGCGGTATTGCTGATCCTGCTGGCAACAATCACCGCTTCTGCCCAGGAAAGGCTCGATCAAGCCGCCGAGTGGGCCACAAATGCCTTCAATGAGTTCCACGTTTCGCCGAACATTGTCTATCAGCGCGCCAATGGCGTCAGCCTGAAGCTGGACGTGATCACCGCTGGGCCCGCATCAACCACGCGCCCAACGCTGATCTATTTTCACGGAGGGGGGCTGGTGGAAGGCGCCAAGGAAGGCGCCATGCTTTATCCGCTGCCATACCTTGCCCGCGGCATGAATGCTGTGAATGTGGAATACCGCTTGGCGCCGGATTCGCTGGCTCCTGCCGCTGTGGAGGACAGCCGCTGCGCGCTGCACTGGGTTTATGACAACGCAGAAAAGTATGGGTTCAACACCTCCAAGATCGTGGTGGCGGGCCACTCGGCTGGCGGCTACCTGGCGTTGATGACGGGAATGCTTGCACCCGGCGACAATCTGGACAACTCCTGCGCCCGGCTCTCAGCCGATTGGCGTGAAGGCTCCATCCGCGATGTCAAAGTGGCCGCCATCGTCAATTTCTTCGGCATCACCGACTACGTCGATCTATTGCAGGGGCCCAACACGCGGAACTTCGCCGTGCGCTGGTTCGGCGATCTGCCCAGTCGCATGGAGCTTGCGCGGCAGTTATCCCCGCTGAGCTATGTTCGCAAGGGCAATCCCCCCATCATCACGATTGCCGGCGACAAGGACCCCATCGTGCCGTATCAGCATCAGGTGCGCCTGCACGAAGCGCTTGCGCGCCAGGGAATTCCCAATCAGCTTGTGACCATTGCGGGCGGCGGCCACGGATTAACTCCTCCCTTTGAATGGAATCGCGAGCAGAAACTCCACGCGCAGGAAGAGATCTTTGAGTTTCTTGAAAAGCACGGGATCATTCCGCCTGTGACGGTTGGAAAATAGGGATTCAAGTGCACCGATTTGCATCAGCCTGGGGTTCGCTACGGCAACTGAAGGTGCGCGAAACGCTTTTGGATTGCTGCCGTTCTGCGGCTCTGTGGTGAATCCTTCACAATGGGGATAAGCTGAAAGTCGCGTTTGACTGGGGAAATCAATGGACCGCCGAAAGTTTCTAAAAAACTCACTGAAAACGTGCGGCGCGCTGGCGCTGCCCGCGCCAGGTCGGGCGGCGGACTCCCCCGTCGTGGATTCCACGGCTGTGGATGCTCCCACTCCAACGGGCAAAATCAAGATCCAATACCTTCGCGAAGACATTCCTCACTTTGAGATCCCGCCGTATCGTGGCAAATCTTATGAAGACAATGTCCCTGACACGCTTGACCTCGCCGAGACGCTCAAGCTCGGCATTCACGGCATCACCAGTATTGCCGACCCCAACGCAGACTATGAAATCTACTGGCTCGCCGACTTCTTCCGCAATCCTCCCGTGGTGGCGCACGACTTCAGCGATTGGGTGCAGATTCAGGAAGGTCTGATGGAGGCGCTGCCGCTGCTGCGACTCGCCACGGGAGAGAGTCTGAACAATCAGGTTGACCCGGTCTGGATGGCTTCAATGCTGAAGTCGGTGGGGCCGGACGGGCTGGTCTACAATCCCCTGAATGGCCGTCCCTGGGGCCGCACCAAGGCGAGCGGAGTGCACCCCGTCTGGAAAGCTGATGGCAGCAAGACCACCTTCGACGATCCTTCCGTCAGCCAGTTCACCAATTCCGCTTCCTGCGGGCGAGCCATCGGGACCCTGACCGTCTACTACCTGCGCGACAAGAACCCCATGTGGAAGGCGCTGATCGAAACCATGATCCAGAGGTTGTCGCAACTGACGATTGACCGGGGAGACTGGAGCTACTTTCCCGGCGGGGTGTTTGAGCCCAGTCTGAAGGTTGACCCCAGCGCGGATATGCCCCGGGGGAGCTTATGGGGAACCACCTGCAACGCGCGAGTGATTCAGGCGCTGGGGCAATATCATCGAATTTCTGGATACGAGCCCGCCCGCCAGCTTGCCGCGAAGCTGGTTCCCTACACGCGATTCCACGGCGAGATTTTTGATGACGAGGGCAGGTGGTTGCTTGACCCTGAGTTGAAGGGCAAGACGTGGGAGTCACGAGGTGTTGGTCACAACGCCGGTGGCAACCTGGGCGAGCAGTTGCATCAAGGCGTGGTGGCTTACAACGTGGAAGGCCTCGCGTTCGGCGGCCAGTCGCACGGCCACTCCATCGCCCTGCTGAGCGTTCTTGACTATGCGCTTGCAGTGGGCGACAAGGACTCCATCGCCTTCGTGAAGGCGAGTTTCGACTGGCTCCTCAATCCAGGGCAGATTTACACCGTCTCCACGCTCGTGGGATGGTTCCCGGAATGGTATGTGCCGGATTTCCCCGCGTGTGAAAGTTGCACGCTGGGTGATTTCGCCGGGATGGCCGTGAAGATGAGCGAGGCGGGAATTGGGGATTATTGGGACGACATCGACAGGTGCGTGCGCAATCATTATACCGAGGCGCAGCTCACCAGCGTCGATTGGGTCTACCGCATGGCGGAACACCAGCCCGCCAAGCCGGTGGCTTTCAATGAAATCGCCGATCACGCGCCGGAAATGAATATCGGTGCGTGGTCGGGTTGGGCGGGCGTGAACGAATGGGCGACCTGGGTTGGGATTCAGCACTGTTGCACGGGCAATGCCTCGCGCGGTCTCTACTACATTTGGGAACATATCGTCGACTACCATGACGGCGAATTGAAAGTAAATCTGCTGATGAACCGTGCCTCGCGCTGGGCGGATGTGTACAGCTACATTCCCTGTCAGGGACGCGTGGACCTCAAGATGAAGGAACCGTGCAGGAACGTAGCGGTGCGGGCGCCGGAATGGGTGGAAACGGGCAGTCCCCGCATGGAGTGTAAGGTGAACGGCGCATCGCGGCCTCTGCGTTGGGACGGCCGATACGCGAGCGTGGGCGCGGCGATGCAAGGTGACAAGGTGGTCGTGACGTTTCCGATTTCGGAGCGGACGGTGAAGGAGAAGATCGGTCCGGAGACATACACGCTGATAATCAGGGGTAACACAGTGGTGTCAATCGACCCGGCGGGGAAGAACGGGCCCTTGTACCAGGGGCGGGAAAAATACCGAACCAGCGAGGCTTCGTGGATACAGGTGAGGCGCTTCGTATCGGATGAGACGATTGAATGGTAAGGGTTCGACGTGGAATGTCTTAAATCAGAGAACCATGGACTTTGCAGCGCGGACCTTGAATGGCAAGACCGCGCTACCTTGTTGGATGGGCTCCGCCCGCTGCTTTGCGGAAAGGCTCTGCCTTTCCGGCCCTTCGCCCAATCATTTCCCTCATCCGCGCCGCGGCGCCCCGAGGGATCGGGGCGGCGGCGCGGATGAGGGTGTTGATTGTCCCCCGGCAACGGAAGGGCGAAGCCCTTCCGCAAAGCAGCGCGGCGAAGCCGCAACCAAAGCATGGTAGCGCGTGCTTTATAGGCCCGCGGTTCTTCCTCTTGTAGGTGAAGCGCAAACGTAACTTTGGGGTGAGGCGATGAGTCAGGCGAAATCCGAGAGGCTCGGCAACGGATTAGGCGACAACAATGGTCTGTCGTGGCCCGGCGGCTACGCGCGGGTGATGGGAGCGCAGGAGCCCACCATCAGTCCTGGGGATCGAATAATCATTCGTGAACATACGAAGCGAGTAGCTGAAATCGCCGCCGATCCATCGCAGGAGATCAAGAAGCAACTCTGGATCAGTCACAACGCCCTGGGGGAAACCCGGCCCCTGATTTTCGCTGACCCGGAGAACGCGTGGTACGAAATCATTCCTGCGGCGCAACTTCAATGCCAGGGAAGCCTGGCGCGAATGTGGGAATTCAGGCTCTTGAAGGAGATTTTCTGGGCAGAGAGGATTCATGACGACAGGGTCATCGAACCCGCTTTCACGGTGTATCGCGTCTTCGAAGAGAGTGAACGGGGTTTCGAAGCGAAGATCATTGGCGGGGATGGCGGCGGAGCTTACCGGTGGGACGCACCGCTTACCGACTACGCTGATCTGGAAAAGCTGCGGTTCAGGACGATCAAACTGAATCCTGGTAAAACCTCCAGGTTTTGTGACCTTGCGAATGACGTTCTGGGAGACATCCTCGAAGTGCGGCTCGCGGGCGTGTGGTGGTGGTCGCACGGCATGACCTCCGACCTGATCATGCTGCGCGGATTTGAGCAAGTCCTGTACGACATGCATGACAACGCGGAGGGCCTGCACCGGCTCATGGCCTTCCTGCGGGATGAAAACCTGGCGAAGCTGGATTTTCTCCAGAACAACGGGCTGCTCTCCCTCAACAACGGCGGCGACTTTGTCGGCACGGGTGGCTATGGCTGGTCCGGCGAACTTCCCGCCGTGGGCTTCGATGGCGAGCGCGTGAGAACCCAGGACATGTGGGGATTTTCTGAAAGCCAGGAGACCATCGGTGTCTCCCCACAGCGGTTTGAGGAGTTTGTGTTTGCCTATCAGTTGCCCATTCTCGAACGCTTCGGGCTCAATATCTACGGCTGTTGCGAGCCGCTCGACGGCCGCTTCGACATCATCAAGCGAATTCCCCGGCTGAGAAAGGTGACCGTGTCGCCGTGGTCGGACGCGCGCGGGATGGCGGAAAAGCTCGGGCCTGAATACATCTACAGTTGGAAGGTGAATCCGGCGGAAATCGCGCCGCCCGCGATCGATGAAGCGTGCATCCGGCAAGGGCTTCGAGATGCTTTTGCCGCCACCCTCAGGAACAACTGCCGCGTCGAGGTCCTGATGAGAGATGTTATGACCCTGGGGGGGAATCCCGAAAACATCATCCGCTGGACGCAAATCGCCCGCGAGGAATCTGAGCGTTGTTGATCCACCGGCCTGCGACATTTCGTTGCGAGAGATCGTAGCGCGACCTGTTTTGTAGGTCCACGGTTCTTCCAAGCCTGTCCAAATTAGTCGAGCGATCATGGTGTTTGATGGGGCTTCGCCCACTGCTTTGCGGAAAGGCTCTGCCTTTCCGGCCCATCGCTCCCTTTTTCTCCTCATCCGCGCCGCCGCGCCCCGATGTATCGGGGCGGCGGCGCGGATGAGTTTCGTAGGGGCGGTTCGCGAACCGCCCCTACTCGGGTTCCTAACCACACCAAGTACACATATATGTCACCCGCATCAGACATTTCCTGTCACAAATTCAGGTGAACGTGTCAATTACCCGAAGGTACTAACTAAACGCCGTGCTCTGCGCAGCTATATCTGACCAAAATCCTCTTCCTCGCCGACACCGACCGGACATTGTGGCGCAATGACCAACATTCCTTGGCAGAACCGGGCCCATTGGAACGGAATCCGCTGTTGACACCGGAAGCAATAAAAACTTCGTCCAGTGGCACGAGAGATGCCCTTCGAGTCTTCTGTGATGTTTCGTTTATGTGGGTTTTCGTGACTGCGCACCAGGCGATGTAGCGAAGGAGGAGCAATGCCAAGGGACATAATAAAAGTAGCCAAGCAAGGCGTCAGGATTGGCGACAGAGTCGTCACCGTAAAGAAGAAGGGTATCGTTTACCTGCTGATTGACCTCTCGGACAGCATGAACGTGTTCGTGGGGACGAAGGAAGAGCTGAGCCTGCTGAAGGGTACCCGTCAGGTCAGCAAAGATGGGTTCACCGGGATTCGCGTGGACAAGAGCGAGCATACCAGCAGGCTCAAGACCAAGTTGGACGTCGCAATGGCCGGCATGCAAGGGTTCGTGGACAGGGCGCTCGCGACCAAGATGGTCGGAATCATCCTCTTTGGCTCGTCTGCGGTGCTGCACCACGCCGCTTCCTACGACCAGGCGGCCCTGCGCCAAGCCATTGCCTCGGTGGAGCGCCACCCGCTGCGAGGCGGGGGCACCAACCTGGCGGACGCGCTACAGATCCTGACCAAGATGGAGGGCACAGAAACTGCGGTCGTTGTCACCGACGGGAAGCCGAACAACTCGACGAGGGCGTTGGAGATGGGACAAGTCTTGAAAGAGAAAGGGACGGACATCCTGGTCATCGGAACCGAGGACGCCGACTGGTTGTTCCTGAGCAGGCTGAGGTCAAGGCCCGACCTCTCCGTGCGCACGTCGGACCAAGGGCTGGCGCAGGCCATCACGGATGCCTCCAGGTTACTAAACTAATGATTACCCACTATGAGGTGCTGGGGGTAGAAGCGAACGCCACCAGCAAGGAAATAAAGAAGGCTCACATCAAGCTGGCTCTGTGCCTGCACCCGGACAAGAACGTCGGGGTGAACGAGATGGTGCAGGGCCTGGTGCAGGAAAGGTTCCTGGAAGGACAGGAAGCGTATGAAACCCTGTCGGATGCTGCCAGGAGAAGCGAGTACGACGCGGCCCTGGCGGCACTGCGCTCCGAAGGCGAGTATTACATACCTGCCGCTCCAAGCCCCGCCGATCCGCCTCCCCCGGAGAAACCGAAGGAGCCGGAAAGGTGCGACAAGTGCCGGACGAAAGTCGGTGAGCCGATGCACTTTGTTTGCGAAGGCTGCCGCAAAGCAATAGCGGCCCTGGAACAGGAGGTTAAGGCACGCAGAGAATTTGGCGCAACGACGTGCAAGTTGTGCGGGAGCAAGCCATTGGCAAAGTCTCCGTTTCCCGGATTGTGCGTGGGGTGCTGGCGGCACATAGGCATACTAAGCAAGCAATATGGAGACTGCGGCCAGGGGCGGTGCCCCCGGTGCGGGCGGAGAAGGGAAGCAGGGCGTTACTGCCCAGGTTGCGGTCTGGATTCGGCCGCCGGCGGGACCTCGCGGCCGCGGAAAAAGAGCGTCGCCGGCATGTGGAAGCCCGCCGCGCTTTGGTCAATTGTCTACCTGGTACAATCGCTTTCAAATGGCCACTGGATAGCGGATTTTTTCATCACCCTGATGGTTTTGGGGTTGTATTTGTTCATCAAGACGAAGGCGGTCCAGTAGCGTGCGGAGGGTGGGGCGTCCTTTTCAACCGCATTGGACTCTGACGCAATCCTGGCGAAGGAATCAGAATGCGTGAACTTACCGTGGTAGAATGCTCACACATTTCTGTTGTGATTCCCGCTTTCGGGAGGTGCCGATGTGGCGTCGACCGGTCGTAACCACCCTCATGCTCATCATCGCAGTAATTCTGCCGCTGCCCGCGCGGGCGCAACAGGAAAGTGTAGCGGCGGGCTTGAGCCCGGCACGTGCTGACGTAGCGGCGAGTTTACCTCGCCATGGCGGCGTAAAGCCGCCCCTACGGTATGCCGCCTTCCAGGACGGCGCTACAACGCCGGGGGGAACCAATCCCGGCATCGCCGGGAGCCCGGCAAAGCCCTTTACCCAGGAGCAGGTCGTAAGCATGGTGCGGGACGGATTCGGAGACGAATCGGGCGCCAAGCTGATCGAGCAGCGCGGCATTGATTTCGCCCCGTCTGAAGATTTTTACCAAACCCTCAAAGCCGCCGGCGCAAGCGAGGCATTTCTTAACGCCCTGCGCGCCGCCAAGCCACCCGCGTCCCCAAGCGTGAAGAAGCCGCTGAACCAGGTACAGGTTTTCGCCCTGCTGGTGGGCCAAGTGCCGAGCCA
>PLSX01000236.1 GCA_003165315.1 Acidobacteriota bacterium
TCGGTCGTTGCCGGAATTAATTTAGTAGAAATGGCCCAGCACATTGTGCTGGGCCGTTTTGCTTTTTGGGGCGCAAGCCGGGATAATGGCCGCACGATCGACTGATCAGCCACGACTGAAATGAGCAAAGCAATTCGCGGCTATATGGCTGAGACGATTACTGCCTTCCAGTTGGATAGATCGCTCTTCATGATCGCCGATGCAACACAGGACGGCACAGTCAAGGTCGTCGGAAAGCAAATGTGGTTTCATTGCGATAATTGTAAGTACCACAAGATCGTTGCGTCCAAGCAGACATGGAATTATTTCAATCGCCTATTGCTCCTGCTGGAAT
Source organism: Acidobacteriota bacterium (assembly GCA_003165315.1). Classification (GTDB taxonomy): domain Bacteria; phylum Acidobacteriota; class Terriglobia; order UBA7540; family UBA7540; genus Bog-366. The sequence continues at coordinate 335 of PLSX01000236.1, forward strand.
CAGACGCCGAAGCCGAGTTTGTTCGGACTCGTACTTCCTGGCGCGCTGCGTGGCACATTTTCTTCCAAGCTGAGGAACCGTCCTTCACAGAATTAGCGAGCTTGCCTTTCCCGTCGATCAGCAGTCTGCTTTGGCTTCGCCGCAAGGTTAAGGTATTCTCGCGATGTCAGTATCCAAGCGGGATCGCCAAACGGAGGATCAGAAGCGTCTTTTTGGAGAAACTTCTCTATATCCCTTGGATTGTCCCGATGCTTATCCTTTCGCCAGTCGTTCTTCTCTACCGGATCTTGCGTTGCATTCACCTCGAGCCGCGAATCACAATGCCTCAGGGTAGCAAGGGTCAGTAGTCGTGTCCGTTCGCGAAAGTGCATGGCAATCGGCAGGCGCAAGGCCCAAGTTAAGAAAACGCGCAGGTTTCCAGCCTGGACCTTTCTTGTTCTCGCCGGTCTATCGATTGGGTCGGAAGCGCGTAAGCAGTGAGCGGAGCAAACAGACAGCAAGCGAGACAGCCGTGTCTGCTACCCCAAATAGGAATAACTATGACTGAATCAAAATCCTCCCGTTCAATACAGGTCATGGATGAAATCTTCGCGCACGGTTTCCCGGTCGAGCGCGGACGGCTGATCCACGCCCTGGTGGGAGGCTCGCAGCTTCATGGCGTCAAGCTTGAGGGTACGGACGACCACGATATTTACGGAGTCTACATTGAAGCCCCGCACTGCTGTTTCTGGGAGGAGTTTCCCCATTACGTCACCTCCACGGCGCCGCAAAGCGAGCGCAATACGGCCGGCGATGTGGATGTGATCTGCTACTCCCTGCGAAGATTCGCCCGATTAGCGGCTGCCGGCAACCCAACGATCCTGCACATGCTCTTTACTCCAGCGGACACAGGCGAGGAATTTTGGAGCCAAGTCCTGGCATCGCGCGACCTTTTCCTCGCCAAATCTCATGCGCTTAAATACAAAGGTTATGCCGATGCCCAGCTTCGCCGGATGACGGGAGACCGTGGGCGGGGAAAGCACGGCCAGCGGCCCGACCTTGAGCAGAAATATGGCTTTGACGTGAAGGCGGGCATGCACGTCCTCCGCCTCCTGCACGAAGGTATTGAGTTTGTCAGCCGCGGGTGGGTCACGCTTCCGCGTCCTGAACCGGAACGCAGCAGTTTGATTGCGGTTCGGCGCGGCGAGCGGACGGAGGACTACGTTATCCGTGAAGCAAATCGGCTCATGGCGGAATTGGACGCTGCCGCCCAAGACTCGCCGCTCCCCGGCCAGGTGGACCTTGTAGCCGTGGGCAAGCTCGTGACCAAGATTTACTTAGAAGCTTGGGAACAGTGGGGCTGGTGCGGGTCGGGGCTTCGACCGGCGACATAAGTCCGCAAAATCATGGCTAAAACAAAGTCCGTAAGAGAAGGCTGGCACTTGAAATTTGGATCGGGCACAGATCGCGGCTGAGCCTTTTTACCTTCCTTATCGAATTAATCAAACATGATCACGTGTGGAGGGATCAATGGCGGACTTTGAAGCGAGCCGAGTAACCCACGAATACATACAGACGAACGACGCAGCGCCGGAAAAGGTGTTCCCACTGCTCTGCCCTGTGCGGGAAGCGGACTGGGTGCCGGGATGGCAATACCGACTAATCTATTCAGAATCGGGGGTGGCCGAGGATGGGTGCGTGTTCACGACGCCGAATGAGACTGGGTCGGAGACGGTATGGACGGTGACCCACTACGATCCCGGCGCCTATCAAATTGGCTTTGCGTGGGTTGAGCCTGGCATGATCGCAACGCAGCTCAGGATCGCGCTGAGCCACGCCCCCGATGGCAAGACGAGCGCGCGCATTCGCTATCTCTATACCGGACTTTCGCCGGCAGGGAACGCCGTGCTTGAGCGTTACACCCCCGAATGGTTCCGAGGCAAGATGCAAAACTGGGAAAAGGCTATCAATCACTTTCTGCGCAATGGCAGCTTGATTCAGACGAAAAGTTGGGAATAAACTCCATGGGAAACGTGGATGCACACTTCCAGGAGAGAACCGCTCGGCGCCGTGGTTAAGTGAAACCACAATAGCCAATAGTTATGCTAGAATCCCGCCATGCGTGCGTGTTGCCTGGGAATCCTCTTGGTGTTGATTTTTGCCGCGCCCTGTTTGGCGGCTGAGTCGCCAACTTCTGCTGAAGATGTGGTCGCAGCGGCCCGCGCGCAGGCTACCGAACAACACAAGAACATCTTTCTGATTTTCGGCGCCTCATGGTGTGGGTGGTGCCGGAAGCTCGATGCCTTCCTCGCCAGCCCGCAGGTCAAACCCATCATCGAAAAACACTTCGTGATTGCGCGGGTCACGGTGGCGGAGGAGTTTGGGCGGGGTAACCCCTTGCTTAACAGTCCAGGCGGGGAAGATCTCGTTCTCAAGCTGGGCGGCGAAAAGAGCAGCGTTCCTTTCGTTGCCTTCCTGGATCAGAACGGCGAACTCATTATCAACTCGCTCCGCCCGGTTGGGAATCAAGCCGAGGGTGAGAACATCGGTTTTCCGACCGAACCCGAGGAGATCGATTGGTTTCTCGCCATGCTCCGGAAAGCAACTGCTGACCTTACTCTCCACGACGCACACGTCATCGAGAAGTCGTTGCGTGCGCAATGACAGATCTTTTTCTGCAAGTGGATGGATCTACAGGTCCCGCTCATCGTGGGGCTGGGGTGAAGGTGTAATAGTCGTAGGTTACATCCCAATCAAACTCCCTGCCCGGTTCGATGACCATGCTGATAAAGGGCTCCACGGCCAGCACGCTGCGGATCGACCACAACGCCATATTCGTTAGGGGCCGGTTTCCCCGGATGACCATGCCCGCGCCGACGCCGTGGTTTTCGATGCGGACCTCATTCTCTTTCGGGTTGTCACCAAAGCCCAGCAGAGGGACATAGACCACGTCCCTATCGGCAAGCTTCTTCAAGTAGATGAATTTGTTCCCGCGAATTTCCGCCACATCCTGCTTCGGCGGCTGAGGAGATTGAATCTGAAAGGGAACTGTGACGGTGAAGTCCGGCCCGATTGTTTGGCGGTCGAGCATAAGGAAATTGTGGCCGTACACACTGCTTTGGATCGCATGGCGGCCGGTGTTCTTCAAGTGGTGTTCCAACACCATCTCCGGCTTCCCTGGAACTAGCCGCACGGTTTTCCGGTAAACGTAACCATACCCTGTGGCCGCATCCGTCAACTCGTGGGTGAACTCTACGGAATCGCCGAGCTTCTTCACTGTCCATTTGCCCGGGTTCACAACCTCGTACTGCTTGAACACATCGTATTTTTCGCCTTCCTTGCGCAGCACGCCCACACCAATTTTGATAAAAGTGCCGCCCACTGGGGCCTCATCGAAGCCCAGCGCGCTGTCGCCCGATTTGAACTCTTCCACGGGCCCCTGAATCGTACAGCAGGTGGAGGTGACAATGTCATCGCCCTCAAAGGCAAAATCATGGACCTTGGGATCGGATCGTGTGTACCACTGCCCGTAATAATTGTGCCCCTTGTATTCGAGGGAGGAAACGATCCCTGCCCAATCAAAACGAGTGCCCTGATAGAACCCCAGGCGGGAATCGGGCAGGTAAATTTCTGCACGAAGCTCGCCGTTGGAAATCTCCGCTTGCGGATGGTCTGCTGCCGGCGAGCCGGCACCCGCTGCCAGGCCCAGAATCATTGGCAATCCTAATAACGCAGTGATACCCATTCCGACCAATGCGCTCGTCATTCTTGACCTTTCGTTGCCTGTCCAAGCCAGCAGAGATCGTCCCGCCGTCGTTTATCCCAGTTTCCGCATAACGCGGGGAGGCAGCCACCACACCAACCGGCCGGGTGATTTCGGAGGGAAGATACTGAAGGCGATGAGGCAGCAGCCACCCTTCTTAAAAGGCATGTTGGCATTGCGTCCCGCGCCAATCAGGCGGGCGGCAAGTTCGCTCAAGTCCGGCTCATGTCCCACCACCAGAACACGCCGCCGGTTTGGACGTTTGGCGAGAAATGTGATCAACGCTACGGGAGCGGCGCCGGGCTTCAAAGCATCGCATAGATCAACGGAAGGCTTTGAGCAGAGCGCCTCGCCGACAATCTCCGCTGTCTCGACGGCGCGCACGAGCGGGCTGGAGACAATCCACTCAACTTCTATGCCCATGCGATCCAGGCCAGAGGCAATCTCCCGCATTTTTTGTTTGCCCTCGGGAGTAAGTGGGCGTTTGGCGTCATCCATCACCGTCGTAACGTCGCGACTTACCGCAAGGCCGTGCCGCATGAGATAAAGCTCGTAATCGGTTGGCGGCATTGCGCGATTATCTTCCGTCTCTTTGTTACCCATAGCTCGCTTCCTGAACAACATTTGGATTGGAGGCTGCGCGGATTGTGCGTGCGGCGGAGTGCGTTGCCATGCTCCAGGCACCCGGCCATTGGAAGAAGCAAATTCCCCGCATCATAATTTCCCTGATCTATGCAATGTCAGGTGATGCCTTACCGGAAATCCTTGCCATCGTCGCGAGCCGCGCCTGCCCAAAGGGCCTCAAACTCCTGTGTATAGGCGTCCACCGAATAGGCGTCCCGAAGGATCACGAGATTCTCCTGGTTTTCGTCTTCCGAGTCGGGCGTCCAGTTGTAACTTCCGGTCAGGACTGTCTGCTGGTCCACGATAACGAACTTGTGGTGCATCTTGGAACCGCGTCCCTGCCTGCCAAAGGCCAGGCGAAACGGGATGGTGGCGCCGGAAAGCAGTTCCTGTGTCGTGCGGCTCTCTTTGTATTTGTTGCCATCCACCAGCAGGCGGATTCGAACCCCGCGTTCCGCCACCTCTTCCATCGCCTCCGCCAGGCCGGGATGGTTGAAACGATAAAGTGCTCCATCGATGGAACGGGAGGCTTCGTGCAAGTGGCTCATGATGACGTCCGCGACGGATTCGCTCCGCGCAAATTTTATTTCCATCTCCACCCTTCGTGAGGCGTAAGCCGATTCTATGGGGAATCGGCCCGGGATTCAAGCATAGTCATCATAATTGTTACACCCAGATTAAGAAATACACTTTACAGTATTGTTAAGATTGTCGTGGTCCCCCATGAAGGCCGGAGCAGATCGAGGCCGGGAGGAAACGATTCCGCATCCCTTTCCCCTCCAGAAAAACCGCGTTGCAGGCTTGGCCAGAGCGGCCGGTCAACTAGTTAATCTTGAGCAACTCAACGTCAAACGTCAGCGTGGCATTGGGCGGAATGACGCCGCCGGCTCCCGCCGCCCCATAGGCGAGGCCGGGTGGGATCAGCAGTTTGCGTTTTCCCCCCACATGCATGGTTGCCAGTCCCTCATCCCATCCCGGAATCACCTCGCCGCGGCCCAGATGGAGCTCAAAGGGAGTGCGGCCGGGGTTAAGGGAGGTGTCAAATACCTTGCCGTCGAGGAATTTGCCCGTGTAGTTCACCACGATGTCGTCACCGGGCTTGGGCTGCGGTCCCTTGCCCACCACCACGTCCTGATATTTCAGGCCGGAGCCGGTGGTGACCCAGGTTGCGGCTACCGGAGTTTTGGCGGTAACAGAGGCATACGACCCCGCAACGGGAGTCGTTCTGTGCGTCACCGTACTGGGAGTCGCGGTCTTCGCCGTGGTTGTTGGCGTGGTCTTAGTAGTTGCCGTTTTGGCAGTGCTGGTTTTGGGTGAGGTGGTGGTTGCCGTCTTGCCCGTAGTGGTGGTTGAGGTGGCGGGCTTGGCGGTTGTTGACGTCTTCTTGTGCGTGGTGGCGGTGGATGACCCTGTCTTGGCGGTAGTCGCAGTCTTTGGCGTGGTTGTAGCCGGTGGCGGAGTCTGCGTCGATTCCGTCTGCGCCAGTAAAATTCCGGCAGAAATCAAACTGCAAATAAGAACGATGATTGAATGTTTCATAATCCATCCTTTCAAAAATACCCAAGTGGATAAATTACCAAGGCCGCGTCGGCAATACAAGAACCGTGAAATGCCGCCCCACTGCACCGAGGCAGGATAATGTCCATTTGGGCATTTGAAGCGCGTTTGGAGTATTATCGGGGGCCGACGCTGCCCTACTCACGCTTATAGGGAGGAGGCGCCGGCACAGTATTCAATCCGATCCCCGGTCAGATTATTTCGGCTTTCGCTTCGTGTGGGAGCCGAAAACCCTTAATTCAACGCCGGGAACCAAAACGGAGCGGGTTGATTCTCTCGTTATCCCCAGGGGAATATTTGCCGGCTTGCCAATTTACGCAAATTGCGTAATAATTTACGCATTATGCGTAACAGCGCGACTCTTGATGGGCTCTTCCCGAAAACCCGGCAGGGGGTTCTTTCCGCCACCCTGACTCAGCCGGAGAAGTGGTGGTTTCTTTCGGAACTCGCCCGCTTCCTCGAAACCTCGCCTTCCAGTCTTCAGCGGGAGCTCTCTGCCCTTGTAGAAACCGGTATCTTGGAGCAGAGGCGAGAGGGCACTCGCGTTTATTTCAGAGCGCAGACGCGCTCACCCATCTACCGTGAATTGCAGGGAATCGTCGAAAAGACTGCCGGAATCATTCCTACGTTACAGCACATCCTGGCGCCTTTTGGGCAAGAAATCGCCAGCGCATTCATCTATGGGTCAGTTGCTAGAGGTGAGGAGCACGCTTCCAGTGACATCGACTTAATGGTTATAGGACAGGTTGGCTTATCAGAATTAACTCCGGCGCTTCGAAAGGCTGAGCGGACCCTTGGCCGCGACTTGAATGCCACCACGTATTCGACGGAAGAATTTTGTAGCAAGATTGAGAAGAAGGATCATTTCTTGACAGCAGTGTTGAAGCGCCCAAAGCAGTTTGTCAAAGGAACCGGACGTGAGCTGGACGCAATTATTGGTAAATAAAGACGCCCAGAAACACACCACCTCCAAACAGGAGTTGGACAACATGCGGGAATTGATCGCCCGCGATTTGGCAGACTCCGCTGTGGCGATACTCTCCTCGGATCGCCGGTTCGCCACCGCATACAACGCGACGCTCCAGGAAGCGAACATGGCAATTGCATGTGCTGGCTATCGAATCACAGCCAAGTTTGGGCATCACAGGATTTCCTTGGAGAGCGCTGCCCGCGTGCTGGGAAAATCGGCCGAGAGCATTACGGACTACTTCGAAACCTGCCGCCGCAAACGCAACCAGATCGACTATATGCAATCGCATGTGGCTAGCGACACGGAAGCAAATGAGATTGTAGCCAGGGCGAACGAGTTCTACAAATTGGTTGAAAGCTGGATTGCAAAGAATCACCCCAAGCTCGTGAAATGACCACTCGTCGATATTCAAAGCCTCACGCCATCCCGAAAGCAGTAAAATATCCCCAGTTTGTTCAAAGCAATCGGCGCGTTTCTGATTCATCTTTCCACAAGACCCGGCCGGCCCATGCCAGGCTTGCGGCCAGTGTCCCCGCGCCAAACCAATAGAGGTGATTGCCGATCCAGCCCCGCCCGTTGGTCCAAAGCAGCAATTCAGCCATCGCCAGAATCCACAGAGCGCTCCAGCCCAATGCGTCCAGAAGTTCCGGCAATCCTGTCAGCAATCTTCGCTCCCGCGCCACGGCGCGCGAGATTCGCGGACGCAATGCGGAGGGATTCAGCTCTGCCTTCAATTGCGTTGTCAGAGTCGTGTCAATTTCCGCCAGCGCCTGCGCCCACACCCGGCAGTCATCGCAACTGGACAGATGTTGAGCCAAACCTAACTGCTGGCCCGCCCCCAATTGCTCCCGTTCCAGAATCAATGCCTGCCAGTCTTCGCACTTCATGTTCTGCTCCTCGATTTTTCCATCACCTCAGCCTGAAGCCTTCTTTCCACCAAGGCGCGGCGGCCTCGGCATATCCAGGTTTTCACCGTGCCCATGGGCGCCCCCAGGGCGGCCGCGACTTCCTTGTACGATCGCTCTTCCAGATAAAACAACGTCAGCGCTTGACGCTGCGGTTCGGGAAGTTCGGCCAGCCACGCCAGCGCATCGGTTTGCGGTTCGCGCGGTGACTGCTCCAATTCCCGCGCCTGCACTCTCCGCAAGATATCCGGATCGGTTAGGGACTCTGCCGCCGCTGACCTGGTTCTTTCGATGGCGGTAAGGCAGGCATTGCGGGTGATGGTGTAGACCCATGTGGAGAGCGAAGCCTCCCCTCGAAATGCTCCCAGCGCCCGCCATATGCGTAGGAAGACTTCCTGCGCCGCCTCCTCCGCCAGCGCCCGATTGCCCAGCATTGCATAACACAATCGCAAGACCTTGCCCTCATGCGTTTTCAGCAACTGCTCAAAGGTGCTGTCTTTCGAATCCATAGCCTTGCTTCCGCATCCAACCAGGCCTCAGACGCCTTTATCCAAGGTGGGGATCATCATCCCATGTTCATCAGGGTAGGTCTACAGCCTCCTGGATGGGTTCAACCAGACTTGCTCAACCCCCGGGCGAAACTCCCTCAAAGGTTTAGACTCGCGGGCATGGCCAGAATGTTTCAAGTGGACGCTGAAACATTTGCGCACGCATTCCGGTCTAAACGAATGTAACAAATTCACAAGCGTGCTGGCGGCCGGATGGTTTGATCGTCAGCGGGAGGAATATATGGAAGACATTCTTGGAATCATCGCCGTCTTCGGGTCGCCTGTCGTTATCGTCCTGATTGTTTTCGGCTTTAGACTGCTTCGCTACAACCAGCGCCAACGTACCATTCGCCTAGCCCTGGAAAAGGGGCTGGATATCTCTCCTTTGCTGGCTCAGGAGACGGGGGGCCATCTCTCGCCGCAAAAATATGTCCTGCGCGGCCTGCTCTGGGGGTTGCCCGGCATCCTGATCGGAGTGGGGGTCACCTGGTCGGCCATTCGACACGACATTCAACCCTATTTCGCCATGCTTGGCTGGATCCCGGTTGCAGTCGGCGCCGCCTACCTGATCTTCTACGGGACAGGGTTGGCCCACAAGAGCTGTTCCGCAGACTCTCCACTCGCATCCACTTCACTCGCTCCTCCCCACCGCACCATGGAGTGATTCCTGCATGGGCGCCTGCCTCGGGTGAACATCATCTGAACACCACACGTATTTGGGAAGAACCATGGAGGGACGCACACTACGCGTTCCTCCGCGCTTCGGTTACATTCCTGCTACCCGCTCTCAAGAGGCAAATCCGGAGGATTTGTCTCGTGGAATTTCCAAACTCTCCACATGACGAATTGTCCCCTTTCGTAGGTTTATGCTGTAGGCTCGTTT
>PLSX01000089.1 GCA_003165315.1 Acidobacteriota bacterium
TCTTCTGCTCGATGGAGATGGCTGGGCTCAGGCCCTCGACGGTGTCCACATCAGGCCGCTCGAGCTGGTCAAGGAACTGGCGCGCATAGGCGGAGAGCGTCTGCACGTAGCGGCGCTGGCCTTCGGCATAGATGACGTCGAATGCCAGGCTCGATTTTCCTGACCCGCTCAGCCCTGTCACCACCGTCAAGGTGTTGCGTGGCACCTCGACGTTGATGTTCTTCAGGTTGTGCTGGCGCGCGCCCCGAACCGTAATACGGTCGATCATTCGCCCTGTGTCCTACAGTGAGGAATTTTGAGAAAACGGCAATCTTTCATGCTAAGTCGGCAGCGGACGCGCGTCAAGCCTATTGGCCGGCGGAGCGGCACCTGTGTGGCGTCGTGGCACGGCGACGTTCTGACAGGTGGGGGGATTCCGGGTCTCACTTGAGTTTGACGCCGTGGGTCCAGTCAAATAATCCAGACAACTTCATACCCCTAAAAGGCGTCTTCTCCCCCCCGGCGCCAGGCGCATCACCATTCAGCATTGCGCAGCACCATTCCCCAACCTACAATTGGGGGTCTTATCTTAAGAGCGGGGAAAATGCTGAAATCCATAAGTCTAAAACTTGGCCACATCCTGGTCCTTTACGGAGGATGGGGGCTGTTCGCAATGTCGTTCCTGGACTCCTCTTTGGTTCCGTTTCCGGTGGTAAACGATCTGGCCCTGATTGTGATGGCCAGCAAGCGCCCCGCCTTGTGGCCGCTCTATGCGCTGGCGAGCACGCTGGGCTCGGTCGGCGGCGCCTACCTGCTTTACGGGATCGCCCGGGGCGGGGGAAAGTTCTTCTTCCGCAAGACAACGCCCCAATCCCTTATCCGGGCCCAGGGCTGGCTCGAGCGTAACGACTTCCTCTCCATTCTGGTGGCGTCACTGCTGCCTCCTCCCGCTCCCTACAAGGTTTTTGTACTTACGGCGGGCGTGCTGCGGGTCAACCCGCTGAACTTCGGCCTGGCGCTGCTCGTGGGGCGGGGGCTGAGATTTGGCGCAGAGGCGTGGCTGGGAGCCCGCTATGGCGCGCAGGCCCAGGACTATGTACGACACAACCTAGGCTGGGCGTCGCTCGCCATCGTGATCGTGATTGTTGGCCTGGCGCTACTGCAACGATGGGTGGCAAAGGCTAAAGGATAAAGTCTGAAGGGTAAAGGATGAAGAGACCATTGCGCTTGTGTCGAACTTCCCCTTTGTGGGCGAAGGGTCGGGCGTGTGCAGTAGCTCTTCCCTCCTTCACCCTTTATCCTTTAACCTTCCCTTGTCCCTTGTCGCTTGTCCCTTATCTCACTTTCCCGGGGGTGCGGCAAAATAGAAGTTTTCCGATCGAGTCTGAAAGTTCTTGTCCAGGTCAACCTCCAGGGTGAAACTTCGTGATCGAGCTGACGGGTTATAGAACCGCAGATCGCCCAGGCTAACCTGATAGCCCTGGTCATTCTCATTCACTTGCGCCCAGGGAAAGCGGGCAAAATCCAGCATCACCTTTCCCCCTTCTGTCCTCATTGCAGCTGTGATCGCGGGTGATGACGCAGGCTTTTGGAATGTTCCCATTTCGACTGGAGCAGCGTTCACATCGAATGCACTTGCGTTGACAACGTGGAAGGAACTTTCCGTCTCAACCACGCCCGTCCAAGTGAGAGGATTTGCCATTGTCGGAAATGCACCGAGTCGTTGCGGCGATTCTCCAGCGTAATCCCGGCTGTCAAGGATTCTGAGGGCGCGGCGGTGGGCGAAATCGCGAACTCCCCAAAGCGCCGCCATTGCCACCAGGCAAAAGATTGCGCCCGAAGAGAACCGCGTATTTCGCCCACCCATTTCTTCTGACACCAGGCGCAGCAACCATGGCAAGCCCAGCCCCAGGATGAAGACGGCGAGCAGAAGAGGATCAACGATAAACATGATGTCCCACGCGTACCAGCGTCCGCTGAAGGGAAGCAAGGGGCGCACGCCATAGGCGTTGGTAAAATCGAGCAGCAGGTGGCTGCCTGTTCCCAGGAGGGCGGCAAGCAGCAGCCAGCGCGGGTTGAGGGGAAGGCCGGGCTTGGGTTTTACCCTCCTGCCCAGCCAACACACCATCCCCCAGATCAGGAAAGCCAAAGCGATGATCCCGACAAACGAATGGGCAATTCCCCGGTGATACTTCAGGTAAGCGATGCTTCCCTTGAGCCCTGCAATTATGTCGATGTCAGGAGCGTTACCGGCCAGAATCAAGGTCAGCGTCGCAAATCGAGTCTTCCGGTTCAGCCCAGTCTGGCTGATGGCAATGGCGGTCAGAGTGTGGGTGAGGTTGTCCATGGCTAAGACAGTCCGAAGTCCGAGGTCCGAAATCTGTGAGTCCGCCCGCTTCGGACTTCGGACATGAAACTCTAGGGCGCCAACAGCGTCAGCGCGTCGGGCACGATTTCAAAAGTTGCGGGAAGCGCGCCACCTATCTCACCATCCAGTTCAAAGCGAATGGTTTCAGAGGAGTCAATGGCCGTACAAACCGCTTTTTCGCAATGGTCCAGAGAAACGTCGCTCAGCCGCAAATGCTGGCGCGTCAGCACTGCCAGCGCATAGAGCAGGTAGCGAATGCGGTTGCGGCTGGGGAATGAGCACACGGCGAAATGCGGGGCAAAGAGGTCAGCCGAGGGCGCCATGTGCAGCCAACCGGCGTAGAGCCGGGTGCGATGAATTACCGCGAAGGTATCCTGCCTTTCAAGCCCGTCCAAGCGGCAGGAAAATCTCGGAAAGGAGTAGAGCACATACTGCCGGAGCGCTTCCAGGACGTAACCGGTCACGCCGAAGTTCTTCTTCAGCCAGGCGGAAAGTTTGTACACCACGTGCGCGTCGTACCCCACTCCGGCCACGCTCACGTAGTAGCGGGCGCAGCCCTTGGAGGCGGATTCGCCAGGCGCAGGGGGCTCCGTCCAGAGTGCCCGCCCCAGAGCGATGCGGCGCGGCGACCAGCGGACGAAGTCGCGCGCGGCGCGGACGGGATTGAGGGGAAGGCGCAATTCATGCGCGAGAATATTGGCGGTGCCGCCGGGCAGAATTCCGAGCGGGACAGTGCCTGGCGCGAGCCCGTTGATGACCTCATTGATGGTCCCATCGCCCCCGCAGGCAAAGACCACATCAGCGCCGTTGGCCACCGCTGCCTGGGCCAGTTCGTGCGCCATTTCCGCCCGCTCGGTGGGAGCCAGTTCGATATCCAGCCCCGCTTGACGCAGCACCGCGGCGGCCTCGCGGATTTCATGCACCCGCCTGGCAGGACGCCGCCCCGCAACCGGATTATAAATCAGGGTGCCTTTTTTCAAGTTGGGATTTGGTCTGCGATTTTGGATTGGAACTGGAGATTTGCCAGCGGGCGCAGCGGGCAAGTGTAGCCTTCAATCCAATTTCCAAAGCGTTCTAATCTCCGGCTACTGCTCCGACGGGAGCTTCGGCATATCCACGCCGCTGACAACCTTCTTGGCGATCTGTTCGCCGGTTCTCTTATCAGTGTCGACGTCGATGTAAATCCCCTCGCCCACCTTGATCTTATCGTACGAACTGGGTTTGCCATCCGTGGTGAATTTGGTTTTCTTGGTGAATTTGAATGGCTGGTCCACACCAAACTTGGTTTTGGACAGAATCACTTCATTGGCGTTGACTTCCTTCACGATCCCAAAGAGATAGTCTCTGTATTTGATGGCGATAGCGCTGGCGTCGCCGAACCGGCCCGTGCTCGATACCACCGGCTGCTTGTCGGATTGCGGGGCTGCGGCCAATGTAGCCGCCCACGCGGCTGTGACCACGGCTGTTATCATGATTTTTCGCAGCTTCATCACCAGAACTCCTCATCCTGCCTATTCCCTAATGACACTAGCAGTGGCCTTGGAGCCATGTCAAGACGATGGAAGCGCCGCCTGAAATCGGTGCTGACGTGCCCCGGAAGCGCGGCTTCGGCAACAGCCGGCACTCTCCGTGTTCTCTGTGTAAAACGCTCCTAGTAATAGAAGACAGAAGTCGGGAGTTAGGAGTTGGAGTGAACCCCAAAATTGAGACACGGAAATCAGGGACACTTTTGGTTAAATAAAATGGCGTCCCCAATGTCCTAGAAGCTATTTCAAAACCCTC
>PLSX01000270.1 GCA_003165315.1 Acidobacteriota bacterium
GCCAAAAGAAGTTGCCAAACGCACAGTCCTTGCGATGGCGAGAACTATTCCCCGATTTAACTCGCTGGTCAAGCTGGCGCGTCGTGGAGTATCCTAGCGACCTTGGAGGAGTTGTCTTCAATGGTTGAATACAATATTTTTCTAAGCTGGTCTGGAAATGTGAGCAAAGCAATTGCCGAGGCGTGGCGTAACTGGCTTCCTCTGGCGATGCAGGGCGCAAAGCCGTGGATGTCCTCTGCGGATATTCCCAAAGGTACTCCGTGGTTTGGCGAACTTGCCGATCAATTGAAGGGGATACAAATCGGAATCATCTGCGTAACGCCCCAGAACTTGACCGCACCCTCGATCCACTTTGAGGTAGGGGCGCTTTCAAAGACGGTTACTCAGAGTGCCTATGTTTGTCCCTATCTGTTCAACGTCAAGAATTCCGATCTCGGTTTTCCGCTGTCACAGTTTCAAACCACCATTCACGGACACGACGACACGAAGCAACTGTTCCATACCCTCCATCGGGCACTTCAAACCTCTAACCTCACAGAGCAGCAACTTGACGCAGTCTTCGAAAAATGGTGGCCCGACTTAGAACGTAGCCTGAAATCGATAGCACTCCACACCACCGGGACGCAGCCACCCCATCGGTCGGACAGAGAGATTCTCGAGGAGGTTCTGGAACTGGTTCGCGATGTGCAGAGGCGACCATGGAGCACGGGGCAAACGGTGTATCTGGATGGGGCATCCTTGTGGGAACGAGCTGGTGAGGCCTTAGGTGGGAAGACCCCTTCCCGTTCCACCGTCCAGCCAGGACCACTCGTCGGTGCGACCTCCGGACGTTCAACAGGCCCGGCAGGACCGGTCGTCGGTGCCACCTCCGGACGTTCTACCGGTCCGGCTGGACCGGTCGTAAGTGGGACCTCTGGACGTTCTACTGGCTCCCCACTTCCACCGGAGGAACGCAAGGAAAAAAATGGTAACTCGAAATAATAAATCGGGGCGTCCGTGTACCCGCCGTGTCCCTCAAGTTGGCGATTTGCCCGTTTTTGTCGTTTCTGCGATTTTGTAGAATCAATAAGTTGTGTGTAATCAGTACGCACTCAGGGTTCGAATCCCACTCTCTCCCCCAGCCTGTGTCCTTGTGTAAGTCAGTTAATGGCGGGTGGCGGGTCCGAACCGGAGCAATGAAGCTGCGAAGGACTGGGGGCGGCGGTCGGAACGACCGGGAAGCTTGCCACGAAACCAAGCAGTCAGGTAGAAGGAGGGCCGCATTTTGCGAGGGCTTATCGGAAAGTCAGGCGCAAGGGTAGTACAATGCGTGATCTGTCGCGCCTTTTCTCGCCTGATTCCGAGCGTAGTCGATTCCTCACCCGTTGCCTCCCGGGCAACACTGTTGGAGCAATTCCTGTTGCATCCTCGCGTTGAATTCAGAAGTTAACAAGGCCGCGTCCCGGCGGGAGCTCCCGCGGTCACAAGCGCAGAGATTACAGTTCGGACGGCGCCTCAGGTTGTGTGACCCGGAGGTGTCGACGGCCATTTCGTCTTGGGAATTGACCGTGGGTTCGTCATCGAAGAAAACGCTTACTGTCACAAGAGCAATAGCCGCCCTCGACGTTGCCGATTCCGTGCCGCGCTGCCCCACGCCTTAGTTGATTCACCCACCGAGACGAGTTATTCTCTCGGTATGGCACGTGGAAGGGCATATGAACCGCGATGTCCAAGCATCGCCTGCCGGGCAGACATCGCTTCCTTGGACCGAACGAACCGAGCGACTCTGGGTCTCCCATCTGAAATGGCTGCATTGGCTGGACCCGATGATCAAGTCTGGATGTGCCTTCATTGCGGGCTGGTTTGGTCCCAGAGCACTTCCTCGCGACCAGGCTTCGACCCCACCCTTATTGCTCGTTACGACAACAAAACCAATGAGTTCTTTCCTGTTCGCCGGGGCTTTCCAGTTCATCCCGATAATAGGCCTAAGTCAACTTAGTGGCTCAGCAAGCGTAGCGCGAACTTGTCTTGTTGATCCGCGGCACTTGGGGACGGTCGAGGAGCCGCAGACACACGAAAACAGGTCTGCGCCAGCGACTGAGGTTGTGCGATCTTCAGGTAACCGGCGCCGATTCGCCTTAGAAATTGGCAGTAGGTTCGTCATAATGGTGAGGGCCCACCGTCACAAAATCAGTGCGTGGCTTACAGCCCTGATGACGGATAATGGGACCGAAGGGGAGACACGGAGGTAGGATCAATGGGGGATGTAATTCCGTTTTTCTACTACGATATTCTTGCCAGAATCATCCCGGGAGTAATGGTGCTTGCCGTTCTCCGATACGGCGGACTTCGGATGCCGGAGGCGTGGGGGAGCTTATTCACAGTGGGGTGGGGAACCGTAATCGCGCCGCTAGTCATAGCAGGAACGGCATATGTAATCGGTGTTCTACTTGAGGTGACTTGGTACATTCCGGGCTTCCGTTGTGTTGCCGAGCTGGTATCCAATCGAGCTTTTCAGAGCGCCCACGATAACTACATGTGGCTTAATCCAGGATCGCGCCCCGATTCGAGAGGAGGCCAGAGATTGAAGCCTTTCCGTGACGCGGCATGGGACTGGCTAATCCTGGAAGGCACGGAAAAGCCTCTTGTCTTTGCCCACGCGCACCGCTTCCAGGCGGAAATGAAGCTGTGTCGTCACGCCCTGTTGCCGGTTGTGTTTTTCTTGGTTCTCGTTCTTAGCAATCGATATGGTTGTTGGACACAGTGCACACTCCTCAGAGGTTGGTACTTAGGGCTTGGCCTTGTCACTGCGTTGCTATTTGCATGGGGAACATATGCACGGGAGAAGCGCCGCTGGCTGCAAGTCCTCATTTCCGTCGATCACTTCCGATGGCGGTGGCCGCCTCCCCTCCCGCCTGCACAATCCTCCGTCCCGCAGGGAGGTTGCTGAAGAGAGAATTAGCGTGCGAGGGAAAATGACCGGGAGCTCTAAGGCTGGCAAACAGCGAATTGCTGCGGCAAGGGAAGGCGCGGCACGTGTTTTCTCATTCACCGGACAGTGGGTGCCCTGTGGCGCTCACGAAATACCACTCCCAGCGCTGACTATCGGACAATAACAATCCCAAGTCAGCATAAAACTCGCAGGATTTCAATGGCTCCATATCGGCGGAGTGCGGCTGGTTCCTGCTCAAGCGGTACCGCCTCGTCAGCACAATAGTGTCGCCCTTTTTCTTGTCATGGTCTTTGACCGTGATCTGAACGGTCACCTCATCTACGTTCCAGCTTGACCCGTTATAAATGTTACATAAAAGACTACCAAAACTCTCCCAGTTACAAGACCCCCCGAGCTTTGCGAGTTCGTCCGGTGGTAAGATGGCGGACTCTCGATCCAGTATTGACTTGGGAACGACGATCAATCTCTTGCCACTCCCTCCAAGTGCTATGGCTAAATTTCGCTGTGCTGGCTCATATGTTGGGTCGAGCCGCAACGCCTCCCGGTATTCTGCGATCTCCCCACTTCGGTTACCTTGGTGTCCAATTGTCAAACCCAAACAAAAGTGAAGGTCGGTACTTTCCGGGTCGAGAAGCGGCGTAGCGAGGAGTTGTGCACTTTCTGCACTACTCCGCGGCTCGCAATACGGGCTAGGGGCTCGGGACTCGAGGCTGGGGAAAAGGAAAGTCCGGAGTCCGGAGTCCGGATTCCCAAGTCCAGATTCCGAAGTCCGGAGTCCGAGGTCCAGATTCCGAGGTCCGGAGTCGCGGGAACGCGAGTTTCGGGACTATGGGCTTGGGACTTGGGATACGGAACAGGGATTAGGGGTTGGGGGTTAGAGGTTAGGAAAAACTGGGGGCAGGCGTGCCATTCCCCATCGTCCCCCCGCGCCATGAATCGCTCACCCATCGCCCCCGAAAAGCCGCAGACCAACGTAAGCTGCGCGTGAGTCTGCGCCACTTTCCTAAGGCGCCCATGTTATCGGTCCCCTATGCCGATCAGAAGCTGCCGCAATTGGCCCATTATGTCATCGAAGGATTTTTTCCACACTTCATCGGAAACACCCCGGGCCGGCATCATGGCTTGAATTAACTGATACTGACCATTATCGGCGGTTTCCCTGGCAAGAATTTCCCTGATTCTTTCGATTGTCTTCGGCTCTCCCATGCTGGCGACATCGCGTCCGAGCAATCTGGCGCCTGCGCGTACGTAATCGAAGTTCTCCACTTCCACCAAATCGACGTGGGCTTCGAGTAGCCGGGCATAGTTGCCTGCATCCAGGTAGCTCTCCAGGATGTGCGCCAAGTCTACTGCGTCTCGATCCCTTTCCGGAGGGCGGTCCGCCCACGCGACAAGCTTCAAAATCGTCAAGCCGGGAGTAGACGCCACCAGGATGTCGAGAGGCGGATGGGCTCTGACTCTTACTCTAAGCGCCGCCCGGTAAGCGTCCTCAAAACCCACCATGCTCATCACGACATCTTCACCGGGTGGCCAGCGAATCTCTCCTTTGGCATTGGCAATCTCTCCGAAGGGCAAGATGTCAACGAGCAATTCCTCCCGGTACTTCAACCTATGGGCCAACTGGGTTTGGGTGAATTGTCGAGTGGCTATGAGTGATTGTTTCAGTTTCTGAAACACATCCCAACCGGCGACGCGAATACCAAGATCAACGTCCATTGTGGCACGCCTGCCAGGCAACCCGTAGCCGAGGCCGAGGATCAGATCTCTTGCCGTCGCGCCCACCACGAAGAAGGGGACGCCCATGGACCCCGACACTTCGCCCAGTGTTGCAAAGAGGCCGGGGAAAAGAGGATCAACTTTCGCGGATAAGTCCAGCAAGTTGCTCATCGTAAATCCGCCTTGCAGTTTCAATGTTCCGAGGGTCTCCCGTCGCCAGCAGATCGGCGTAAACGAGAAGGGGGTGTGCGACGGTGGTGTCGGTCCAGTCGCACTTTGCATCCCAGAAGGCCTTTAGCACCTCGACGTTTCCTCTGGGGTCTGTCCGTAATCGGTTTGCCGCCAGGAACTTTCCAGGCTGTTCCCGGACATAAACCGTTGCCCCTTCCGGTTTCAGGTAACCGGTAAGGCGAGCGGCGGCTATTTCCCCTCCCCAGTAGGCGCGAAAATCGCCAATGCGCACATGCTCCCACCATTTCGGATCGGGCGCGGCATACCTTCCCAGCAGCAGTTTGGGACGCAACTGGTTGGGAAATGCTGCCACCCAGCGGTCAAGCAATTGTTGCTTGTGTACCAATCTGCGCCGGCGTTTGCCCATTTCCAGAAGGGTGCCGAGCCTGACGAGATCATCCATAACCCATGCCACCGTGCCCAGTGCCACATCGGCCGTCTGCGCAATAGTGCGGAAAGGTGCGTCAGCCAATTCCTGCCGGCAGAGTAAGGCGAAGATTACTTTCAGGCCTGCGGGGACAAAAGCGCGGGTGGGCCTTTCCCTGGGGAATCTTTGGGGCGCGTGACCTTTCATATATACAAAAACAGGAGGGGCGTTCAGGTAGGCATTTCCAAGGGCATCCATGAAGGGGATTTCCATCTGTTTAAGCCGCTCTGCCATGTTTGGATTCACATACCGTGTGATCAGGAGGGCTTTTCCGGGAAGCCGTTTCATCTCCGCGATCGCCTGGCCGAGAGTTTGAAGCAGCAGCGCTGGCTTCACTTCTGCATGGAAGCGCCCTTCCACGTGCGGGAACCTCAAGCGCAGCCTTGCCTCCGCTTGAGGCCAGTCTCGGCGGGGCTTTAATCGCTCGCAACCCACACGCATTCCGGTGGCCCGGTGAAATGCCGCCAGGGCCTTTTCTACGATTTCGGCTTTGGTCTCGCGGAGCTCCATTTTCGACCCCCACCCGCTTCCATTCCTGAGGTTATCGTTCACTATCTAGCGCTGTTCATTATAAATGAACACGCCCAAAAAATGGACAAAAACTTTTAGAGCCTGTGATCCGAACGGGCAGGCCGAAGCAGGTCGTCCGGAGCGGCGTAGCGAGGAGTTGTGCGCTTTCTGCACTACTCCGCGGCTCGCAATACGACCCAAAGAAAAAAGCCGCTCAAGAGCAGTGGTTAGTGGGGAGTGGCTAGGGGTTGGGGCCGACTGCCGGGGGGGGCTGGGGAAAAGGAAAGTCCGAAGTCCGGAGTCCGAGGTCCGGAGTCGCGGGAACGCGAGTTTCGGGACTCGGGGCTTGGGACTGGGGACTCGAGACTCGGGACTTGAGGCTGGGGGCACGGGAAATGGGACAAGGGAAGAGGGATTAGGGGTTAGGGCGCGGCCTTGACCACGCCCATGCCGCGGGATTGAACAGCGTCAGATGCCTGTAGCGCGGAAGCCGATTTTGCGGGGAGGTCTCTCCGGCGGCTTCATCAGTCCGCGGATGGCGTCGAAGACCACCTTGAACTGGCTGTCGTGCTTTTTTCCATGTCGTTCAGGCGGCGCGCCAGGTCGCGATGCGAGGCCAGCATCTCCCGCAGTTTGACGAAGGCCCGCATAATGGCGATGTTGACTTGCACGGCTCGCTCGCTGTGCAGCACGCTGGAAAGCATCGCCACACCCTGTTCCATGAAGGCGTACGGAGTGGCGCGCCGCGCCCCGCCCCAACTTGAAGTCACAAATTGTGACTTCAAGATTTCGTACTCCTCCCTGATCAATTGAAACATGAAGTCCGCCGGAAACCGCCGGCTATTGCGCTTAGCCGCATGGTTCAAGACTTTTGGGTGGATGGGACTGGCACCAGTGTCGCCGGGTTTTAGCGATGCTGCAGCCGTCAGAATTGGCCAATTAATGTGGTGCAGCTACCGCAGCCCGGAGTCGGAAAAGCAGGGGTGGACAGAATGACGAATTAAGAATTAGGAATTGAAAACTAGAACGAACACTCCGACGCAGAATTCTTCATTCTTAGTTCTTAATTGTCCCCGAATCCCGAAAGTGACCCCTCATCCGTCCTCGTCCCTCGGCCACCTTCTCCCCTCGGAGAAGGAATGGGGATCACGGCCCTCTCGCCTCGGGAGATAAGGGTGTCAGCGGGAGATAAGGTTGTCAGGTACGCTTTTTGGGATGAAGTTTCTCCGCATGCCTGGGGTCTTCGACTCCTTCGGGCCGAGTGCGGACTCGCGTTGTCGCCCGCCCTCGTGTTGCCTTCCGGCCGGTCTGACGCCGCCGGCGCCCGAAATCAGCGGATTTCGAAGCTGGATATCCTGCCTGCGGATGCCCCTTTCCCACGCTTCAAGTGCGGCCTCACGACCGCCCTCGCAAGGCTGGGGGCCAGGGTGGCTCGCTATGCCTTCCCTGCACGACTCTTTCATTTGTTACCCCATGCGGGTTTATCCCGGCGCTATCCAGAGCAGCGCTCGCTTTGCGCCAGCCTGCCATTTTGTTTCCCGATTCGCAGGGCTGGGACTACCATGCGCCAGCCGGCGGCTCGCCCCAGCATCCGTCAAGCCAAGCTGACGCCCCGACCTCAAGTCACCTTCAACGTCAGGGTGACGGCATGGGATACCACTGCGGTGCCGGAACCCGTTGTGCCTGTAATCGTCAGCGTATAGGTTCCGGTGGGTGTGCCGGGATCAGGGACGCCCCCGCCACCCCCGCCGCCACCTCCACTGCCACCGCATCCTGACAAGGTGAAGAGGAGTGCGAGTCCCGCCGCCAGCGGAAGCAGAGAGAGTCCCCACCGCTGCAAGCCCTTCCTGCGTCCGAATGTGAACGCCCATACGACCGACATAAGAACAAGGGCGAGGAACAGCAGCTGCTTAATCCCCCGTGCCGATGGAGGGGGGATGTTCCTGGGAGTCGACCGCAGTGCGGCTTCTGAGGGGGCAGTCGTGGCTACGCTGACGGTAATGCCTCCCACGCTCCCCACCTGCAAGGGATTCGGTGAAATCGTGCACATGGATTCTGAGGGCGCGCCGGTGCAAGTAAAGCTGGCGAGCATGGGGGTACCGATGCCTTCCTCATTAACATTGATCGTGTAATTTGCCGTCGCGCCGGGAAGAACCGAAACGGACGAACTCGAGCCGGGGGAGATCGTTAAGGCAAAATCCTCTCCGTTCCCACTCAGCCCGGCGACTTGAGGACTGTTGGTCGCTCCGTCTGAAATCGTCAGGTTCCCGTTGAGAGGTCCCACTGTCGAAGGGCTGAAGGTTACCGAAATCGTACAATTGCCGCCAACGCCGATACTGCTTCCGCAGTTGTTGGTTTGGTTGAAATCGCCACTCGTGGTCACACCCGATACGCTTAAAGGCGTACCTCCCGTGTTGGAGACGGTGATGGTTTGAGGCGCGCTGGTAGTGCCCAGCAATTGGACTGGGAATGATAATCCAGACGCAGATAGGCTCACGGCGACATTCGTACCGGTGCCAGTGAGAGCCACGGTCTGAATGCTTCCCACGACCCCGTCATCGTTGTCGGTAAGAGTAAGAGTTCCAGCCGAAGAACCTACAGCCGTGGGAGAAAATGTCATCAGGATGGCGCAGCTTGCACCGGCGCCCAACGGCGAATTTGGACTACAGGTGGTGCCGCTTCCGGCCAGCGAAAAATCTCCATTGACGGCGATGTTGGTAATGCTCAAAGGAACCGGCCCGGTATTGGAGACGGTGAGCGATTGGGGCAGGCTCGTTGTGTTGATCATCTGGACACCAAAATCAACCGTGGTGGAGCCAAAGGCTATGTGCGGGGAATTTCCCGTGCCGGAGAGTGTGACGACCCCGGGGCTGTTGACCGAATTATCCGTGACGGTCAGGGTCCCGATTCGAACGCGCCCCTTGGTGGGCGCAAAAGTTACCTGAATCGCGCAGCTTCCGCTTGCGCCCAGGGATGAACCACAGTTGTTGGTCTGCGAGAAGTCCCCGGTGATCACGATGCTGTCAATGGTCAGTGCCGCGTTGCCGGGATTTGAGAGAGTGACCGTTTGCGAAGCGGAAGTCGTTCCCACCGTCTGTGCGGGGAACGTTAATGTCGCCGGAGTGAGACTGGCCTGTGGAACCTGGCCCGAGGGGCCGGTTCCCATGCCGACCAGCGGGAGGTCATGCACGCCCACCGGCGTATTGTCGTCCACAACCAGCGTTCCGGTTACCAGCCCGGGACCGGAAGGCGCAAACGTGACCCCGATCGTGCACGAGGCGCCTTTTGCCAGGCTCGCTCCGCACTGACTCACGGCGCTAAAATCCGTGCTCGCGGAGACTTGAGAAATCTTCACCGGCATCGCACCGACATTGGTGACCGTAACGGTTTTCGAAGCGCTAACGGTTCCCTGAGCCTGCATTCCAAAACTCAGGATTCCCGGAAAAAGGCTGATCACGGGCCTGGCCATGAACAAAAAGCCGGACTGTCCTCCCCCAATCGCATCCGCCAACCCATCCTGATTAAAATCACCCACATTGAGAAGTCCTTGCGGATTGACGAGGTCAATCGATATGGGCGAGTTGAAGGTCCCGTCTCCGTTACCCGTCAAAACGGACATACTTAGACCGCCGACCACGCCAACATCAAGCTTCCCGTCTCCCGTGAAGTCGGCTGTGATCAGATTTCCAGAGACCTGGCCGGAAACAGAGTCGATGGGGGAGGAAAAAGTTCCATTTCCCTTGCCAAGGTAAACATCCACCTGGCTGGTGTCCGAATTGGCAGTCACCAGAATGTCGGGATTGCCATCGCCGTTGACATCGCCTACCGTCGCGTCGGGTTCGTCCATGGTTGTATAGGCAACCGGTGCTTGGAATGTCCCATCGCCGTTTCCGAGCATGACCGCAAATCCCGAGGGGTTAAAGGTAACGACCAGGTCCAGTTTCCCATCGTGATTGAAATCCGCCGCGGAAATGCTCGTCGGACCCAGGGTTCCATCCCCAAAAGGGGGAAGGGCGCGAAATGTGCCGTCACCGTTGCCGAGAAAAACGGCAATAGCTGGTTTGACCACCGCGCCGTTCGCCATCACCACAACGTCCGCATGTCCGTCGTTGTTAAAGTCGCCGGTCACCACCTGCCAGGCGGGGGTTGCCGGGGTCGTCAAAATCTGGTTTACACTGCCAAAAGACCCATCGCCGTTGCTGAGCGCAACACCCGCTCCATTGGAATCGCTGAAGGCGAGATCCATTTTACCGTCTTCGTTGAAGTCCGCGCTGGCCATGGCTTGGGCATTGAAATTGGAGATGACCGGTGCCCCCAAGGTCCCGTCGCCGTGACCGGGAAAGACGACAAGGGCTCCCCCGGAATAATAGGTATTGCCCAATCCTACAGCGATATCAGGCTTGCCGTCGCCGGTAAAATCCGCGATGGCGCCGCCCTGAGCTGTAAGCGGAAAGGGGAAGGCGGTTTGATAGTACGGCAGCGAAGGCAGGGGAAGGACGGGGCCGAACGTCCCGTCCCCATTGCCCAGAAGAAGCGCAACCGCATTATCGGAATAGTCCGTTTCGGCGATGTCGAGGTTTCCATCGCTATTGACGTCGCCCACGGCAATTTCGCTTTGGAAGTTGCCGGCATAGGTGTCGGTGGGAGACTGGAAAGTGCCATCCCCATTCCCCAAAAAGACATAAGCCTTCCCGTAGCCGCCGACGGCAATATCCATCTTGCCGTCGTGATTGAAGTCTGCCGCCACCACCGTGGATGCGGAGAAGCCCGCGAGCACCGTCGTGGGAATCGTTGTTGGCGTTTGGAACGTTCCGTCCCCATTTCCGATAAGGAGTTGAAGTCCGCTTGCAGACACCACCACCAAATCGGCCACACCGTCGCCATTAAAGTCCGCCGCGGCAAGCGTGCTGACAGTGTTTCCAGTTCGATACTCTTCCCCGGCCTGAAACGTCCCATCGCCGTTGCCGAGCAAGATCAAAGAAGAGGTGGGGGACGGGATGGTTCCCGTATTTGTCACCAGCGTCACCGCGAGGTCAGGATTGCCGTCCTGGTTGAAGTCTGCAACCGCCACCCACATCGTGCCTTGATTGGTCAAAGCCTGTTTTGCGGAATTGAAGGTTCCATCGCCATTTCCCAGGAGGACCGAAATACCTCCGTCGGCGACCACCAAATCCAGCTTGCCATCGTGATTGAGGTCGGCGGCTGCCAACCCGTTTGGCTGAGCCCCCACGGTATAGTTGACCGCAGGTTTGAATGTTCCATCACCATTGCCAAGAAAGACCTGGAGGCCGCCGCCGCTCGAACCGTAATCATAGGTTACAGCAAGGTCCATTTTGCCATCGCCATTGAGGTCTGCGGCGATGATCTGCTGCGGACCATGGGCGGATTGAAGGTCCGCCTTCGGCGACATGGTCCCGTCGGGCTTGCCAAGCAGTATCGAGATGGTCGTGTCGTTTGAATTCGCCACGGCAAGGTCAAGGCGACCATCGCCGTTGAAGTCCGCCATGACCACGCCGGTCGGTTGGGCCCCGGTGGCGAATACGGCTCGATTGTAAACAAAACTCTGGGCGCGGGTGGATGAGGCGTTAGTGCATAGGAGGAGGCAGGCAACCACTGAAGAAATCAGGAAAAAATGTGCGCGATGCATTGGGAACCTCGTGAAAAGGTTGGAGAAATAACAGCGGTGCCTGGCTCATAAATTAACTCCCTACACCTCACTGTCAGTGTTGGAGCAGCAGCTCCCAAGCGCTGGGGATGCGTCCAACTCGGGGGCACAAACCACGCCGCGTCCCGCTTTCGCCCATGATTGCCATCAAAAAAAGGAAAGATGTGATTGCTGGGCGAATTCGCACCCTGGGTAAACTTCAACTTGAATATTGACAAAGCTTCATATGCATTAACGACCATCTGCTAGTCAAATGATATAAAGCGCACTACTTATATGCTGGATGAAAGTCTCTGTCAATGGACATAATGGCAACATTGAATTAACGGAAGTGGAACGCCTTCGTTGGTTCATCACCCGCGGCGTCGGCAGATGGACCGCTGGAAGTCAATGGAACGAGAATCTTCTTGACAAATACTAGCCTCTAATGTAGGCTTTTACGGGACTCGGAACTCGGGATCAGGGTTTAGTGGTTAGGGATTGGTGGGGGCGGGGATTCTAACTTCCAGCGCCTAACTTCCAGCTTCTACCCCTTTGTTATTTACAATAAGTCGTGCGGCAGGCAGGTTTGGAGTCAGACCGAACACCCCGCTGCTCTTTCCCTAATCCCAACTCCCCACTCTCAGTCCCCTCAATCCGCGTTCCCGCCATGCGTTGGAGCGCTTCGGAGATATGCTCGGGCGAGGTGATGATGGCCAAGCGGCCGCCGCGCTCAAGGTAGGCGAGGGCGGCTTCGATTTTTGGTCCCATGCTGCCGGCGGCGAACTGGCCTTCGAGCAGGTAGCGGCGGGCTTCCAGCGGAGTCATAGTGGCGACAGCCTTCTCGCGGGGGGTGCCGTAATTCAGCGCCACCTGCTCAACGCCGGTCGAGATCAGGAGGAGCTCCGCTTCCAATTCCCACGCCAGCAGGCTGGAGGCGCGATCCTTGTCGATGACGGCGTCGACTCCCACCAGGCGGTCGCGCTTGAAGACCACGGGGATGCCTCCGCCCCCGCAGGCAATCACCAGCGCGTCATTGGCAAGGGCGCCCTGGATGGCGGCGAGTTCCATGATCTCCTTCGGCTCCGGCGAGGGGACGACGCGCCGGTAGCCGCGGCCGGAATCCTCAACCATCGTCCACCCTTGCGCCACGTGTCGGCGATCAGCCTCTTCTTTGGGATAGAACGGGCCAACCGGCTTGGTGGGATTGCGCCACGCGGGGTCGCGCCGCGAAACCAGCACCTGCGTCACCATGGTCACCACGGGCCGGCGCAAGCCTCGGCGCTGCAAGGTTTCATGGAGGATCTGTTGAAGGAGATATCCGATGGTGGCCTGGGTTTCGGCGACGCAGGCATCAAGCGTGAGGGGAAGAACCTGCGGCGCGGCCATTTCCGAGCGAAGCAGCGCATCGCCCACCTGCGGCCCGTTGCCATGCGTCACCACGACGTGGTAGCCCGCGGCCATGACGGCGGCAATGCCTTCACAGGTTACGGAAAGATTGGCCCGCTGCTCCTGCAGGGTGCCGCGCTCGCCCGCCTTGACGAGGGAGTTTCCGCCAATGGCGACCACGGCAATGGGCATCGCG
The DNA here is from genome assembly GCA_003165315.1 of Acidobacteriota bacterium. Classification (GTDB taxonomy): domain Bacteria; phylum Acidobacteriota; class Terriglobia; order UBA7540; family UBA7540; genus Bog-366. Next base: position 13,046 of record PLSX01000270.1, read on the forward strand.
CCTCTCAGGAGAGCAGGGCCAGGAAGATGGCCTTCTGCATATGCAGGCGATTCGCCGCCTGTTGGTAGACCAGGGAGCGGGGAGAGTCCATCACCTCATCCGTCACTTCCTCGCCGCGCCGGGCAGGCTGGCAATGCATGAACAGCGCTTGCGGACCCGCCAGCCGCATCATGGGACAGTTCACCTGGTAGGGACGGAAGACCTCCTGGCGAGCCTCGGCTTCATGCTCCATGCCCATGCTGGTCCAAACATCGGTGTAAACCACGTCCGCACCCGCCACGGCTTCCGCAGGATCGTGCATTAGGGTCACATCGCCGCCTTCGCGTTTGGCGTCGGCCATAACCGAGCGGTCCGGCTCGTACCCCGGGGGTGTGGCAATGCGCATGTGAGCGCCCAGCCGCGCCGCGGCGTAGATCAGCGAATGTGCCACATTGTTGCCGTCGCCCACCCAGGCAAGAGTTACATTGGCCAGATTACCTTTGCTCTCCAGCAAGGTCAAGTAGTCGCTAAGCGCCTGGCACGGATGCTCAAAATCGGTCAGGCCGTTGATGACTGGAACCGTGGCGTGCTCGGCCAGCTCAAGGACCGTCTGGTGCGATTGCACGCGCGCCAGGATGGCGTCAACCCATTGGGAAAGGGTGCGCGCCACGTCCTTCACCGCTTCACGCTTTCCCAATCCCACTTCTTCCCAGCCCAGGGTCAGAACCTGTCCACCCAGTTGCCTGATGGCGAGTTCGAAAGTCGCCCGGGTGTGCAGACTGGGCTTCTCGAGGATCATCGCCAGGGTTGTGCCCTCGAGTGCGCTTTTGTAATGTGCGGGCTTCGCCTTCACCTCTTGTGCCAGCTTCAGGAGGAAGTCAATCTCCTCAGGAGTGAGATCGTGCAGCGAAATCAGGTGCCGATGCGCCAGTGACGGAGGGCGCACAAGTGGCGGCAGGTTTTTCTCGGTGGGGGGGACAATTTTGAGCTGATGCATAATTCCTCAATACCTTTCGCAGAGACTGGATGCAAGACGTGGGCCACGATTCGAAAGGCTTGATAAGAATGAACTAACCCGTTTATTAGAAATGCGTTGCCCAATTGAAAGGGCGTTCAGCAGGTTCAAACCGGATGAATTTGAGGATTATCGCGCTGTCCGGGCGGAGGATGGGGTCAGGCGCCAGAGCTGAAATGGGGCAACGGCAACGGGGCAAGAGTAAAGGCTGAGGGGAAAAGTGAACCGATTCCATAGAGTCTCGTTGAAGCTCACGATGTAGATAACTTGACGGTATCACGTTCAGTCGCCAGGACGGCGGAACCAATGCCCAACAGAATGGGCCTATTCCTAATTTCAAGGCTTCCCTCATTGGGACCTTGAGATTCAATGCTGCTGTGAAAGGGCAGAACTTGCCGGGAATTGCAAGGACAGGGGTGAGCAGAAGATGGCCAGACATCCGAACGGCTTGGGTAAATTCAACGATCCAGAGTCCGCACCAGGATCAGAGGCCCTTCGCGTTCTTTCGCAAGGTTAGATTCGGCGAAGGGCATCAGTAAACATTCTCGCGTCTAGATCGATCCCTCAGCGGAAAACACCCTGCTCAGAAGTCTGGGGCGAGCCAGCTCTCCCGTTGGTTTGAATGACCTTTTTAACCCGGACAGGAGATAAGTGAACCACTGTTGAATCTCGGCGTCCTTAACAGCCGCGGGATTGAGCGCAATCCGGCAAATGAACTTCTCCCTTCGCCTCCTGAAATGGCGAAAATAATGGCGCCCGTGCGAGTCCAACGGCTCCACTTTGATGGAAGAGAAAATCAAAGCGGGACCTTCGTTAAGAATTGCCAACGACATACGGGATTCAGTGTTTCCCCTAACGAACCCCACTCGAAAGGCCAAGGCATAGGGCCGGGCGAACATCTGGCCGTAGATCAAGCCGTCGCGCCCGTGGGCATTGATGGCGCGGCAAGTACCATAAATCCTTTCAATCAAGCTTGAGCGCTCAACCATCGCGCGATAATTGTCTAACTTTAGTCTAATATTCTCATCATTACTGATGTGAAACTTTGTAAGAGCGTCATCAATCCATGAGAGCATCTCATTCCCCTCCCGAGGTCTGCGATATCGCGGAGAAAACACCGTATACCGCAGGAGATATTGGCGGATGATACACTAATCCAGCGCCTACAACAATAGACATAGTGTCATTTTAGTAATTTTTCGAGAAGCGGGAAAACCGATTGGCGACCATTCCTTGACGGGGGCTGGACTTCGGTGCTGAAGGTGTTAGGACCACTCAACCGCAGAATTTCTTCAGAGAATTCGGCAAGTGAACGGCGCGAGAACTCCAGTCGCTATCCGTTGGGACGAATGTTCGGAAGCGGTCAAACTGGGCGGGTGTGATCACACAGCTCGATCTGCATGGTTAGGTTCATGACCGGGGTAACCTCGCTGAAAACCGCGAGCATGGACTCTACCAAATCCACTCCCGTGGCACTGCGCACTTCATCTTCCGTCATGGGGTAATAGAGCTGAAATCCCGCCCAATGATTGTCGGGGGCGGTGTCCAGAAGGCGGCGCAACTTGACAACTCCAGGAAGGTTGGCCCGTGAGAACTGCCCAATTTTCGACTCCCAGCCACCCGCGAAGAGGCTGAAGCCCTCCCGCAGGACCAGTCGGCGCAGTTCGCGCTCCAAGGGACTGCCAGGCCGCAGACCCTTCACCAGCCGGTGCCAGTCCCAGTCAGGACGCAGTTCACAATCGCGAGAAGCAGGGGAAGCCTTCACGTAGCCGCGTTCCACCTGCAATCCGCACTTGAAAACCTTCGCCTCCGTCTCCACGGAGATGAAAAACTTGGAACAACCAAAACTGACCGAATATGAAATTGGCTTGGCCTCGCGGTCGGCACGGGGCAGAAAGGCTATCCATTGCCAGAAGACGCCGCGACCCCAGCGCTCGGTGACAAAACCCTGCCGGTATCGCGACTCCAGGGCGAGCTTCAGGATGCGAGTGATGCGCTCATTCTCTTCCAGATTTCCCACATGGATGCCGCGGCTGAAGTCCAGAAACTCCGGCTGGAAAGCTATCGCCGTCATTGGTGTGGGCAGGGGCAATTTGGGACTTGGGTTCATGCCGGCTCCTTAGGGTGGAGGGAATCGGCTTGATTGTAGCAGCGGATAAGCCATTTCGCAGTTCCTAATCTGCTGGCGACCTCCCCCAGTGATTACCGGTGGGTATGAGGGGTGATTCGAGGGGAAGCACACATCTAGAAGGGGCAATCCAACCTTACGATAGGGGGAGAAGGCGCAACGCCCGCAGGCTGCTGCGCCCCATTCTTCCCTACTAGGGCTGACTCTCGGCGCTATTGATACATAGCGGGCGGAGTGTAGATGGTGTGGTAGATCCAAACACCCAGAAGGACCAGCAGAATGACCAGCGAAAGCGTCCCAAGGGCGCGGATCGGGATCGTAAGCTTCCGGGTCTTCATTTCGATGATCGTTTGGGCTTGTATGGCTTTGTCTTCATTGCCGTAATCCGTCAAGGGAATCCAATCCGTTTCTTTCTTCGTAAGGCTGCGGCGATAAAGGAGTAAGCCAACAAAGACGATGGTAATCACTCCCCAAACCGAACCAAGGGCAATCATGGGTTGCATAAGTCATCCTCCGCAAGACTCAGACACAGTGTCACTGTGCGAAAGCTGGTCTGCACTCAATGCTGGATGCAAGCGGTGTTCCAATCAGGTTCCCTGATGGGGATCACGGGGTGAGCACATGCAATTCATTTTGCAAGGAGGAAAAATTAGGACTGAATGTCGCTATTGCAGCGTATTGTGAGATAGATCCCCTGCTCGCGAAGAGAGCTTTTTTCAGAGGGGGGGCGCCCCCGCACCCTGCCCCCTTCCTGGCAGATGGGAGCTTGAGCCACTTTGAAGCACTCCGTTAGAGTGAGGTGCGGGGGCGAGCTGGATAAACTGAAACTCGTACCCTAATACCCTCTCAACAATCAGAAATGCGACTGTTGCGAGCCTGCCTGGCGGTGCTCCAAGCTGACCGACGGAGCCGCAGGAGCGGGCAGAGTTACGGCAGCAGAAGTCGTAGTTGATGGGGTGGGCGCCGTGGCCTGCTCGGTGGACTTATACTTGGGCTCACTCACGTAACCTTTCACCGAATCCTTGTCGATGTGGTTGATGACTAATTCCAATGGTTGAGGGTAGCCCTCAGGGTGAAGAGTGACAGATTCATAAAGATTAATGTGCTTTCGAGTAATCTGGCGATCGTCAACCACCAACTGCAGATCGCAGTATTCATGTTTGGTGTCTGCTTTATGCAGGGCGATGCTGATGGGCCCAGTGTGGTGAAAAGTCGGGGATTTCTCAAAGCTGAACTCGTAGTAATTCCGTTCGCCTTTCTTTTGCAACGCCACAAGTTCGTCGTGGTTGCGCGCAATGTCTCCACCCAACTCAGTCCGCGCGGTTTGCAGATTCCCATTTAAATCAGCTTTCGCCTGATCCAGATTGGCTTGGGTTTCAGCAATCTGTTTCTGGGTATCCGTCAATGCCTTTTGCTGGTCGCCGAGTTGTTGTTGAACCTTCTGCCACCGCGGATCGTCAACGGGAGCGCTGCGATTCACAACGTGATGAGCCCTATGCCGGGGAGTTTCACCGGTATGCGCCGGGAAGTGCTCATTATTCACGGATTCGTTTTTAAAAGTATTCACGGCTTCAGGCTTAACAGTCTCGGTTTGGACGTGGGCGGCCTCTTGCTGGGCCTGGGCGGCGATTAATGCATTGACTTTTGCGGTCAGGGCGTCCACTTGGCCCTTTGCCTGATTCAGGGAAGCACTCAGATCTCCGCGTTCCGCGGCCAGTTGCTGGACAGCATTATGTTGAAGCCAAGCATAGCCCACAGCGAAACCTGCGATGAGCACGAAAGCTATGGCGGCGACTTTCAAAATCATGGATGAAGGCTCATGGAGTCCATCAACCCGGGGCGGTTCTGAACTTAAGGTGGGGTCCTGCGATTCATTACGCGGAAATCGCTCTTCAAACATGGGTGCCTCCTGATTACGATTTGCCTCGCAGACATAGGCGGAATGGAAGCAGGCAAATCGAATGCCATCTCTAAAATAATGATAAGTTGTTATTTTTGAGTTAATTAGATGACAACCTGGGAATATTAAACGAAGGTGACTAAGACAATATTTCACCTATCGAGAAAATTCTTCCGAGTCAGAGAAAATGTTGGAGACGTGCCTAAAGGCCTATCGCGCCAACGCCCCAGCGCCTTCCTTCTTGTGCTAAAATAAGGTATTCCTTCGCGGCCTCTGACGCTTGGTATGGTCGTCCAGTCATAAAGTAAACCTCAAGCTCAGCCTGGCAGCCCCGCAGTCCTCGCAAATGTTCGTTTGCATACTATTGGGAGATCACCTTCATGCGTTCTCGTAGACCCGTTTTGATTTACACTCTGCTGGCAATTTGCTCCGTGCTCGTTTCATGCAAGCAAAAAGCAGCACCGGCGCCCCCGCCCGAGGCGCGGCCCATCGGCACCCCTATTCAAATCACAGCTCCCCTGGGGCTGCCGCCTGTCCCCATTCCGGCCGACAATCCACCAACTGCGGAAACGGTGGCCTTGGGCCGCAGGTTGTATTACGACACCGCACTTTCTGTGGATAACAGCGTATCTTGCGCCAGTTGCCACTCGCCCCAAAGTGGCTTTTGCGATGGTCGTCCGGTTTCCACCGGAGTACGCGGCCAGAAGGGTGCTCGCAATGCCCCCACGGTCATCAATGCCGCGTATTACACCACTCAATTCTGGGATGGCCGTGCCCCCAGCCTGGAGCAGCAGGCCGGAGGACCCATGGCGAATCCGATTGAAATGGGGCACACCTTGCAAGGAGTTGAGCAGAAGCTGAATGCCAACGCCTCCTACCGTGCAGACTTTAAGAAGGCGTTTGGCTCTGACGTCATCACTATCGAGATGGTGGAGAAAGCCATCGCCTCTTTTGAGCGCACCATTGTAAGCGGCAACTCTCCCTTTGATCGCTACATGTACGGGGGTGACAACAAAGCCCTAAGTGCCTCAGCCAAGCGTGGGTTGGAAGTCTTCCGCAACCCCAAAAAGGGCAATTGTGCGGTCTGTCATACAATCGAGGATAATTACGCATTGTTTACCGACAACAAATTCCACAATCTTGGAGTGGGCGCCAAGTTGGGAATGACCGGGGAAGTGGAATTGGCAGACTTGGGCCGATTCAAGGTCACCAATGTGGATGCGGATAAAGGCGCTTTCAAAACTCCCTCGCTCCGCAACATCGCGCTGACTGCCCCGTACATGCACGACGGGAGCGACAAGAACCTGAAAGAGGTAATCGATTTCTACATTGGCGCGGGCAATTCCAATCCCTACCGCGACAAGGAGATTCACTCTCTGGATTTCTTGACGGGGCAGGAACGCGCCGACCTCCAGGAATTTCTGAAGTCGCTGACCGGAGATATGCCGCCGAACGTCGGGCCCCCGACACTTTAAGGCCGAATGGCTTTCGGCGGGGGCGAGCGCCGCTCGCCCCTCAATCTTCGGTGTAATGGCCTGCCAACAGGGTGGCGCCCAACAACAATAAGCGTGACGACTCCCAGCAATACCGGAACGGGAAACCACCGCAGATCGCCATGCTGTTGTAGAATATTGAGTGCCTTCCAGAACAGACATGCGATCGAGGTCCGCAGGCACCCCCTTTCTTTTCGGCAACTCAAGGCGGATTGGCGAAGTCCGCCACTTCCTGCCGATACTCCCAAATCGATAATCACGGGAGGGCGGAAAGGAGTCGAAGTAGAGCAGAACAACTATGCTGAACGATTTCCGCCAACTTCTGCGCCAAAACCGCAATTACCGGTATATGTGGATCGGCCAGGTTGTGAGTGAGTTTGGCGATCACTTTAACAATATTGCGGTGTTTAGTCTGGCGATGCAGACCACCCACTCCGGCCTCGTGGTGAGCGGCATCATGCTGTCTCGAGCTGTACCCGCAGTCATGGCGGGACCGCTGGCCGGAGTAATCCTTGACCGCTTTGACCGCAAGCGCATCATGCTGGCCAGTGATCTGATCCGCGCCTTCGTGGCGCTGGCATTTGTCCTAACCGTCCACCACCATCAAACGTCTCTGCTTTATGGCCTCAGCGCGCTGCTGATGTTTGCCTCTCCATTTTTCACCAGTGGGCGGACTGCCATTCTACCGTCCATCGCCAGCCGGGAGGAATTGCACACGGCCAATTCCCTGACTCAAACCACGCAGTGGACCACGCTAACCATTGGCACCATGGTGGCAGGTTTGAGCGCGGCCACACTGGGTTATCAATGGGCCTTCGTCATCAACTCGTTCTCCTTCTTCGGGTCAGCGGCCTGCATTTGGAAACTGCAACGGGCGAAGGGCTTTCGAGCCAAGCGCGAACTCGGAGGGAAAGAACAGGTGGTACGGCCGTGGCACGAATACACGGAAGGCCTGCGTTACATGCAGTCTTCGCCACTTCTGCTGGGAATTGCCGTAATCTACGTGGGCTGGGCCACAGGTGGAGGGGCTGCCCAAATTCTCTTCACCTTGTTTGGTGAACAGGTGTTCAACCGCGGCCCGGCCGGCATCGGCACCGTTTGGAGCTTTGCGGGCGTGGGCCTGTTGGTGGGAGGAGCAGTGGGCCATGCCTTGGGCAAGCACATCAGCTTCCTCCAATATAAGCGTGCCGTTTCCATCTGCTATGTGATCCACGGCGGGGCGTACATGCTCTTCAGCCAGATGCAGAATTTCGGCGCGGCACTGTTTTTCATTGCCCTGTCCCGCGCCGGTGTAGCGGTAGCCTCGGTGCTGAATGTCTCGCAATTGCTTCGGCATATTCCCGATGAATTCCGCGGCAGGGTGTTTGCGACCATTGATTCGCTAACCTGGTCCACCATGATTGTCTCCATGACCGCAGCGGGAATCGCGTCCCAATACCATTCGCCGCGGACTATTGGATTGGTGGCGGGCATTTTCAGTACGACCCCCGCAATTTTTTGGGGATTGGCAAATTGGAAGGGTAAACTTCCAGAGCCGGAGTCCCTGATCGCCGAAACCGCAGAAGTCGAAGTGCACGGTGGGCCGACAGCGTGAGATAAGCAGTGGTTGGTGCTAAGTGGGTGGTGATTGAATCCCCAAACCATTCATATTGGGCTCCAACGGGAGGAAACCATGGGTGGTACAAAACCGCTGGCAGTTGTGACGGGAGCTTCGAGTGGCATCGGCGCCACCTTTGCGCGGACATTGGCGGCCCGGGGTTATGACCTGGCTCTGGTGGCGCGCCGCCAGGACCGTCTGCAACAATTGGCCGATGAACTCAGCGGAAAATTTCACATTAATGTGACGACACTAAAGGCTGACCTGACCGACGAGGCAAATCTGCAAGCCGTGGAGAATTTGCTGGCTGGAGCGGCCAACCTTGAATTGCTGGTGAACAACGCCGGTTTCGGCAGCCTGGGACGGTTCGCTGAAACGCCCATTGAGAGTCAGGACGCCATGCACCGACTCCACGTGCTGGCCACGATGCGCCTGACCCACGCAGCGCTGCGGAACCTCACCGCACGCGATACGGGCGCCATCATCAACGTTGCGTCTGTCGCGGCGTATGTTCCCCGCCCCGGCAGCACCAGCTATTACGCCACGAAAGCCTGGATGAACTGTTTCACTGAATGCATTTACCTGGAACTAAAAAGCTCGGGATCACGGGTGCACATCCAATCGCTCTGCCCCGGGTTCACCTATACGGAATTCCACGATGTCTTGGGAGTTAAGCGGGATTTCATCTCCGGCGGCTGGTGGATGCCAGCGGAAGATGTAGTAAACGCTTCGCTGCAAGCGCTGGGTAAGAATCAGCTCTTTGTGGTACCGGGGTGGCGCTACAAACTGCTGGTTGGGTTGATCCGATTAATGCCGCGAGGTGTGGTGCACTTTGCCTTGACGCGTGGCCCCGCCAGCCTGCGGCGCGAGCGGCAAAGACGATAGGTTGCATAGGGTAGGGGTCAGGCCGGATGATTCACCGACTTCAAATACGAATTCGTGTTGGGTGTCGGATGCAAATAAGCGGCACGCTTAGACTTGAGACACTACGGAAGCCGGGGACGTTCAGTTTTCCACCTACTGCCAGCTGCTTACTGTCTACTTCCGCTGCAACAACAAAAGCAACCAACAGTTACTTGGTAGCGGGGGGGAGGATCGAACTCCCGACCTAGGGATTATGAGACCCTCGCTCTACCACTGAGCTACCCCGCCAGGTACTTTCCATCAAATTCGCGAGTGATCAAACAACTTTCCATAGTAGGGCATTCCCGCGTAGGAGGTCAAGAAAGGTGCGCAAATCGCCTCAAGGCCCTTCTGACCCGGAACCAGTCCAGGCGGTTGTTGACCAACGCTTAGCTCTTGCAATTGACGCCAATCCTCTCTCTAAGGTATTTTCATTGCTCCGAATGGAGCGATTGATTATTTCAGGGGATCCCAAAATTTGTTGAAGACTTCCTATTATATGGGAATCCTCTTGTTACTAAGCCGAAGGTCGGCGACGTTCTGCGCCACCAGATTTGAGGGGGGAACGCGTGATGGAAGATAGGATCGAATCGACGCCCGAGAGCCAAACGCAAACTCGACGGGGTTTTGGCTACGCCGTAATTTATGGCCTGGGCGCATTGATTGGTGCTGCCCTAACGATTCCGGCGGCACTTTACCTGTTCCTTCCCCCCAAAACGCGCAAACAGGATGAATGGGTGGAGGCAGGCAATCTGAGCCAGCTTCAGCCCGGCGCACCGGAGGAGATGACCTTCCGCCGCACCCACATCGATGGGTGGAAGGTCTACAGCGAAAAGGGAACAGCATGGGTGGTGAAGGATGCCGACGGTGCGGTGACAGCCTTTTCTCCGATCTGCACGCATCTGGGCTGCGCTTACCACTGGGACGCAGGCAAGTCCGATTTCGTTTGCCCCTGCCACGCATCAGAGTTCGCCCTGGACGGAACCGTGTTGTCGGGTCCGGCGCCCCGGCCTCTCGACCGTTTTGAAACCAAAGTGGAGAATGCCCGCTTGTGGTTGGGGCCGGTGGTCCAATCGAAAGAGACATCCTCATGATCGAACTTAAACGCAAGATCCTTGCCTGGTTTGACCACCGCACCGGCTTGGAATCGGCTATTCGAGAATTCCTATACGAGGACATTCCCGGCTCCAGCGGCTGGCACCAGGTCTTCGGCAGCGTCGCAGTGTTTTTGTTCATGGTGCAAGCATTTACCGGCATCCTACTCGCCTTTAATTACGCCCCCACTCCCGGCGACGCCTACAACAGCGTGAAATACATCCTCACCGAGGTCACTGCCGGCCGCCTGATCCATGGCCTGCACCACTGGGGCGCCAGCATGANNTGGTCATCCACATGACGCAGGTGTTTCTCTATGGGGGGTATAAGAAACCCCGTGAAGCCACCTGGATGGTGGGTGTGGTTCTGCTGCTGGTGGTTCTGGCTTTCGGCCTGACGGGATATCTGTTACCTTGGGACAACCGCGCTTATTGGGGAACAGTCGTCTCAACGCAGATCATGGGTTCGGCGCCTCTGCTGGGGTCCTATCTCAAACGCCTATTGGGATCCGACGGAAGCGTGGGCGTGGTCACCTTCGCCCGCTTCTATGCGCTGCATGTGCTGATCCTGCCTCAGGCGATCATCTCGCTGATTGTCTTCCACATTTTTCTCGTGCGAAAACATGGCGTGGCGCCCGCTCCCAATGAAAGCGGCCCCACCAAGAAGTTCTTTCCTGAGCAGGTGATGAAAGACACCATTGCAGTCTTCACCGGGTTCGTGATTCTGTATACGATGGCCATGTTTGTGGAAGTGCCGCTGGGTCGTTTGGCCGATCCCACCGATCTCACCTACGTTCCCCGCCCGGATTGGTATTTTCTCTTTCTCTTTCAAACTCTGAAATTCTTTAAGGGTTCACTGGAGCCGGTGGGCTCTATTCTATTGCCCAATCTCGCGGTGCTGGCGCTTTTCCTGGCCCCCTTTCTGGATCGGGGGAAGCTGAAGAAAGTCACGCAGCGCACTACCGCCATCGGTGTCGTCACACTGGCCGCCATCAGTTGGGGTGCACTCACTCTTGCCGCTATCAAAACCACGCCGCCATCTGCGGAGGAACAAGCGAGCACGCAGCAGCCCGCTCTGCCACAACCCTCGGGGGTGAAACAATTTTCTCCCCAGGAGCTTGCCGGCCTCGGGTATTTTCGCCAGGAGAAGTGCCAGGCTTGTCACAATCTGGATGGGGGCGCCCCCAATACCGGGCCCAATCTGGCTACTGCGAGCGTGCACAAGAATGCCGCGTGGATGATCAAGTACTTTAAGAATCCCAATCAGGTGGTACCCGGCAGCAACATGTCACCCATCCAACTCAGCGATGCGAACCTGAACGCGCTGGCGGCTTTCCTACTAAAGCTGACGCCGGACAATGCGAGTGATGTGGCCTCAGTGCCTGACAACGTTGTGAGGGGGGCGCAGATCTACGAAGCGCAGGGATGCGGGAATTGCCACATGGTGAATGGCGTCGGGGCCAAGCTGGGACCGCCGTTGAATGGGCTCTCGTTGCGCCGCGATCAACAATGGGTGACGAAGCATTTTGCCAACCCCTCAGCGATGTCGCCGGGGAGCATCATGCCGCCTACCGAGCTTCCTCCTGTGCAAATGAGGGAGCTCGTCGATTACCTGTTTTCGCTGCCGGGGTCGTAGAGTTTGATTTTGAAGTTCTGTGTGGGAATTGGGCACTTTCCCGGGACTCATTATGGATAAAGGGCAAATTCCCGACACTGGGGGCTGTTTCCCAAGTAGACTCATCCTATTGTCAGACAAACTTACCGCATTTCTTTGTCGAATATATTCACGGCCGTGACGTTTTGTCTGCACCGCTTTCAATGTGATGGCGGGGCTTGCCCCTTGCGTTTCTTGGCCTCCAGACGCTTGACGCTCTCAGCCTGCATTTCGGCGACGCTTTGGGCCACGCCGGGTGAATAAAATGTCTGAACCTGCAACGACACGGTCCAGCGCGGTTCGCCCGTGGACGCCACCTCGTAATTCTTCATCGCTTCGTCAGCCCTCTGTGCCCGCCACAAAGCTATGGCAAGCCCCATCTGTGGAGTGTTCCACTGCCCGGAGGAGTTTCCCGCCCCTCCTGCCCATCTTATAAATCTCCCTGTGACGACGCCCGTAAATCGCTCGAGGGCGGCGGCGTTCTGGTCGCGTTCCAGCTCCACCCAGGCTAGGTTGTTTTGGATGCTTCCGTCTCCAGGCCGCACCTGAGCCAGGTGTTGCAGAAAGGCCTCCGCCTCACCATATTTCCCCGAGCGGTAGTACCACCATCCCAGGCGCGCCAGAAGCTCAGGCGAAATCCAACTGCCCTGCAATCCTCTCGGCAGGTCCACCAAGTCCTGCGCCAGTCCCGAGTCTCCACCCAGCAACAACAGCCCGGCATACTCGATCTCAATTTGGTTTTCGATCTTGGCATTCCGGTCCGTCCGTTCCGACAGCATGAAGCCGTGGAATTCCTGAGCGGCGGCGGGGCCACGGTTGGCCGCACTCAAAGCATCCGCGTAGCTGCACACCTGATGAATGTCCACTTCCTTATTCTTGGGAGTCAGGCCAAGAAGCTTCCGGTAGGAATCTGCGGCGGCGGCGAAATTTGCCAAGGCAAGACTCGCAGCTGCCTCAAAGTTAAGGGCTTCGATTCTGTCGGGCTGGAGGGTCAACCAATAGGCCGCGACGTCAGCTGCCTGCGGGTAGTGATGTGCAGCCAGTGCCCGCTCCGCCACTGATGATGTGTAGTTGATGACGCTTACAGCGTCCTCGGGATAGAGGCTGAGAAGTTTCCGATACGTTTCCCCTGCCGCGGCGTAATCGCCCATCGCCATCTGCGCATCGGCCAGAACGGTGAGGCCCGGCGCATTGCTAACCTGCATATCCAGCGAGGCGGAGGCATATTTTGCCGCCGGCGCGAAATGTTCAGCCTTGAGGGCGTCCATGGCCACGCGATCGGCAAAGGTCCCCACCGCAGCCGCGTCGGGAGGAGATTTTTCCAGAAGCTGGCGATAGTTGGCGAGGGCGGCGGGAAACTCCATCAGACCAATTTCCGCCGAGGTGAGCGTGGCAAGGCAATCGATCTGGTCGGGATGCAGGGTCAATGACCGGGTTGCGGCAGCTTCTGCGGACGCGTATTTCCCTGCCGCCAAGGCCCTGGCCGCCCTTTGCGCCAGATAGACGTAAACCACCTCCAGCGGCTGCTCGGTGACCAGGTTCTCCCAGTGTTCGCTTGAGATCATGCCCTGAATCTGGGCAATGCGTTCGGAATCCGGCGGGTGCGAGCGGAAGTACCCATCCAGGGTGTCTTGCGCCAATTGTGAAAGCTCCTCTTCCGGCGATTGCGCCCGGCGAGTCCTTTCATGAACGAGCTGGTCAAAAGCCTGGAACATCCGAACCGCGCCCAGAGGAGAATAGCGCGCCTTGACAGCAAGACGAGTGCCCTCGCGATCGGCTTCCAGTTCCTGCGTCTTGCTGTATCCTGCCCCAAAAACTTCCACAGGAATCACCGCCAGGCCGCCCAGTGGCACCTTCTGCAATGCGGCCTGAGTCTGCACGCGCTCTGCGCAGTGATAATGATCGATGTGCTCGACCTCGTGGCCCAGGACGCTGGCAAGCTCGTCCTCACTATCCATCAGGGCCATCAGCCCGCCGCCAATGTAGACGTGCCCGCCCGGCAACGCGAAGGCATTGATAAAGTCGGGGTTGGAAATGTAATGGAACCGGTAGGGCAGTTTTCTCTGCGCACCCACGGCTACGTGAGCGCCGACTCGGTTGATATAAGCCTGCACCACTCGCGTTGTGGGATCGTCCTTGGAGAAATCCTCGCGCCCCCGATACTCGTTTGCCAGTTGGTCGCCAATCTTGATTTCGTCCAAGTCCGACATGCGGGCAAAGCTGACCGGCATACGCGTCAGTTCATGCTCGGTATCGGCAAGCAGCGAGAGCACGGCTTCAGGACCAACCGGAGCGTCAATCCTCTCCGTCTGGACCTTAACCAGAGCGGCGGCCAGCAGCACGAAAGTGAGGGCAAACACGGCCCATTGCTTCATAAGTACGCTCGCAGGACTTCTTTATAACGGGTGAATAGGATCGAGACGGAGACCAGGGCGACGCCGGTAATGATGATTGTCAGGTCACGGTCAAGTGGCTTCAAACCCCAAACGTCAATGAGGATGACCTTGCCGACACAAACGATCAGCAGAGTGATGGCGCTTAAGCGGAATGTCCGCTCCTTAAGCGCCAGGGCAAAGAGGAAGACCGCCACAGCCTCTGCGCCCCAAGCCACGGTGGCCATGCCGCGGCTGCGCAGCTCCACAAAGAGCAACCCTGTGAGCAGAATGAAGGCTGCGAAAAAGAACACGTGCATTGGATCTCGATAAATGGCAGCGAAGGCCCGCCGGATCAGTCCTTCTTTGGCAGCTCCCTCAGGGCGGGCCAATTTCAACCGGCGGGCGATCAGCAGGGCAACAAACAACAACAATATGACGGTTCCCGTGGTCATCCAGCCTCCCAATAAAAAGGTCGGAGGAGGGAAATAACTGCGCTGATAGAAATTGTGCAGCAGGGTGCGGAAGAAGACGGCTGCCGCGAGCAATAACGCCTGGCCCAGGAAAATCCGCCGGCCATACCGCCACGCAGTCAGAACAAAGAGGCAAACCAGTCCTGACCATGCCGCTGCGATCCAGTCAGGACTCAATTCAAATCGCATGGCGGCGGCGACAACGATCGTGCCCATCAGGCAGTGGAGTTGCGCCGCTTTGAGGCGCGTGTCAGTAGCGAGGAACGCCTCTGGATTGCGCTCCAGCCGACCGTAGACAAAGTAGAAGAGGAACGCCAGGGGCAGAGCCGTATAAAGGCGCGGGCTCAGGAGGCCGGGGGACTGCTCAGCATTGAAATTCACAAAGAAGACACGGAAGAAGCTCGCCATGAAGAGGAGATAGCTTTGCAAGCGGTATGATGCCGAGCGTTGCACATACCCCAATTGGAAAAGGACTAGCCCAATTAAGGCCCAACCCAGCGCGACGCTGGCGGGCCAGAGCTGATACCACGCCAGCAACGCCAACACGAACGTCGCCACCCAGGTATAGGCCTCGGGAATTTTGTAGGTACGGGCGAGCGACGGGAAAGCGATCCAACGCGAGGCGGCATACAAAAAGGATGCAGCCAGCAGGATGGAGATGACGGCTTTGACATTGAAATACGAAACTTCAACCACGGCAAAATTGGCGAGGACGATGCGCAGGAATGCTAACAGGGCAAAACTGTTGGCCAGAACCGAAAGCTCGTCAATCTTCCAACGCGCTCCCACCACCGCCAGGATCAGGGCGCAGGCGGCCAAGGCGACCGCCAGCCATGGCTCCGAGCAAACAGCCCAGACAGCGGCAACCAAGAGCAATCCGGCAAGGTAGGATTGCAATCGATAGAATTTCGCTTCGAATCCGGCCTTGAGTAGATTCCGCCAGTGACGGGGGATCCAATGGACGTTGGCGAAGATAATGAGGGCGGCCAGACCAAAGGCGGTGGCCCGGCGCGGGTCACTGAAGTCCGTCGCTTTGGCGTCACGCAGCGCACCCAGGTAACCCGTGTCGTAGATAAACATGTGGCCGGCCACCAACAATTCCGCCGTAATGCCCAACCACCGGAAGAGGATCTCGCGGGTAAAAATACCGGCAAGAACCAGCGCTTCCGCTTCCCCCAGCCAGAGGACTGGCAACCTGAGACCGGAGAATTTGAAGGGAAAGGCTACCGCCACCAGCGTGGCGCCGATGGTGCTGAGAATGATAAAGGCCGTGCGGCGCCGGCGGGTGATGGGCAACTGCCCCAGCGTGAACTCAATCGTGCCGATCACCAGCAAGGCATAGAAAGCCCACTGCGGATGCACCGCTTGATACTTCATCACACCGAGAAACAGGAAGCTGTTGAGGAGCGCACCGACCGTGGAAATCTTCTCGTCCGCCTCATTCAGGTTCCGACGCAGGATGTAGGAAGCCCGAAAGATGGCCCAATAGAAAATTAGCAGTGCGGCACTGGGAAGAAATTCCGGGAACGGGTGCCGGTGTCGATGCATGGGCTCGATGATGGGGCGGAGCCAGTAGTAATGATTTAAAAAGATGGCAACGATCGCCAGCACTTCCAGGTCGTACCATTCCCTCTTGAGAACAATGACGACCAATGCCGCTGCCAGAATGGCACTGGCAAGGAGACTGGTGGGACCCGCGCGGCTGATGTTGATGGTGGAAAAAGCCAGGAGAAAGGCAATACCGGTAATGACTCGCGAATGATAGCGCAGGGTGTGCGCCACCATGGCCGCGGCAACGATCAACAAGAGGAAGAAATCGAGGGCCTCGGAATCAAGGATGCGGGCGGCATCAATGTGGTCCATCGCGTAAGTGGTGAAATAGAGCAGCGCCCAGCCGCCGCCCATGCCCGCGCGGGCCAGAATGCGCCACCTTTCCCGCCGCTCAAAGAAGACGCCTGCACCCAAAAGGGCTGCGCCCAGGGCTATGCCCCCAACTACCCTTCCTGCGGGCCCCAGTTCGGTCATCTCCCGCGCCATCAACAGCGCCACGCCAATCACAATACCGATCACGCCCAGCTTGCTGAACCAGTTGGTCCCAAGAATTTCTTCGAGATTAAAAATGCGCTTCGCGGCTTCCTGGGGTACAGATTTTGCCGCTCCCAAGACGCCCATTGTGGGCGGCGGAATTGGCGGCGCCAGTGGCTTGGCGGTTGGGGGTTTGTCAACGGGCGACGGAGGATGCGGCGAAGCCGTGGTCTTGGCGGTTCTGGCTGGTATTAATGGGGCCGTGATCGCAGGCTGGGACGGGATTACGACAACCGCAGGCCGCGGAGGTTCGGCTGTGGGCGCTTCGCCATCAGTGGCGGCGGCTGGCGGCGGCACGGGCGTAGCGCCCGGAGCAACAGTGTCCAGTTTCGTCGTCAAATCCTTCAACTGTTGGAGCGTCATATCCTGAGCGAAGGCTTGTTGCGTCGATCGGAGCTGGACCTCCTGCAATTGTGTCTCAAGCGCGTGGACGCGTTGGGTCAACTTCTGCCAACTATCCTGGTTTTGTGTGGCTAGTCGCGCGGCCCGGTTGGCTCTGACCAACGCAACGATGGGAAGAACGATGACAAGGGCCGTCAGGCCCAGCCCAATCATTGCGCCGAAGAATACCAACACGCCGTCCACAGAGTATGACTCCAAGAGAATTGCCGCGTATCCTAGCACCTAAAAGAAGAACAAACAATGGCGCTGAACGGTATCGGTGCAACGGTAAAAAACAAGGTGACGCGCGATGCCGCTTATCGCAGCCAATCTATCCGTTAGTCCTAAAGCCCGCCACCGAGTGTGTGACAGTTTTGTAAGCGTCATAGTCGGCATAAAGGCTTTCACCCAAAGGTCACAGAAAAACTTGGCCGCGATTACAGCAATGAAAAGGGGGGGAGCAGTGACACAGTCACTCCTGCATGTGAGCAATTGATGGTGGGAGTGGCCATTGGCCCCCGCACAGGCAGGAGTGCCTGTGCCACCTCATCCAACAGGCTTTGGCGGGGAGACCTCATCACCCAGACATGTCACCCAATGTGCGGGTCTTCGGCCCGACTGTTATAATCGGTTGCTGGTAGGACCAGCGTGAATATCAAGGACAGAATAAAACCCGTCATCATCGCCGGAGGAGGGCTTGCGGGAAGCGAAGCGGCCTGGCAGCTTGCCGAATGCGGCGTGGCAGTAACGCTTTATGAAATGCGCCCGTCCATCCCGACACCTGCCCACAAGACCGACCGGCTGGCAGAGCTGGTTTGCAGCAACTCGCTGAAGTCGAATAACCCCGGCGCCGCTTCGTGGCTGCTGAAAGAGGAATTGCGCCGAGCGGGTTCGCTGCTGATGCGTATGGCCCGGGAATGCTCAGTGCCGGGAGGATCGGCGCTCGCAGTGGATCGTGAACGGTTTGCGGAGAGCGTTACGGCGGCCATCAGTGGGCATCCATTCATAAACCTGCGGCGGGAAGAATTACGCGAAATTCCGGAAGCAAGTCTTACGCTGATTTCCACCGGACCACTTACCTCGGACGCGCTCGCGGCGCGGCTTCAGGCATTGACCGGTGCCGATAACCTGGCCTTTTACGATTCCATCAGCCCGGTCGTGGACGCGGAAACACTGAACATGGAGCGCATATTCAGCGCCTCCCGCTATGGCAAAGGCGGGGACGATTACCTCAACTGCCCATTCACCGAAGAGGAATACCGGATTTTCCATGAAGCTTTGATGAGTGCGGAGACCGTGCAGGCGCATGAATTCGAAAATGTGAATTTCTTTGAAGCGTGTCTGCCCATCGAGGAATTGGGGCGGCGCGGATATGACACATTACGATTCGGCCCCATGAAACCCGTGGGCCTCATCGATCCGCGAACGGGGCGGCAGCCTTTCGCCGTGGTGCAACTGCGGGCGGAGAATCTGCGTTTTTCCAGCTACAACCTGGTTGGGTTTCAGAATCACCTGAAATTCCCCGAGCAGAAGAGGATTATGCAATTGATTCCGGGCCTGGAAAATGCCGAGTTCCTGCGCCTGGGGCAGATCCATCGCAACACCTATATCAATGCGCCACGATTGCTGAATCCGGACTTGAGCTTCCGCAGCGCACCGCAGATTTTTGTGGCCGGCCAACTCTCAGGCGTCGAAGGCTACGTGGAGTGCATCTCGACGGGCATGCTGGCGGGCCTGGCCTTGGCGTCGCGAGCGCACGCAGCCGAAGATCTGGGGGGCAGCAGCGCTGACCCTTGGCCGAACGGTCGCCGCGGCGACCCCTACGTCCCGCCGCCCCGCACCACGGCGCTGGGGTCATTGGTGCATTACATAACGCACGCGAGTTCCACGAATTATCAGCCCGCTAACATTTCCTTTGACCTGCTGGCGCCGATCCAAGGTCTGCCCAAAGCCCTCGCCCGTGACAAACGCGCGCGACGGGAAAAGCAGTGCGAGCGGGCGCTCGCAGATTTTGCGGGTTGGATGGAGAGCATGGCAGTTACGTTTTCCGCTGTCAGTTGTCCGTCGTCCATTGCATCAGAAAGAACGGGGACGGAGCAGCAACAACGGGCCACGGACAACTGACAACGGACAAACCCAATGGATGAACTCCTCGCCCGCTATCTCAACTACCTCCGGTACGAACGCAATGCGTCGCCGCATACCATTCGCAATTATGAAAGCGACCTGCTGCAGTTTCGAGATTACCTGAAAGACAGGAATGCGGCAGCCCAAGTGGATCTTGGAAAAGTTGACACGCTGCGCATTCGGGGGTTTCTTTCATCACTCTTCGAGCGGGAAAAGAAGAAAACCTCCATTGCGCGCAAGTTGGCGGCGGTGCGGGCGTTTTTCAAGTTCCTCGCCAAGGAAGGCGTTCTGGCCTCGAATCCCGCCGCCACAGTTTCCACTCCCAAACTCGACAAAACCCTTCCCCGAATTATGACGGAAGAGGAGGTGAATAATCTCCTGAACCGCATAGCAGAGGCAATTCCACAGGGCGAACCCATGATGCGCCGCGATCGGGCCATTCTGGAACTGCTTTATGCTTCCGGACTGCGGGTGAGCGAACTGGTAGGCCTCGACCTGCGTAGCATCAACTACGGTGATGGCATGCTTCTGGTGCGCGGCAAGGGGCGCAAGGAACGCATCGTCCCCTTCGGTTCAAAGGCCAAACAGGCGCTGGAAGAGTACCTGCCCGTCCGCGAAAAGTTATTGATGGAAGTGAGAAAGTCTGGGCAGACAGCTTTGTTTCTCAACACCAAGGGCACCCGGCTGACGACTCGCTCAGTTGACCGCCTGCTCAAACAATACATGCTGGCATTTGGCCCGAATGTAAAAATAAAGGTCAGCCCACACTCCCTGCGGCACGCATTTGCATCGCATCTGCTCACCGAAGGCGCTGACCTCCGCGCCATCCAGGAGATGCTGGGTCACAAAAGCCTTGCCACCACGCAGAAATACACGCAAGTGTCGATCAAACAACTGATTGATGTTTATGATAAGACGCATCCGAAGGCGTGAGTCGAGGGAATTAAGAATTAGGAATTAGGTATTGGGGCTCAGGATTTAGGAATTCGAAGTCAGGGCTTCAAGGAAAAACTCAAGTGGCAAGAGAGCAAACCTTTCTGGTCTCTTCTATCTCGTCAATTCTAACTTCTTGCTTTTGGCCCCTAGCCTCACCTCGACTCATGGTGGAGGTTGCTGAGGAACCAATCGCCAACATCCGCCGATGCTTCGGAGAGCATGGCAAAAATAGGAGTCCCCATGCGAACGCCGAGAGCAACAGTTTTGACTCCCAGCCACACGGCCAAATGCTCAGCTGAACGGGCCGGGTCGCGCAGATCAACCTGAGGACGAGGACCAGGGCCGTTGGTAAGATAGCGGATCAAGACATAGACAGCATAAAACGCAGCTCCCGCGAGTACGGCCAAATCAAGAATTTCGGTAAAAGCAGTCCGCCAATCCATGGCTGATCCTCCTCATCCCTACATCGACCACACTCTATTAGATACCGCATGGAGGCAAAGAGTTACCCAAATTTCAAAAAAGGTCCTAGTACTTTAGTAACATACAGTTGGCGATAAGAACGGGTTGCGGCGGGAGTCTGGAAGACCAAGATTCCACAAAGACCGGGCTAATCTCCAATGCGCCCACAGGAAATTCCTTAACTTTGCGGTGTGCAATGCTAGAATCGGGGAGAGCGTCGGGGGGCAACTTTAGGGTTCCGCTGCGGGCGGAGTGAAATTTACTCTCTGGGCTTTGGTCAGCGAGGGATTACCCCCGGTGAGATTTGGAATCTTGAACGTCGATGCATCATTATCTTTATTACTTTGACCCGTGTGTTGCCAGCGTAAACGCGTGCGAGATGGGCGAGAACTATCGCCTGATTCCCGTCAGCCGCAACGGAGCCAAGCTACCCGATTGGAAGCTGCCCGCTGTTTTGGTGGTGGACGCGGCTGAAGGCGACCTTCACCGGCTGCAAAAGTCCGCACCCAAGTCCGGTGCCTGGCAATTAATCTGCTTGATCAACGGCGATGCGCACCCGCCGGCCGTACTAAAATCGCATATCTTCGCCGTCCTTCCACACGAAGTACCGCATCTGACGTTGGCAAAAACGGTTGAAAAGGCTTTTGAGCATCTCCATGCCCAGGAAGCCCACCATCATACCCGCCGGGAACTGCATCGGGCGGTATCGGATCTGGAGACACTAAATAAGATCGGCGTGGCGCTTTCAACGGAGCGCAACACCGATGCACTGCTGGAACTGATTCTGAGCAAGAGCCGCGAAATTACCGGCGCCGATGCCGGATCCCTTTACCTGGTGGAAGAAAACCGAGGCGTCAAACATCTGGTGTTCAAGCTGACGCAGAACGACAGCCATTCCGTGCCCTTTCGCCAGTTCACCATGCCCATCGACACGACCAGCATCTCGGGATACGCTGCATCCACAGGGCACATCCTCAATATTAAGGATGCCTACCGGATTCGCAATCTGCCGTTCAAGCTCAATCGCGATTTCGATAAGAAGTTTGGCTATCGCACCAAGTCCATGATGGTTATTCCCATGAAAAACCAGAAGGACGAGGTGATTGGGGTGCTGCAACTTATCAACTCCAAGAAGCATGCGGGCGTAAAGCTGTCCTCCTCCAAAATTGTAAAAGAGGAAGTAGGACCCTTCTCGCGGCAAAGCCAGGACCTGGCATCTTCGCTGGCCAGCCAAGCCGCTGTAACGCTGGAAAACAACTTGCTCTACCGCGACATTGAAAAGCTGTTTGAAGGCTTTGTGAAGGCCTCAGTGACGGCGATTGAATCCCGCGATCCCACCACGTTTGGACACTCGGAGCGCGTTGCCAAGCTCACCGTTGCCTTGGCGGAAACAGTGGACCGCCTGGACTCCGGCCCCTACAAGGACGTTCGCTTTACCCGTGAGGACATTCGCGAGATTCGCTATGCGTCAATCCTGCACGACTTCGGCAAGGTCGGGGTGCGGGAAGAGGTTCTGGTGAAAGCGCAGAAGCTCTATCCGCCGCAACTTGAGCTGATCAAGAAGCGGTTTCAGTACATTCGCAAATCTCTGGAAATGGAAGGCTACCGGAAAAAGGTGGAACATTTGCTGGCGAACGGTAACCAGGGATTTGAGGAGCCATTCGCGCTGATCGATGGCGACCAGCTGCGCGAACTGCAGAATCTCGACGAGTTTCTGCACCATATCCTGCAAGCCAATCAGCCCACTGTTCTGCCGGAGAAGATCTCGGAAAAGCTCATGGAGATTGCGGGCTGGAGATTTGACGATCCTTCCGGCCCCACTGAGCCGCTCCTCACACCCGAAGAACTGCAATTGCTTTCGATCACCAAGGGCAGCCTGAATTCCGATGAGCGGCTGCAAATCGAATCTCACGTTATTCACAGCTTCCGCTTCCTTGAACAGATTCCCTGGACCAAGGAATTGAAGCGGGTGCCGGAGATTGCCCGCGCCCATCACGAAAAGCTGGACGGCTCGGGATACCCCTATCGAATGACGGCAGATGAAATCCCCTTCCAGGCAAAGATGATGACCATCTCGGATATCTTTGATGCCCTTACAGCCCGTGACCGGCCTTATAAACGCGCCGTGCCCGTTGACCGCGCCCTCAATATCATTGGCGACGAAGTCAAGTCACAGCTCCTCGATCCCGTGCTCTTCGACCTCTTCATCAACGCCAAGATCTATCAACTCACCGCCAACGATTAGGGCAGTGGTTGGGGGTTGTTGGATCGAGGCGGCTTTCTGCGCCCTTCCGGCCGCCTCCTGCTGCCTGCCTGCTTATTATTAGTAAAGGCTCCATTGATCCTCGGAATGATAGGCCAGTTCACCGTGGTGAGTGCCGAGGTCTCTCCAAATGAGGCAATAGAGGCGTCCTGAATCGAAGGCGGCTTCAAGCTTGTGGGAGGTCCCGGTCCACGTCAAGTGCTGGCCTCCGCGGAAGTCGGTTGTGTTGGTGTTGGGAACACCAAGTACGGATTCCGCATCCTGGGCGGAAAATGTGATTCGCAGCCTCTTCGGATGCCGTTTTACGATCGCACCATCGAACGGAACCGAGACCTCTCGCGTCGAATTCTCCACCACTGAATCCTGGAAGAAGGAATTAATTTTAAGTTCCCGCGTGGCGGCATCCCGCGCGGCCAACTCACGCGCGTGGTGAGGCAGATAAAATTTTATGAAGGCAAGCAGTCCGGTTAGGACCAGAAATTGAATCACAATGAAACGCCAAGGGGCGCGCCCGAAATTGGAGACCATCATAAGTTGAATTGTAATTCGAGCCGCCATCAGGGGGGAAGTGGATTAGACGACCCTTGCCTCTCCCGGCGGATATGACAGGGAGGATCAGAGGAATGAGTTGTTGAGGTGGGGTTTCCAACCTATAAGCACCACCTGGAAACACAAGTTTTCCGCGGTTGAAGCCAGGTGTCAACAAATCGGAAGGAATGACTGAGCAAAACTCTAAAAGCTACCGGGCGGCAGCTTGAGAATTTGGCCCATTCAAATACTGGGGGTCAAAACGCTGAAACTTCATACCGCAGTGCGGACAGACCAACTGGCCCCAGTTTGGGGGTGGGCTGACCAACCGCGTAATTTCCATTCGAAATGCCTTTTTGCAGGCAGGGCAACGGGAAAGCGGATAAGCACTTTGCATACGAAAATCTCCATAGGAACTCGAGCAGAACTATGATGTTACCACTGGGAAAATCCAAATGCAAACCCTCCCGGCGCGATTTCCATGATGGCCTATCCATGTAAACTTACATACGAGATGAAGCCTCTGAAGGCGGAAACAAAAAGGCGGGGCCTCCGCATTTTGCAAGGGCCCCGCCTGATCATTTGTTATGCTCGCCGTACTCTTAAATCCAACTGCGGGAGCCAGGGCGAGGCCGTTTTAGGCCCCATGGTGGTAGACTTCCCAACCCTTATAATTACTCAGGGCGTCGGCGACAGCGCGGCCGTAATGGCTGCGGTTGACGGCCACGTGATGCTCAAAACCATTCTTGCAAACGTACTGAAGAAGGTTTTGCAGCCCAGGAATCTTCACGACCCCATAGCCCCCGAAGGTCTGGAGCTTGTCTGCGGTGATTTCGCCCTCGCCGCAATAGGCGCGCAGCTTTCCATTCAGGTCATCCGTGGAAACACGGCAATAGGTGAGCGGGCCAGCCTTCAAGCTGCCAACCACTGTTCCAAACGTATTGGCCTTCCCCACCGAGCCCGCAATGATCTGCTGGAAGTCCATCTTGGGCTCTTCAAAGAAGTGCTTGGGCAGGTTCGAGCAGTGGAAGATGACCGCCTTGTCAGGATCCTCGCCATAGTTGTTATTCCAATCGACGATGGCGCTGGGATCGCCGGCGGCGAGTTGCAGAATGTACATGCCAATCATGCCGATCATATCAGTTTCGCAAGCGCTGGGCATGAGGCTGTTTGACATCATGCTCATTAGGGTGCAAGGGACAACCCCGAAGAATTCCTCCATTGCCGTCCAGCATTGGATAGAGGTGCCAGCCAGTTCGTTGTCCTTCATCCAGCCATCCACCACCACTCCGAACTTTGCCATTTTCACCAGCGGCGCGGCGGGAACCTCCTGGGTGGGAACATAACCCTGAATGCTCTCCAATTTCGCCTTCACCTTCGGGTGATCATCGGCAAGTTTGCCAATGCGGCCGAAGACTTCGGAAAGGTCCAGCGTCTCGGTGGAGATCCCGTGGCGCTCCATCAACTTCTCGCTAAAGCGGACGGTATTGAACGCCGAGGGACGGGCGCCCAGCACGCCGACACGGAGGTTCTTCAGCCCCTTGACAATCCGGCAGGTGCCGGCGAATGCTTTCAGGTCCGCAAGGAAAGCCGGAGAAGTCGGGGCCTGTGTGTGCTGCGACGTCAGCGAGTACTTGATGCCGTACTGCCACAAGTTGTTGCAGACGGAAATCTTGCCGCAGAAGCTGTCACGGCGCGACGCCAATAGCATTTTATGGGGTTCATCGGGGAAAGCCTGGACGAGAACCGGAACGTCCAATTCCGCAGCGCGCAGCGAATTCGCCACACCGCGCTCATCGCCAAAATTTGGCAGGCAGACCAAAACACCGTTAATTTCGCTTCGGTGCTTGCGGAATAGATCTGCGCACTTGTTTGCATCATGAAGCGTTTCCACCGACCCAAACTTGCTATCTTCGGGCGTCAGGCAGACGCTTCCATAACCTTCCTTTTCCAGAACGCGCAGAATCTCTTCTCGCCCATCGCGAGCCAAAATATCTGGAAAGAAACCACGATTGCCAACGATGACACCGAATGTTGCAGACTTCGACATAATAGCGTCCTCCTTAGAAATAGAGCTTTCAAGTCCTCGTAACCAAATGAACCCGGCAGGCATTCTAGCATGCCAACAAGGTAAGCGGAGCAAATTGGAGGCGATTGAATGGCACCCAATCCTCACGTGCGATCAAAAAGCTTACCGCCTCACCCAAAGTGCATTCATCCTGGCAGGCAACCCGGTCTATGCCGGGCGTCGGAAGCGGTCAAGAATCTGGAAGATAATCAACCCCAGCGCCACATTGACAAGAACAGCGCTGGCGGCGTCGAGTGGTTGAAACCTTGGCGGAGCCTCCAACAGCATATGCTGGAGCGCGGCACGGCAAAGGTTGTGAACAAGCACGAAGCCTCCCGTCAGCACGGAGCGTGTCACCAGGGATTCCAATTCAAAGCGCGTGCTTGCGGTTGCTGCGAAGTAACCCACTATCGCTTTGGCAATTCCATAGATCCCTATGAAGTCATGCGAAAGTGCATCCTGGAGCAGCCCCAACACTGTCCCCAAGCCGATGCCGAACACTCTGTCGCGGCGCATTAAGGCGAAATATATGACGATGAGCAGCGGAAAGTCCATTAACCGCGCCAATGGCAGCTTTAGGGGCAGAAACGTTTGGAGAAGCAGCGCTACCAGGACCGCCACGGTAAAGATGGCGGGGTGCACCTTAAAGACCGCAATGGGACGATGAGTGGAGACAGACATCGACCCATTAGACTAACAGATGCAGCGGCGCAGTGGAAATCACCTTGAAGGAAAATTTCGCACGCAGGAACTAAGGCGGGATTTGCCTGATGGGATAACGGCGGACATTGTGTCCTAAAATCTACTGAGCCCGGAAAGAAAGATTCAGTGCTTGTTGTTCAGCGGCCCCCGGCTTCAGAACCACCAAGACCATTTCCAGGCGATTCAAGTCCACAGAGGGCTTCACATTAATGGTTTTATAGATGTTGCCATTTCCTGCATTCACCACAGTTCCCACGGGCAGACCTTTGGGATAAATCTGGTCAAGCCCGGAAGTCACAACCGCTTCCCCGGGGGAAACCATCTCTTCGTTCATGACGTAATGGAGGTCACAAAAGCTATTGGTACCCCCCTTCAGGATACCTTGCACGCGACTTTGAGCAAGGGTCACACCCACTCCGCTGGAAGGGTCGGTAATCAGCAGCACTTGGGCGCTGTGGGGAAATATGGCTAGGATCTTTCCCACCACGCCTTCCGGAGTGATGACGGCAAGATCAGTGGTCAGGCCGGAATCGGACCCTTTATCGATAAAAATGGCATTGGAGTTTTCACCAGGGCTGGAGGCAATGACTTCCGCCGCGACGGATTGATAACCCAATTGGTTCTTAAATTCCAATAAGGCACGCAACCGCTGACTCTCCCCTGCCTCTTCACTGAGTTGTTGAATTTGCGCCTGTGCGGCCACCAGTTGAATATGCAGTTCCTGATTTTCCTGCTCTGCATGCCAGAGATGACCATAGGTCCTATATGCAGTGGAGGAGACATTCACCAAGCCGCCCAATGAGCGCTCAAAAGGATCAAAAGCTTCAACGGCCCAATAGCGGATCAGGCGCACGTGATTATTGCGGGTAATCTGAACTGAAAGCAGCAGGAGTTGGGCTGCAACCACAACGAATAGGGCAAATAAGGAACGGTGCCTACTGATGAAGGCCGGTAACCCAGGCCCGTCGTGATTCAGCGCCTGAACTGGGCGCGCCAATTCCGGGGAGTTAGGATCAAACATATCAAAAACGACCGTGGGCCGTCATCCGTGGTATCGAAGGATTATCCACATGGCGCGCCCAGCACGCCCCCATCTGCCATCCGAATTCTAGAACTCCATCGGAACTAACCTGCCGCGTTCCCCCTCAATCCCGTATCGGCAAAGTCCGTTTACAACTTTAGTCACACACTACTCTATAACAGACCACATGCTACTTTCAACCTACTCGATATTTCGCCTTATTCTATCGCCACTCTCCGTAATAAGTCAAAATCTGTCAACATCCTACCGGTACCCAAGACCACTGAAGCCAGTGGGTCCTCGGCGATGGAAACCGGCAACCCGGTCTCCTCTCGAATGCGCTTGTCGAGGTTCTTCAGCAAGCCGCCGCCACCGGTCAGGACAATACCGCGGTCGGAGATATCGGCGGAGAGTTCCGGCGGCGTGCGTTCCAGGGCCACCCGTATGGCATTGAGAATTGTGGAAACGCATTCGGACAGGGCATCGCGAATCTCCGAGTCGTCGATCGTAATGGTCTTGGGAATACCTTCCAGCAGGTGGCGCCCTTTGATCTCCATGGTCAGGGGTTTTTCCAGCGGATAGGCGGAACCGATCTCCATCTTAATGTGTTCGGCGGTGCGCTCACCCACCAACATATTGTACTTGCGCTTCAAATACGCGGTAATGGCCTCGTCCATTTCATTGCCAGCCACCCGAACGGAGCGGCTATAGACAATTCCTGATAGAGAGATGACGGCAATATCCGTGGTGCCTCCGCCGATGTCCACGATCATGCTGCCAGAAGGCTCGGTGATGGGCAGGCCGGCGCCGATGGCCGCCATCATGGCCTGTTCAACCAGAAAAACCTCGCTGGCCCGCGCCCGCATGGCGGAATCCTGCACGGCCCGCTTTTCCACTTGAGTGATTTCTGAAGGGACGCCGATGACGATGCGCGGGTGGACAAACATGGTGCGGTTGTGGGCCTTCTTGATGAAATGGTTCAGCATCTTTTCCGTCACCTTAAAGTCAGCGATGACCCCGTCTTTTAAGGGACGAATGGCAACGATGTTCCCGGGGGTGCGCCCCAGCATCTCCTTGGCATCACGCCCGACGGCTTCGACATCCCCATTCACTTTATTGATGGCGACGATGGAAGGCTCATTCACCACGATTCCCTTCCCCTTGGCAAACACCAGCGTGTTGGCGGTCCCCAAGTCAATGGCGAGGTCGGAGGAAAACACACTGAATAAAGAACGAAGGTTCATTGGCTTGTTAGCTCCTGCTGTGCTGGACCGGGGTGAATGGCGAAAGGATGGCTCATTCGATCACGACGGTCTTTCGAATCGTATTGGTGTTGCCCTTATGGTCCTGCGCGGTGATTGTGACCACGTTTGACCCGGCATCTGGGAAGGGTGACGTGAAGCCCCGGAACGTGCCGTCGGGTGAAATTGAGAACACCTGTTCATTATTGATGATCACCGTTGTACCGGGTTCCGTCTTACCTTGCACTTCCACCACCCTGCCATGCTGAATGATCTTGGTCACTTCCAGGTAAGCCTGATTCCCAACAACTTGATGCAGCAGATTCAACCTATTGGCCTGGCTGGGCTGGCTTTCCACTCCTTTGGCGTCGATGGCGCTGACCATCCAATAGTATATCCCTTCTTCAAGTCCTGAAATTGATACAGAGGTCCTTCCGCTAACCTTCCTATCTACAATGAAATTGGAAAGCATCACCGAGGGCGAAATCTGCAAGTGATAGGCTTGCGCCTCCGGCACCTCCGTCCAACTAAAGAGCATTTCGGTCGACTTGGGGTCCTGGACTTGCAGCAATTCCATATTCGGAGGTGTCAGCAAAGCAGGTGGAGCAATCACTTTGCTTCTCACCAATCCCGCCTGTTCAGAGGCGAACGAAACCTGCTCGTATTGACCCAATTGAACGCTGGTCGATCCGCGGGTCACCTCGGCCTGTCCTGTGTCCAAGGTTATCTCGTGCACGTTCTTTTCCGGATCGTTACGAACCATGGCGCGGCTTTCCTCATTCAACGTGGCCACCGCGTCTGCAAAAGAAACCTGGGAAGTCGATCCGGGGGTTTCAAAGTGGCCCGTGGCCAGATCCACGGCGCCGGAAGTGACCTGCACCGCCACCTTGGTGGCGCGGGTAACGGGGTCTTCCCTGCTCTCTTCCACCACAATCAGCGCGTCGGGCTTCAGTGTATAATTGGTGCCATCGGAAAAAATGATGCGCGCCACTCCGTCACTACCCGTCTGCACAAAGTCGCCCTTTTCCAAGCTGGTATTGAAATCCGCCCGCATCCACTGAAACGAGGAGGCCTTTTTCACGCGGACATTGCCGTCCAAATTCACAAAATGCGCTTCCTTCCTGCTGGTGACCGATTGGCGCACACTTGGGCTGGAGGCCACAACCTCAAGCATTTGTCTCGCCGAATTGACCACAAACTTCGGCGAAATCAAGTACAGAATTCCCATCATGAGCAATATGGCCAAGACAATGTATATCGCAATGGTGCGATAGGAGATAGTGGTCCACTCGACTTCGACTGAACGACCGCGATCGCCACTGGGAGGCTGTGTCCGGGGGCTCATAATGACTGCAATCCTGCAGGCTTATTCTTGACGAAACGACTGACAGGGTCAAGGAGATTTAACCCCTTGGGGCGAAATGGCACACTGCGGCAGCGCCACAACCCAATGATTGTGACGGGCTTCTAATTGCGCTCTCCATGTGCCCGACGGCGCCATCCAGACCGCTACGGGCGGGTTCTCTTTAACAAATTCTGGAAAATTGCCGCTGGATTCGCAGGTCTGATTCCAACAATACGGCGGACTCGCCGCAGGGCACTGCGGCGGGACAGGAAAGTTGATCTCAGCTGAGTGCGTGGGAGCCTCGGGAGCAGGGTTCCGGCACGGGCACACTGCTGGGCACTCACTTGTCTAGAAGCTATTTCAAAACCCTCCG
>PLSX01000088.1 GCA_003165315.1 Acidobacteriota bacterium
CAGGGTTTTGAAATAGCTTCTAATAACTTTTCAAAATGAGTCACTACCGACACACGGGTCGTTATCGGCACAGGCGCCCAGATAGAGGAGTATGAAATAATGGAGTTTCGCCTGCTATATGAAGGACAGTTACTGCCATCTGGTGGGGCAAATACCAGGGCTCCCGAAAAACATGCCATTCGTCGAACTTTCCATCCACAATTGCACCGTCTTTGGAGCGTTCAAAATAATCTTCATCAGTTAGCTGAGCGGCAGGGGCATGTCGATATTCAACCCGCTTCTCTAAACTTGCCTGCTATGGTGATTACGACCTCAGAAGAAAGATTTGAACGTGGCATCAAGGTAATTGGGGAAAAATGGAGAATGGCCGATTACCAACTAATTCCTCTGGTAACTTCTGAGATGGAGTTGCGATGTAGTCTTGATATTCTCATCCTCAGACCAGAAGACGACAGATTTATATTCAAGCGTGGCGATATAGATGGTCAGGTTAAGACTCTATTTGACTCACTCAGAATTCCGAGCACTATAAGCGAAGCAGGAGGAATTGGTCCACAGGAAGACGAAACCCCTTTTTTCTGTTTGCTTGAAGATGACAGGTTGATTTCCGAAGTTCGAGTGACTGCCGACCAACTGTTACTACTTCCGCACGAAAGAGAAGTCAGGGCGAACGATTGCTTTGTAATAATCCACGTGAAGGTGAATCACAAGAATCCAAGAACATTTGATAACTATTTTGGGTAACCCTATTGGGGCGAAGCCATGTGTAGGCAAGGGACCTAGGTTCGGCAATCGTTTTGCTCCTCAGAAGCAAAACTACACCAAATCAAAGTGGATGAGTCAAGTAATTTAGTGCCCTAATTTGAGTCGAATCCATGACGAAGCGTGCGATTGAACATCTGAAATCCGACAGGGTGATGGCTGAGGTGATTGAGCGGATTGGACCGTTGAAGATGCGGCCGAGGCGAATCGCTCCGTTTCAGTCGCTTGCTTCGGCAATCATCCACCAGCAATTGAGCGGCAAAGCGGCTTCCACCATACTGGCCCGATTTCAGGCGCTTTTTGGTTCCGGCGGCTTTCCCAGTCCGCTTGCGGTCGCCGGCGCCGATGTTGAAAACTTGCGAAGCGCCGGACTCTCAAGGGCAAAGGCCGCCTATATCCAGGGCCTGGCACGGAAGACCCTTGAGGGCATTGTTCCCTCGCTGGAAGCATGTGATTCGCTTGCTGATGAGGAGCTTGTCCAAAGGCTCACGTCCATCAAGGGCGTTGGCGTTTGGACCGTGCAAATGTTTCTGATCTTCAATCTTGGCCGGCCCGACGTGTTTCCCATCGACGACCTTGGGGTCCGCCGGGGTTATCAAATCGCTTTCAAGAAGCGCCGTCTGCCGGACCCGGCCCACTTGCACCGCACGGGCGCTCGCTGGGCGCCGTTCAGAACCACCGCCGCTCTCTACCTTTGGCGGACCACCGATTTTCAAAAACCGGATTAGCGCCAATGCTGTTCACTTAGGCTTAACATCCCTGAAATGACCCCCTCACCCCCGCCCCTCTCCCCCCAGGGGGCGAGAGGAGACGTGGTTTGAATTTGGGCCCTCTCCTCCAAGGGGACGAGGGGAGAGGGGATTTGAATTTTGGCCCTCTCCCCCCAGGGGACCAAGGGAACAGGTTGATTGAATTCGTGCCCTCGCCCCTTTGGGGGAGAGGGTGGACCGCCTCCGGCGCTTTCTCATGCCGGGGCGGGACGGGTGAGGGGGTCGAATTTAACCAATGATCAACTCAAACCGCTTATGTGAACAATATTGGGTTAGCGCCGGGGGCGAAACGGTGTCAGCGGTGTAGCGCGAAGGCAGTGCGGGGGCCGGCGCAGAGCCAATCTCTGCGATGAAGAGATGCGATTCAGATGAGTCGCAGGGCTGCGCAAGCCGGCCAAAATCGCTGCAAAGACCCCTCTCCCGCCCCGATGGATCGGGACACCCTCTCCCCACGGCCGAGGTTAAGAAATACCTTTTCCTAACGGCCGAGGTTAAGAAAACCCTTCCTTCTCCCTTGCGAGAAGGTGGCCGAGGGACGAGGCCGGATGAGGGGGTTCGTAACCCGTGGCTGGCGCAGACTCCTGCCGCGGGGAGTTTGCGATCCCAAAGGAACATCGTCGGTTTTAGGGAGCCGCTTGAAATCCCGCTGAAACGGTCCCTTCGGGAAATCGCCGACACTCAAACACAAGTGCGCCAGCCTTGAAGCGCAACGGGTTGATCTGTTCAAAGCGCGCGACCTGGTTTAACGGCGGCCGTGGCCACCCCCGCCGCCACCGTGCCCGGAGAATCCTGCGGCGTGCTCATTGTGCGCATCGTGGCTGGCTTGACCGACGTGGCCTTGCCCATCACGCGCTTCATTCCCATGGAAGTGGTTGAACGCGGCCTCGCCGCGCGCCGGCGTAGGTCCCCTGTAACCTTGACGAGGGTCATAGCGGTTGTCAACGTGGCCGTAGAAGCCTCTGGGTCCATGGAACCAGGGGCCCGCCCCGATGAACAACCCGCCTACGAAAAAGTCGGGTCCATAGTAGCCGTAGGGAGAACAATCATAGGGAGCGTAGTCAAAGTATCCGTACGGGCAAACGGGCGCCACCCCGACTTGAATGGAAACTTGAGCCGGCGCCTTGGAAACAATGCTGAACGACGAAATCGCCAGAAGAGTAAATACGAGGGATTTCCATCGAAACATATCTTCCTCCTTGACCCACCCATGGGTCTTTTCGAAATTCGAATAAGCTGCCCTGACACGACCATTTCACGCTACAGGGTTTCATCCAGTGCTGGTTGATTCCTCTTACGCATCCTTTGTATCCGAGGGCAAGTGGCCCGTCTGGCCAGAAATGCTCACCCGCCAGGTCAATACTGCTCACTCAAGCGCCGCCGGAATTTGCTCTGGGGAGAGAATTAGGGGCTAGGGATTAGGAGCTAGGTGTCAGGATTTGGGGCGCCCGAATTCTGGATTGTCGCGATTTTGCCCAGTTCCCAGCCCCCAACCCCTAACCCATCATTCGCATCACCAAGAAGCCTTCCACCAGCGTCATGAACTGGCGCGTTTGGCCAGGGTGCTTACGGGGGGGAACAAAGTCCTGGGTCCGGAGTCCGAACAGCAGGGGCTGGGTGCTAGGTTATGGGCGCTGGGTCCGGAATGCGGAATCCGGAATTGCCAAGCCCAAGCGCCACTGGCAGAGAATTGCAGATTTCCAAATTTGAGATTTGAGAATCCCCAAACCCGCGCCCCGGGCGGGGATTCAAGATTCAGAATTCAGGAGGCCACGCCCCAAGCGGTGAATCAAAATTCAAGATTCAGAAAGCCATGCCCGCAGCTAATCGGCAGTTGAAAATGGCGATTCGAAACCCGGCAATCGAAGTTCAACAATCGAAATTCGAAACTCGAAAATCGCCAGTCGTAACTCGTGTTTCGAAAATCGGCAATCACAGACCGGCAATCGAAAATCCAAAATTCCGCCCCCCAATTCTTAATTCCTAATTCCCAACTCCTAACCCCCGAATCCCATCCTTGTATCTGAAGCCCGCTGCTGGGATACTGCGTTGTTGGCGCAGTACTCTAAGCAAGGGGGAGGAGCCTTGGACTGGAAATACGATGGAGTAAAGGTCGTGCACGCGGGTGAGCTGGACGCGAACACGCCTCAGACCCCGGGAATGACCCGGGCTGCCGCCATTACTCACGCACGTACCGGGGCGAGCAAGCTGTGGGCCGGCACCGTGGTGGTTCAGCCGGACGCCAAAACAGGTCCCCACCATCATGGCGAACTGGAGACGGTGCTTTACATCCTCCGCGGCCGCGCCCGCATGCGCTGGGGCGAGCGGTTGGAGTTCCACGCAGAGGCCGGTCCGGGGGACTTCATTTACGTGCCGCCCTTTGTGCCGCATCAGGAGATCAATGCGCGTCCGGATGTCCCCTGTGAAGCCGTCGTGGTCAGAAGCGGGCAGGATCCGGTGGTGGTGAATCTGGAGATCGAGAGCCCCGAGCCTGTAGGCGAAAACACCAGCGAAAAACCCTTCCACCCACATCGCTAGTGTGGTGTCCCGCGTAATTCTTGACAACGATGTATTGCAAGGACCCCCCTCACCCCCGTCCCTCTCTCCCCCAAGGAGGGGACGAGGGGAGGGTTAATTTTACTGCCCTCGCCCCCTTGGGGGAGAGGGTGGCGCGCGTCCGGCGCTTTCATCAGCCGGGGCGGGCCGGGTGAGGGGGTCTCGCCTATTGTCAATTCTGATGTGGGACACCACACTAGGGGGTTCCATCTGCGCTGCCAGGAGCGACATCGACGCTTCGTTAGGATTCCTACAGCGCCGCCGGGAGCAACCTCACCGCCGCAAAAAATGAGAGTGTCGGGCGAATTGAAGCACCGCGCCCGCACAATCCCACCATGGGAAAGCGGGCGGGATAAAAGACATATTTCCCCTCTCAGCATGATTGACCCTCTCAATCCGATAAAGTGACATTGTGTCGGAGTCACCCTTAGGCATCAGCAAGCAGCGTTCCCCACGCTTGGACTATCCACAATGCGCCCCCCGAAAATCCCGAATTTGAGAAAATGTAGCCCAAAATTCCATACGGCAAGCCCAGCCCGGACCTACCAAGCCGTTTGGTCGAGCCTGGCCACAAAAACCCAAAGAGCAAGGGCATCGCAAATCGCCCGCGCTGCTGCCAACCGCGTTCCCGCAATTGCCAGGGTATCCGGCCCGCGCCAATCCGGGTTATTATGGAAAGTCGTCTCCACGGAGGGATCATGGATCAAGCTCATAACAATTTCGGCGCGCGCGCCACACTGAACACTGCGGGCGGCGACGCCGTCATCTACCGCCTCGACAGCCTGGAAAAGTCCGGCCAAAGCGGCGTTTCGCGCCTGCCGTTTTCCATCAAGGTCCTTTTGGAATCCCTGTTGCGAAACTGCGATGGCACGCTGGTGACGGAAGAAGACGTCATCTCGCTGGCCCAGTGGAACGCCAAGGCTCCCACGGCCCGCGAAGTTCCGTTCAAGCCCGCGCGCGTGATCCTCCAGGACTTCACCGGAGTTCCCGCCGTGGTGGATCTGGCCGCCATGCGCGCGGCGATGAAGCGGCTGGGCGGCGACGCCACCAAGATCAATCCATTGGTTCCGGTGGACCTGGTGATCGACCACTCCGTGCAAGTGGACTTCTTCGGCGATTCCGGCGCACTTGAACACAACGCCGAAATTGAGTTTCAGCGCAATCGCGAGCGTTACGAATTCCTGCGCTGGGGCCAGCAAGCCTTTCAGAATTTCCGCGTGGTTCCTCCCGCCACGGG
This sequence comes from Acidobacteriota bacterium, assembly GCA_003165315.1. GTDB lineage: Bacteria > Acidobacteriota > Terriglobia > UBA7540 > UBA7540 > Bog-366. The sequence goes on from PLSX01000088.1 coordinate 5,323, forward strand.
CATCGTGCACCAGGTGAATCTGGAATTCCTGGCCAAAGTGGTTCTTTCGCAGAAGACGCAGGGCGAAACCGTACTGCTGCCCGATACGCTGGTGGGCACCGACTCCCACACCACGATGATCAACGGCCTGGGCGTGCTGGGTTGGGGGGTGGGCGGCATTGAAGCGGAAGCCGCCATGCTGGGCCAGCCCTACTACTTCCTCACGCCGAAGGTGGTGGGCTTCCGGCTGAGCGGAAGACTGAACGAAGGCGTCACCGCCACGGACCTGGTTCTGATGGTCACGCAGATCCTTCGCAAGAAAGGCGTGGTGGACCAGTTTGTGGAGTTCTTTGGCGAAGGCCTGGCGGAGATGACCCTTGCCGACCGCGCCACCGTGGCCAACATGGCTCCCGAATACGGCGCAACCATGGGCTTCTTCCCCATCGATGCGGAAACGTTGCGCTACCTGCGCCAGACGGGCCGCACCGAAGAGGAGATCGACCGCGTGGAGCGCTACGCCAAGGAACAGGGAATTTTCCGCACCAGCCAAACACCTGACCCCGAATTCACCGACGTGCTGGAGCTCGATCTCGCCACCGTGGAGCCAAGCCTGGCCGGACCCAAACGTCCGCAGGACAGAGTGCTGCTCTCGCAGATGAAGCAGACATTTGAGCGCGCACTGGCCGCTCCGGTAAAAGAGCGGGGCTTTGGCCTTTCGGCGGAAGACGCGGCGCGAACCGGCAGCTTCAAGTCCAACGGCTCCAGCGCCCAGTTGGGACACGGAACGGTGGTGATTGCCGCCATCACTTCCTGCACCAACACCTCCAACCCCTCCGTCATGCTGGCAGCTGGACTGGTGGCCAAGAAGGCGCTGGAAAAAGGTCTGCAGGTTCCGCATTACGTCAAAACCAGCCTCGCGCCCGGCTCCAAGGTGGTGACCGAATATTTGCAGGCCGCCGGACTGCTCGAGCCGCTGGCTGGTTTGCACTTCAACCTGGTGGGCTACGGCTGCACCACCTGCATNNTGGCTGTACCACCTGCATCGGCAACAGCGGACCGCTGCCGGCGGAAGTCGCTTCCGCCATCGCCGAAGGCAAGTTGGTGGCCGCCGCCGTCCTCTCCGGCAATCGCAACTTTGAGGGCCGCGTGCACCCGCTTGTTCGCGCCAACTATCTGGCTTCCCCCCCGCTGGTGGTGGCTTACGCCCTGGCGGGCACCGTGGATATCGACCTCGCCACGGAGCCTTTGGGCCGGGATACGCTGGGATCCCCCGTCTTTCTCCGGGATATTTGGCCTACTCAAGCAGAGGTCAGTGAGGCGCTCAACAGTTCCGTGCGCCCGGAGATGTTCCGCGAAAGTTACCAGAATGCCTGGGACGGCAACACCACCTGGAACGCCATTCCCGTGGCCGGTGGCGAACTCTACCACTGGCAGGACGCATCTACGTACATTCAGGAGCCGCCGTTCTTCATCGGCCTCACGCCCGAACCCGGAACCATCGGCGAAATCCATGGCGCGCGAGTTCTTGCGCTGCTGGGCGACTCGGTGACGACGGACCATATCTCTCCCGCGGGCGACATTCCGCTGGATGGGCCCGCCGGGCGCTTTCTGGTGGGGCGCGATGTGACCAAGAAGGACTTCAACTCCTTCGGCTCGCGCCGCGGCAACGATCGCGTGATGGTGCGCGGCACGTTCGCCAACATCCGGTTGAAGAACCTGCTGATTCCGGGAAGCGAAGGAGGCATCACGCTGCACTTCCCCGAGGGCGACCGCCTGAGCATTTACGATGCGGCTATCCGCTATCGCGAAGAGGGCGTGCCTCTGGTGATTCTCGCGGGCAAGGAGTACGGTTCGGGCTCTTCGCGCGATTGGGCGGCTAAAGGAACGCTGCTGCTGGGCGTCCGCGCCGTTCTGGCGGAAACCTACGAGCGCATCCACCGCAGCAACCTGGTGGGAATGGGCGTCCTGCCCCTGCAATACCGCAACGGAGAGAGCGCTGCTACGCTCGGCTTGACCGGCCAGGAGGTCTTTACTGTTGCCGGATTGAGCGACGCCATTCGCCCGCGCTCGGAAGTGACCGTGACCGCCGTTGCTCCCGATGGCTCCAGAAAGACTTTTACGGCCATCGCGAGACTCGACTCCGCTGTGGAAGTGAACTACTACCGCAACGGCGGAATTTTGCCCACGGTGCTCCGCAGCCTGCTGAAGTCGGCGTAATCTAGCGGGCGCGCTCGATGGCATTTGCGAGACTGCGCGTTGGCGGTCCCCAGGGGATGCCGGATCTGCTATCTCACGCCACATTTTACAGCGGCTCGCTGCCAAATTCACACCTCTCCGCCCTATTGCTCCAAATGCTTCGGCGATAAACGCTGGGTAACTCTATTTAATTTCAACAACATAAATGACTAAAACCGTAACTTGTCTATTTTTCAACAACATAATGGCTAGGCCGAAAATGCCATTTCCCCGTCATTTGTTTTCAATAACATAATGGCTGAAGCCTTCATATTTCCCCCCCGCGCTTTTTCGCAACTCAGATTTCCTGGACGAGTTAACTATATTATTTTCAATTATATCCATATTTCATGAATTTCCGCGTTTTCCGCTAATCGCCTTTATTTTGATGAACATAATGGCTGGCCACGGAGTTTGCAATTTTTGAACCCCGGGGCAACTTTCATGGGGGCGTTCGGCTGATTCGGCTTTCGACCCCTGCATTTGGCTAAGTCTCTTTCTTTTCATACTTATCGTGGCCCCCGTGGGTGTCTTCCAGGGTCAAGGCGCCGATCCAGGCACCCGAGGGACGCTCCCCTTCCTCATTGCTGAAAGAAGTTCACACGGAGGACACAGAGATTCGCCCGCAGAGGGCACGGAGAAACAGCATCCGGTCTGCGTGTGCTAGTGTGGTGTCCCACATAAGAANNAGAATTGACAATAGGCGAGACCCCCTCACCCGGCCCGCCCCGGCTGATGAATGCGCCGGACGCGCGCCACCCTCTCCCCCAAGGGGGCGAGGGCAGCGAAATCAACCCTCCCTTCGCCCCGTTGGGGGAGAGGGGGTCCTTGCAACGCACCGTCACCAAGAATTTCGCGGGACACCACACTAGGTTGCCTCCGTGTGAAACGCTTTTTAGCCTCGTATTTCTCCCGGCGTTTGGCGAAGGCACATTTACCCGTTCCTTTGTTTTCATAAATATCGCCGGATGCACCTTCATTTTTGATGTGCCAGTCAATTTTTGCCTCTGATCCACTCACGACCTTCTGTCCGATTCTTCGCCAATTTGCCCCCGGTAACCACCCCCGCCGCTAACGCGGCGGCCCCATTCCTTCACTGCGTTCAGGACGAGCTCTGAATTAGGAGGGGAGCTTTGTTTTGCCTGTGACTACCCTCCTCAGATGAGGAGGTGCCGGAGCGATCGCGACGGGGGTGGTGCTGAACGTGTTATTGGGAGCTGTTTCCGTGTCATTGGGTCCATTTGGGCCGCATTTTGGCCTAAAATGTCACTCATTTCTTGTCACTTCGAATAAAAAATCCGCACATTATGGTGGCATCTTGTCCACGTTTTGTTTGTTTTCATACAGATTCCGGCTTCGGCCCTCGAAAACGAAATTCTTTTTTCATGCCTCGTTCCCCGGCACGACTTCTTGTCCACAGATTTAACCATTTCCGGTCTTGCACTGGACGATTTGTCATGCGTTTTTCGCGTCGCGCCGGTCATGGGGCCGATCCCTGACTAGGTTTAGCAGGAGTCCGCGTTCCGCGCCTGTCCCCTGCAGCCTTTAGCCTTTAGCCTGCCTTCTGCCTTCTGCCTTCTGCCTTCTGCCTTATAAGCCTACATCAGAGCCTACTATTTGTCAAGTAAATTCGCGCGGATTTTCGCGCAAGCAGGAAGGGATATTGCAATTCCGGGCCGAAAATTCCTGCCCCAGGAAATTGGCGCGGAGGCTCGGTTGCAAGGCTGACAAAGTGTCGCGCTTGCAGAAGAAGATCTGTCATGGAATGGTTTTGTTTGTCACATGAACAGGTGGTTGCCGTGATCGAGTTAGCGGCGCGACCTTATTGGGCATTTCGCTTATATCGGAGAAAATGGTGGCGTGGGCGCAGCTCGCCGCTTCCTTGCTGGACAGGCTGCGGAAAAATTCATGGTTAACGATGTAGCGGCGACTTTACGTCGCCATAACCTCAATCCTTTCAACACGCGGATGGCGGCATAAAGCCGCCTCTACGGGTTTTCCCGCAGCCTGCGAGCCACCAACCACTATCCACTAACCACTGCCTCACTCACACCTCAACGCTCCCATGGGATCGACCTTGGTTGCGTGGGCCGAATAGTGCTTGCGGAAAGCAGCCTGGACGCCCTATTTTATGGAAGCAATGAGCGGTGTATAAAAATTGAGTCTCGATGAGGTCGTCCGAATCGATCCTGACGTTATGCACGGAACCCCGTGCTTTGCGGGCACTCGTGTGCCGCTCGAGACCTTCCTTGACTACATCGCGGAAGGCGATACGCTTGACGCCTTTCTGGCCGACTTCCCCAGTGTAAAGCGCCGGCAGGCCACCCGCCTTCTCGCCGGCTAAAGCTGAAAATCGCACATTGGCTGCCCTCGATGATGTATGATGTACATCATGAGGCGAACTCAACTCTATCTCGACGACGAACTTTGGGGAACGCTCCGTATCCGCTCACAGCAGGCAGGAACCACCGTCTCCCATCTGGTTCGCCAGGCGGTGAGGGAGAAATACTCCACCGCTCTTGCCGGTCGGCAGCAGGCCATGCGGGCATTTGCCGGAATCTGGAAGGACCGGGCCGACCTTGCCGATCCTGAAGCCTATGTGCGCGCGCTGCGAAAGGGTTCACGCGCGAAGAGGTTGCGGTGACCGGCGTCCTGATCGACTCCGACATTCTCATCGACGTGGCGCGGGGACGGGATGCTCGCTTGCTGGCTCGATGGACGGAATTGAGCGGAAGCGATTCGGTAATCGCCTGCTCGCCCGTGACCGTCGCGGAGATGTGGCACGGAGCGCAACCAAGCGAATACACGGCCCTTCACGCACTTTTCAATGCTCTCTCGTGCGTGCCAATAGGGCCGGAAATCGGGCGCCGCGCCGGCGACTATCTGAGGCAGTTCGCCAAAAGCCATCATGTCGAACTTGGCGACGCTTTGATTGCCGCCACGGCTTCAATCCACGACCTCGCCCTCTGGACACTGAACCGCAAGCATTACCCCATGACGGATTGCCGGTTCTATTGAAGTTCCGGTTGACGATCTTCGATTGGTACGGCTCGCCGCGATTGGTTTCAATTGACCATCGTCCGCTCAATATCAAGACTCGCTAGGTGCTAATAACGACTCACCAGCCACCAACCACTATCCACTAATCACTGCTCTACTCATACCTCAGCGCCACCATGGGATCGACTTTGGTCGCGCGGCGGGCGGGGATATAGCTGGCAAAGACGGCTACGGCTGCGAGCACCGCTGTCGAGGCCGCCATCGTTAACAGGTCTGTAGGATTCACCCCGTAGAGCTGGCTCGAAATGAATCGCGTCGCCGCTAACGTGATCGACAGACCGATCACGACTCCCACACCAACCACCGCGAGCGACCCGCGAAGGACCATCCAGAGCACCTGTGTGCTTCGAGCACCCAGAGCCATCCGAATACCGATTTCGCGGCTTCGTCGGGCTACCCCGTAAGCCTGGACACCGTAGAGGCCCACACAGGCCAGCACGAGCGCTAGGATGCCGAATAAACTTGAAAGCTTCGCAATCAAATACTCTTTATTGAGACGGCGATTCACTTGTTCGCTCAGAGTGCGGATGCTGGTCACAGGCAAGTTCTTGTCCAAGTCTTGAATGACGCGGCGAACAGGCCCTCCGAGGCTTGCCGGGTCGGCTTTCGTGCGTATCTCTAGATTAGCGGCATACGAAGCGGGGCCTTCCGTCTGCGCCAACGGCAAGAGCGCAACCGGCGCGATGTCCTGCCAGGGATCGTTAAATTTGAAATTCTTGACCACCCCCACAATTTCGATGTCGTAGGATTTGGCGGGAACATCCATTGAAAATCTGCGGCCAATGGGGTTTTGGTCGCCCAGGTATTGCTGGGCGAAATTCTCGTTGACCACCGCGACCTTCGGCGCGCCCATTGCGTCACCCGGGCCGATGTCACGACCCAACACCAACGTCATCCCTTCGGTCTGCGCATAGTCCGGCCCTACCCGAACCCACTGGCATTCCGCCCCTTCACTGTGTGGAGGGAGGTAACCCTGAACGGAGACCTGGCCGGACCAGTTGTCACCACTCATGGGACTGTAAAGTGATAGACTCGCCACTCGTACGCCCGGTACGGTATTCACCCGCTGCAGGAGCGCTTGGTATAACGGGTTGAGCTGCTCCTGCTTGTAGCCGGCTATGCGGGGATCAATTCCAACCTCCAACACGTGCTCCTGATTAAAGCCGAGATCTTGCATAGCCAAGTTCCGCAACGTTTTGATCAATAGTCCGGCGCACACAAGCAATAACAAGGATACTGCCACCTGAGAAACCACCAGCGATCTAGACAGATTCCACCGCGCTCTGCGGGCTGTCTCCGCTGCTCCACTCTTCAGAGAACTGGTTAAATCCGAGTTTGCAGCCCGATAGGCTGGGACAATCCCGAAAAGGACTCCCGCGAACAGGGAAACGGTGAAGGTGAAGCCCAGGACTCTTGGGTCTGGAGCGGGGTTAAGCGGATTACTGCCGGTTCCTCCCTCTACCATCTTAAGAAGTACCATTACGCCCCAAGTCGAAAGGAGCACCCCCGCCGCGCCTCCCAGCAACCCCAAGAGAATGCTCTCGGTAAGCAACTGCCGCAGCAGGCGGCTTCGGCTTGCCCCCACGGCCAGCCGCATGGTTATTTCCTTACGCCGGGCTGCGCCGCGAGAAAGTAGGATATTCGCCACATTGGCGCAGGCAATCAGCAGCACGAGCGCCACGACGGCCATCAGGATGTGAAGCGGGCGCGAGTAGAGGAAGCGTAAGGCCGAAACTCCGCTTGCTCCGGGAATTAGTTTGATGTAGGAGACATGAATCCTGCGTTCCTCTTCGGCCGATGGACGGGGACCTGCTCGCTCCGTCAGAAACTGGCGAAAGGCAACGTCAACGTTAGCCTGTGCCTCCTGCAAGCTGGCGTCTGGCTTGACCCGGCCGAAGAAGTTGAGCCAGTTGACTTCAGAGTCTTCTAAGAGAGAGCCACGGTCCGGCATCAATCGAGGCTGCAAAGTAGCGGGTAGCCAGAAATCTGCTAGTGGGCTTTCAACACTCTCTCCAAAAAACTCCGGCGGCGTCACACCAACGAGGGTCAGCAAGATGCCGTTCACATTCAACACTCGGCCGATCGCTGACGGGTCGCTGTTGAATCGGCGCGCCCAATAGGCATAGCTGATGACTGCCGTGGGGGGCGCCTCGGGTCGGTCATCGTCTGGTGCGAACACTCGGCCTCGCACGGCTCGAACACCTAGAACCGAGAAGTAGTTTCCTGAAACCAACCGTCCCCATGCCAACTGAGCAGGCTCATTTGCTCCCGGGCCTTGCACATGGAAGTTAAGTCGGTCCAGCTCAGTTCCGAATGCGGCGACCCCTTCGAATGGCGAGCTGTTGTCGCGCAGGTGTTCGTAGAGAGGATAGGAGAAGATGTCGTATTTACCTTCACCAATACCTACGAAACCGCGAGTGCCGCCGTCGCTGTAAAGAACTAACTGCTGGGGCCTGTCAACGGGTAATGATTTGAACATGAGGCCGTCAATCAGCGAGAAAATCGCAGTATTTGCGCCGATGCCCAGCGCCAGTGTTAGTACCGCCACCGAGGTGAAGCCGGGATTGCAGCGAAACTGGCGCAGGCCGAAGCGTAGGTCCTGGAGTAATGTCTCGATGAACCGCACACCCCAGGCGTCGCGGCACTCTTCTTTCACCTGATCGAGGCCGCCGAATTCTATTTTTGCCCGCCTTTGTGCTGCTTCGGGAGACATGCCAGATTGGATATACTTCTCCGCCTGATGCTCGAGGTGGGCGCGGAGTTCCTCGTCCAGATCGGCTTCCATGTCTTCACGCTTGAATAGAGCTCGCAATCGGTACAGGAGATCGGTGAGCATGGTTCACTCCTATGCTGTTTCCAAGATCCGTCCAACAAGCACACAGTGCAGTGCGGCGGAGCCGGAAGGGGACGTAGGGGCGCCCCTCGTGGGCGCACTCAGATCGGCAGTGCCAATCCCTGGAGTTGGTACCTTGGCTTGCGCTGTGGCTTGCGCGCATGAAACCACCGCAGCGCACACTAAACCACCCCCTTCGCAAGCGCTCAGCCCCTCCTAATTTAGGAGGGGGGCCGCCGGAAAAAGCTCCCCTCGGATGAGGAGGGCGACGCCTTTGGCGGCGGGGTGGTGTCGAACCGGAAGTGTGGAAACTCCCGAGATCGGCCCCGCCGATCCAAGAGGGCAGGCACAAGACCTGCCCCTATGCGGTTTCCAGGATGTCGCCCACGGCGGCCGTGAGCTTGCGCCAGTCGCTCTCTTCGGCCTCAAGCTGCTTCCTTCCACTCGTTGTCAACTCGTAGTATTTTGCCCGCCGGTTTTTCCCCGACGTTCCCCATTTTGCCTTGATCCATCCGCGCCTTTCGATGCGGTGCAATGCTGGATAGAGAGACCCCGGCTTGATGGAGAGCACCTCTTTCGAAATTTGCTCAATGCGGTCGGAAACCGCGCAGCCATGCCGGGGTTCGAGAGCCAGCGTCTTGAGGATCAACAGGTCAAGCGTTCCCTGCGGTAGGTCCATGTGTTTCGCTGCCATCAGTCTTCCTTTCCCTTCGATAGGAAGCATCCTACGCGCCCCTTTATCGAAGTGCAAGGGGAAAATTAAGCCATGAAATTGAGGGTGGGATTGAATCGTGGAGGCGGAGCCGGGCCGGCGGCATGGCCGTGGCCCGCGGCATGGATGGGGCGGATCGATTTGAGGAATCCGCTTTAAGTGACTCGCTCAAAGAATCGGCGATGGATGCTCTTAAGCGCCGTTTCAAGATCAGTTTCATCAAAAACAATCATCAAGCTATTGGGCGAAGAGCCCTGGGTAACAAGATCCAGGCGCAAATCGGAAACAGCCCCCAGGGCCGAGGCCGCAATGCCCGGCTGCTGGATCAGTCCCTGTCCCACCAGGCAAATGGAGGCTTTTCCCCGCTCAACTTCCACCTCGCCCAAACGGCGCAATTCCGGCAGCAAGCGCTCAAACGAAAGGCTCGAGTCCAGCGCCAGACTGCAATGCATGGAGGAGATGGCGGTCAAATCGGGCGTGACGCGATGCCGGTCAAGGACATCCAGCACGCCTTTCATGAATTCTGAAATCGGCTGCCGGCGGTTGGAGACGACGTGAAGCAGCGCCAATCCCCGCTTGAAGGCGATCGAGCGCACTCCGTGAGGTGCGGCCCCAGCGCTTTCTTGAATGATGGTCCCCGCGTCCTGCGGGTTCCAGGAGTTGACGATGTGGACGGGAATGCGCTTCTCGGCCGCGGGCCAAACCGCGCGCGGATGCAGCAATTTGGCGCCAAAGTAGGTCAACTCCGCCATCTCATCGCAGGTGGCCGCGGGAATCGTCTGGGCATCGGGAATGACGGCGGGATCGGCGCTCATCAGGCCCGGCACATCCTTCCAAATCTGGATTGCCGTCACGTTCAATGCCGCGCCCACGAAGGCCGCGGTGAAATCAGACCCCTCAAATCCCAGAGTGGTGGTGGCCCCCGCCAGGGTCGCCCCGATATACCCTTGCATCACCGGGGTGCGGCCCCGCTCCAGCTCGGGGAGCAAGGCGGCACGCATTCGCGCCTGGGCGGCTTCCTCAATGGGCTCGGCGGCGGTGAAGTGATCATCGGTAATCATGAGCGCGCGGGAATCGAGCAGTTGCGCCTTCACCCCGCGGGACTCAAGCCCCGCGGCCAGTATGGCCGATGAGAGCAGCTCGCCATAGGCCGCCATCGCATCCTGGCTGCGCGGGGAAAATTCCTTCAAAATGCAAAGAGCTTTCACCAGGTCATGCATTTGGCTGAAATATCCCGCCATGAGGGACAATACCGCAGACACCTCGTGATCGCCCACCAACTGCGCGAGCTCGGTGTGATGATACGCTTCAAGGGACCCAAGCTGGCCAAGCGCCTGGTTTGTCTTCCCTTCCGCGGCCAATGCCCCCGCGCCCAGCAGGTTCCGCGTGGTCTTGCCCATGGCGGAAACAACGATCACCGGATTGAGTGGCAGATGCTTCTGGATGATTTTGATCACCCGGTCGATCGATGCTGCGTCCTTGACTGAACTGCCTCCAAATTTCATGACAATCATCGATTCACCAGAAGGAAAACGTTTTGAGAATCCAAACCTGCACAACTATACCCTCAAACCCGGGGCTTCTCGCCAGGATCATTGCGAAAAAAATGGCGTCCGTCCCCGGCTTAAGTTGATCTTTGACGCAAAGGAGGACCTGCGGTCAGGAAGGGTCGCCGCCGCGACACCGCGGTTACCAACTTTCGCCCCGAGGCGCGATGGAGTCTGAGAGGTTCGCGCCAAGCCCGGCACATCACGAATCATTTATCCGCAACTATCAATGGTGCGAAAAAATCATTATCATGACTCCAAGCGACGGTCACTAAGCGCAACAGGCTGCAAGTAGCCTGCCGTAGCGCGATCTTTTTCGCACCATCAGGATTCTCATACGCCGGCGCTGTTGGCGAAGCATTGCGGTTCTGGTCAGGGCACGTATGCAGGCAAAGCGGCGGCAGACTGGCTTTTGGGTTCCGGCGCGCGAAGCCTTTTGGCTGGCGCTGGAAGAGCTGCGCAACCACAAGCTGCGATCGTTTCTCACCCTTCTGGGAGTTGTCATTGCCACCACCACACTGATTGTTGTGATGTCGGTGGTGAACGGCATGAACCTGTATATCGCCACGAAAATCGCCAATCTTGGCACCAACACCTTCGTGCTCTCCCAGTTCAAATGGGCGCAGGGGTATGAAGCATACTTACAGGCGTTACGGCGGAACCGGCCGATCACCCTGGAGGAGTATGACTTCCTCACTGACACGCTGAGCGGTTACGAAGCCATCAGCGCCATTGCCCAGGCCGAAAGCGGTCCCGAGGCGCGCTTCGAAGGCCGTTCGATGAGCGAGGTGACCCTCAGCGGAATCACGGCCAGCCATGCGTTCATCGGGCGGGAAAAAGTGGCCGAGGGCCGTTATATCAGCGACCAGGACTACCACCACAACACGCGGGTCTGCTTCATCGGGCAGGACATTGTGGAAAAACTCTTCCCTGCGGTCGATCCCATTGGCAAGGAACTGACGGTGGGAGGCCATAACTTCACCGTGGTGGGAGTGGGGGAGAAGATTGGATCCACCTTTGGCGTTAGCCAGGACAATTTTGTGTTCATTCCCCTCGGCACCTTTCGCAACCTCTTCATGCCCAACCTGGAGCTGTTTGTCTTTATCAAAGCACCGGACTCTCAGCACATGATGGAGCTGGAGGATGAGGTTCGAGTGCTGATGCGGGTGCACCGCCACCTGACTTACCATGCGGATGACAATTTCGGAATCAATGCCTCCGATACACTGATGAGCGCATGGAAGGACCTGACCGGCACCATCTTTGCCGTCACCATCGGCGTGGTGGCAGTCTTCATGGTGGTGGGCGGAATTGTGATCATGAATATCATGCTGGCAACTGTCACCGAACGCACGCATGAGATCGGAATTCGCAAGTCGGTGGGGGCGAAGCGCAGTGACATCATGTGGCAATTCGTAATTGAAGCCGCCGCATTGGCCGGACTGGGAGGCCTGATGGGAGTCATCATCTCGTATGCCGTGGCGAGGCTGGTGGATCTTTTCTTCACCGCGGAAGTCCCCCCCAGTGCCGTAATCGTCGGGGTAACACTTTCCACAGTGGTCGGGGTCTTCTTTGGCATCTACCCCGCTCGCAAGGCGGCAGCGCTCGATCCCATTCAGGCATTGCGGGCTGAGAAATAGGATGACGACATATTGGCAGGCGGTCAGCGAAAACCTGTGGTTGGCGCTGGACACGCTGCGAACGCACAAATTCCGCTCACTGCTCACTGTGCTGGGCGTGTTGATCGGCACCACCACGGTAATTTTGGTGGCGTCGATCATCGCCGGACTCGACACGCAGTTGGTGCAGGCAGCCGAACAATTTGGAACGAGGGTGGTTTGGGTCTACAAGCTCCAAATGGGCTCGCCGCACAAACTGACGCGCGAGGAGCGGCTGCGCAAACCGCTGAGCTACGACGACGCCATGGCCATCAAGGAACAATGCCCCGCCGTTGAACAGGTCTCCGTGGCCATCTTCAGTGAGTTATCCGAGTTTGGCTTGCCGCCCAGCGCAGCGCATTACAACGGCCACGAAATGGCAGGCGCGCAGTTCATGGGGGTTGACGCCAACTACCTTACCATTGCCAACGCATCGCTTGCCGATGGGCGTTTCTTTACGTCAACGGACGATCTGCATCGCCGCGACGTCACTGTGATCGCCGCCAACGTGGTGGAGCAGCTCTTTCAGAACGAAGATCCGGTGGGCAAAACCATTGTGGTGGATGGGCACCCGTTCGAAGTCATCGCCACTCTTCACAAGTTCAAAGGCTTCCTGGGCGACAGTCCCGATGACCGTGATATCTTTATCCCTTATTGGACCTACCGGAAACTCTATCCCGCGGCAAAAGATCACTTCGTCAGCGCCATGGCGGCACGCGGACAATTGGATGAGGCACAGGATGAAATCCGTGGCCTTCTGCGCCGGCGCCGCCGCGTGAGCCCGAATGACCCTGACAATTTCGGAATATCAACGGCAGAATCGCTCATTAGCGAGTTTCGCCAAATCATTTCCACTGTGGGCTTGGTGATGGTGGTGATTTCTTCCATCGGTCTGCTGGTGGGGGGAATCGGCGTCATGGATATCATGCTGGTATCGGTGACGGAGCGCACCCGGGAGATTGGAGTGCGCAAGGCCGTGGGCGCACGCCAGCGCGACATCGCCTGGCAATTCCTGCTGGAAGCTGTGGCGCTTACAGGTTCAGGCGGGATCATCGGAATCGCCATTGGCTGGCTGCTGAGTTTTCTGATTCGAATGCTGGTGCCTGGCTTGCCGTCCACTGTCCCACTCTGGTCCGTGGTGGCAGGCTTCGCCGTCTCGACAGGCGTTGGTCTGTTCTTTGGCATCTGGCCGGCTTTGAAGGCGGCAAGGCTTGACCCCATCACCGCACTCCGGTATGAATAAGACCCACAATGAAACCTCATTGTGGATAAAGGGCTAATCCCGCGCTACTGGGCAACCAAATCTGCTTGTCTCATGGTCAATGGGTGTACTATCCTGACTGGTTTCGGTGCATAAGTCTGGCGACTTAATTGCAAAGTGAAGAGAATTTCATCAAGGGAGGGTCATTTTACCCATGACAGCTTATAACGGGAACCCTGTCCCGCCGGAAGGCCAAGCCATTACCTACGTGGACGGCGGATTTGTAATTCCTGACAGACCAGTAATTCCTTACATCGAAGGTGACGGAACCGGCCGCGATATTTGGAAGGCCTCGCAGCGAGTCTTTGACGCCGCGGTGGAAAAGGTCTTTGGCGGCAAGAAGCGCATTGTCTGGTATGAAGTCTTTGCCGGTGAGAAAGCCTTCCGCCAGTTTGGCGAGTGGCTGCCGCAAGGGACGCTGGACGCCATCAAGGAATTTCGCATTGCCATCAAAGGGCCGCTCACGACTCCCGTGGGAGGCGGCATTCGCAGCCTGAACGTGGCGCTGCGGCAACTTTTGAACCTTTACGCCTGCTGGCGCCCGGTGAAGTTTATTCCCGGCGTCCCCTCGCCCGTACGGCGCCCGGAAAAGATGAACATCATCATTTTCCGCGAAAACACGGAAGATGTTTATGCCGGAATCGAGTGGCGCGAAGGAACCGCCCAGGCAAAGAAACTGATTGAATTCGTGAACGCCCTGCTGACCGAAGACAAGAACAAGAAGCAGGTGCGAATTGATTCAGGAATCGGCATCAAACCGATGTCCATCACGGGGACCAAGCGCCTCGCTCGCCGCGCCTTGCAGTATGCCATCGATAAAGGCCTGAAGACGGTGACCCTGGTGCACAAGGGCAACATCATGAAGTTCACCGAAGGCGCATTTCGCGATTGGGGATATGAGCTGGCCAAGGAAGAGTTCCGCTCGCAGATTGTGACCGAGCGCGAGAGCTGGATTTTGGGCAATAAGGACAAAGATCCGAACCTTTCCGTTGAAGCCATAGCCGCCCAGGTGGAACCGGGCCTAGAGCTTGCGAATGAAGCCTTCCGGAATCAAGTGGCCAATGAAGTCAAGGAATGCCTTGATGCGATCTACGCAACGCACGGCAAAGGACAATGGAAAAACAAGATCGTGGTGAATGACCGCATTGCCGATTCCATGCTTCAGCAGATCTTGACCCGGGCAGAGGAATATCAGGTGGTGGTGACGCCGAACCTGAATGGCGATTACCTCTCGGACGCCTGCGCAGCGCAGATCGGGGGATTGGGCGTGGCGCCGGGCGCGAATATTGGCGACGGGTTTGGAGTGTTTGAAGCTACTCACGGCACCGCTCCCAAGTACGCCGACAAGGATTTGATCAATCCCGGCGCGGTCATCCGGTCTGGCGCGCTGATGTTTGAATTTATGGGCTGGCCGGAAGTGGGCAAATTGATTGAAGACGCGCTGGCCAAAACCATTGTGCAGCATCGCGTTACATACGATTTGGAACGGCTGATGGTGATGGACGGCATCAAGGATGTGCAGACACTGGGAACCAGCGGGTTTGCCGGCGCGATTATTGAAAACATGGGGTAAGGCAGGTACTGGGGGCTGGGTTCTAGGGGCTGGGGATCAGACGTTGAGGGCGTAGGCTAAATTCCAGTTTTTCACCTGATCTCTGGCACCTGCAACTTTGATTACGCAAAACTCATTCCAGAATCTTCTGTTATGCAGTTTCGAATGCTGGCGGCACAAATCCCGAGTACCAGAACCAAGTCCCAGCACCTAGCACCCAGAACCTATCTTTTCGGGAGGAACTCATGCGTAAAAAAGTAACCGTAATTGGGGCAGGAAACGTCGGCGCGACGCTGGCACACCGCATCGTGGACAAGCAGCTTGCCGACGTGGCGCTGATCGATATTCTGGAAGGCGTTCCGCAAGGCAAAGGCCTGGACCTGTTGGAAGCGGGACCGATTGAAGGCTACGACGTCAAAATCAAGGGAACCAACGATTACGCCGACACCGCCAATTCCGACGTGGTGGTGATGACGGCCGGGTTCCCGCGCAAACCCGGAATGAGCCGCGACGACTTGCTAAAGGCGAATTATGCGGTGGTGAAGGCCGCCATTGAGCAGGCTGCGAAATATTCTCCGAATGCCATATTGATTGTGGTCACGAATCCGCTCGATGCCATGGTGCAGACGGCGTACCGGGTCAGCGGGTTCCCCAAGAATCGCGTAATCGGAATGGCAGGCGTACTGGATTCGGCGCGCTACCGCACATTCCTCGCCGAAGCGTTGAACGTTTCCGTGCAGGACGTGGAAGGACTGGTACTGGGTGGCCACGGCGACACTATGGTTCCCGTGCCAAGCTACACCACCATTGCCGGAGTGCCGGTCGCGCAGCTTCTGCCCAAGGAAACGCTCGACAAGATCATTGACCGCACTCGCAAGGGCGGAGCGGAGATTGTGAACCTGCTGAAGACGGGCAGCGCATTCTACGCGCCGTCGGCCGCCGTCGTGCAGATGATCGACGCCATCTTCAACGACCGCAAGAAAGTGCTTCCGTGCGCCGCGTTCCTCGAAGGCGAGTACGGAATCAACGGCCTGTTCGTTGGCGTGCCCGTCAAGTTGGGCGCGAACGGCATCGAAGAGATCGTCCAGATCAAACTGACGCCGGAAGAGCAGGCTGAACTGGAGAAATCCGCCGCTGCGGTGAAGGAGCTGGTCGAGATCATCGGAGTGTAAGAAAGAAGCGACAGAAGGCAGTAAGCAGTAGGCAGAAAGCACCTCGGGCGCATCGCGGACCTATTCCCAAGTCCGCGATGCACCATGATTTTGCCACGAGGAATCATCGACCGACCCAACAGGTCCCCCTAACCAACTCTTGCCACTCAATATCCACGTGACAATGTGGAATTCATCGGGCCCGGATTGTGTCATAATACGCCGCCACTGGATTGACGCCGTATGCGCGAAGTGGCACGGGACCTATTTTTTTCCAAACGAGCGAGGCTGCGATTAATGAACAGACGGACATTCAATG
Organism: Acidobacteriota bacterium; assembly: GCA_003165315.1. Classification (GTDB taxonomy): domain Bacteria; phylum Acidobacteriota; class Terriglobia; order UBA7540; family UBA7540; genus Bog-366. Next base: position 21,630 of record PLSX01000088.1, read on the forward strand.
AGTTGATGGGTTTGGGTGTACTGGGAAGTGTGGCGTGTCCGCTTGCAGCCCGCGCGGAGCAGGGGGCTGCAGCGGGAATCCCGGCGCAAATTCCCCGCTGGCCGGATGATACGTATCGCCGCAGCCTGATTGACATGCATGTGCCGGACTGGGATCCCGTCCTTCTCTCCAAGTTCGATCCCGTTGATATTGTGAAGACCATTGCCGATGCCGGGTTCCAATCGATGACGGCCTACGCCAACTCGCATGTGGGTCTCTGCTACTGGCGCACCGACGTCGGGCAGAGGCACCGCAACATGAACGGCCGCGACTTCTTTGGCGAGATGTTGCACGAACGCAAGAAATACGGGCTCCACGCCATGGCCTATTACAGCGTGGTCTTTGACAACTGGGCGCATGAAAGCCACCCGGAATGGCGCATGATTCCTGACGATGACAGCATTCCCACGCATCCGCAGCGCTACGGTTTCGCCTGCCCGAATTCGCCCTACCGCGACCATGCCCAGGCCTGCCTGCGCGAGCTTGCGAGCCACTATGATTTTGACGGCATTTTTCTCGACATGGTGTTTTGGCCTGACATCTGTTACTGCGCCCATTGCACCGAACGCTTCCGCAAAGAAGAGGGCCTCGAACCGCCGCGCATCGTCGATTGGGATGATCCCACGTGGAGGAAATTCCAGGCGGCGCGCCAGCGCTGGATGCTGGAATTTGCGCTGGTGCTCACCCGCGCGCTGAAGGATACGCGCCCCGTCACCGTGGTGGATAATTACGCCCCTGCCTTCGCCAACTGGCGTAGCGCCATGCCGCTGGAAGTCCGCCAGGCATTTGACTATGCCAGCGGAGATTTTTACGGCGGCGCGGCCCAGCACTCGCTGGTGTGCAAAACTTTCCTGGGGTTGACTCCCCATCGCCCCATCGAGTTTGCCACCTCGCGCACCCGCGACCTGCGCGACCACGCCACCACCAAGCCGTTTGAGGAGATCCGCAAGGAGAGCGCGGTCGCGTCCCTGCACTCAGCCGCCTTCCTGATGATTGACGCCATCAACCTGGACGGCACCATCAATCACAGCCAGTATGATTACCTCACCAAACTGAATGCGGAACGTGCGCCCTACGAACCCTATTATGGCGGCGATCTGCAGGCCGACGTGGCCATCTATTACGACAAGGAATCGGTCTACAACCCCGATGAGCAGAAGGTGCGCGTTGGCCTGTTGCGCGCGCTGGATAACTGCCCCCACCTTTTGGCGGTGATCGGCTGGACCCGCGTTCTGCGCGAGGCGCACATTCCCTTTGGCGTGGTTACCAACTCCAACCTCGAACAGTTGAAGAATTACCGCGCCATCCTGCTGCCCAGCGTGCTGGAGATGACGGCGGAGCAGGGGGACCAGTTCCGCAAATTTGTGGAAGCGGGCGGCGTGCTCTATGCAAGCGGACCATCGTCGCTTGACCGCTTTGACAAGAATGGGCCGCGCTTCCTGCTGGAAGACGTTTTCGGCGTGCGCTACACCGGAACCGAGGGCGGCAAAGTGATTGAAGGCGTGGGCGGCTCGGGCGGAAGTTTTTCCGGCGAAGCGACGCCGGAAGCCTGGCGCTACGCGTGGACCTTCCTCTCGCCCGGGGATGAAGCGGTGGAGAAGGTCATCTGGCCGCAGAAAGAGTTCAGCTTTCCCGGACCCATGCTGAAGACCATGGCGCTGCCCGGGGCGAATGTGCTGGCCACCATCACTCTACCTTTCGCTCCGCCGTCACAGGGAAAACCGATCGGCAGCCGCTTTGGCGCGATTCATAGCAATCCGCCGGCGCTCACTCCGGGCACTGATCCCGGAATCGTGTGGAATACTTTTGGGAAAGGCAAAGCAATCTGGGTGGCAGCTCCAATTGAAACCAGCAGCGAGGCGGTGAACGCCCGGCTAGTGGGCGCGCTGCTGAAACGCCTGCTGCCGGGGCCGTACCAGTTTGAAGTTGACACGCACCCTTCGGTGGAGATGACGTTGTTCCACCAGCCTGTGAAAAAACGGCTGGTGGCAACACTACTGACCATGCAGTTGCAATTGCCCGCCCTGCCCGTGACGGCCAGCGTGCGCGTGCAGGCTCCGGCGGGAAAGAAGGTCACTGCCGTCACCCACGTGCCGGACCGCAAGCCGCTGAAATTCAAGACGGGGGGCGCGTATGTGCAATTCGACGTTGAGTCGTTTACCGCCCTTTCCGTGGTTGTGGTTGAATATGGTTAAGCCGGATTTTGTGATACTGAAGAAAGTCATATTTTGTTTATATCAGTAAGGTAATGGAGGGAATTATGAGTGCGAATTCGGTCAGTCAATTAACGCGAAACGCCCTGGAAGCGGGAGAAGGCATCCTGCCCCTGGCGCCAAATTGGGTTCCGCGGGTGTTCTGCAAACCGGGGCGGCGTCTGCGCCTCGCGCCTTCGGACTATTATGCTTTGGGAACTCACCGTGGCGGCATTGATGAGCGCTGGTTTGCTTCCACCACCGAGGCCATGAACGAAAATCGTACACCGGATGAGGGTCTAAGTTTTGTGGTAACGGCGGAGGGAAAATTCACCCTTAAGGATGCGGTTGCGGCGGAAGGCCCGCGCCTGGTGGGCCAGAAGATGTGGGATGAGTTTCACCGCTGGCCCGTCTACAGCAAATTTTTCGATAACCTTGAACCGCTTCCCCACCACCTCCATCAGAATGACGCACAAGCCAAATTGGTGGGCCAGCAGGGCAAGCCGGAAGCCTACTATTTCCCGCCCCAATACAATCCTTATGACAGCGTCTTCCCCCATACTTATTTTGGACTTGAGCCCGGCACCACGCGCGAGCAGCTCCACCGCTGCCTTGAGCGCTGGAATGAGGGTGACAACGGAATTCTGAATCACTCCAAGGCCTATCGCCTGCAACCTGGCACGGGCTGGCACGTTCCCACGTGCATCCTGCACGCGCCCGGCTCCCTTTGCACCTACGAGCCGCAGTGGGGCAGCGACGTGCTCGGCATGTTCCAATCACTGGTATATGGCTATCCCGTACCGTGGAGTTTGTTGGTGAAGGACGTCCCTCCGGAGAAGCATCACGACATTGAATTCATCGTCAACCAGATCGACTGGGACGGAAACACCGACGTCCACTTTAAGGAACATCACTATCTGGAACCGATCCCTGTGGCCGACACCGCTTCCGAGGGCTATATCGACAAGTGGGTGGTCTACGGCAAATTCAGCGGCCGGCAGAAGTTCAGCGCCAAGGAATTGACCGTAAATCCGGGCGTTAAACTGGTGCTGAAAGATAAAGGCGCCTTTGGGTTAATCATTACGCAGGGAGCGGGACGAATCGGCAAGTTTTCCGTTCATAGCCCCTCCATGATTCACTTTGGCGAGATGACGGAGGACGAGCTTTTTGTTTCCCATGAAGCCGCCGTGCAGGGAGTGGCCATCGAGAATACTTCGAAGCACGAACCGCTGGTGGTGCTGCGTTACTTCGGGCCGGATACCAATCCCGACGCGCCTGAGGTGGGGGATTACCGGAAGTAGCGACGTACTAGCAACGTAGCGCTGACCTTCAGGTCAGCATGTGCCGACCTCAAGGTCGGCGCTACACAGGCACGAATCATCGCGCAGAGATTTTCCAAGCGCCATCGGCCACCCGAGCTGAGCGCTGATTGCATTCTTAGAGGAGGATCACTTTGAGTAAACAACATTTCGAGGCAAAGAACGCAAAAATTCAATCGGATTTCGAGGCACTGAAAAAGTCGAACCCCGACGGTTTGAAGCAGCGGCTGAACCTTTCCTGGAGCAATTGGGGATTTGGTCTGGAGAGCCTGTCGGACTCGGCCAAACGGCTGGCCAAGGCCGGACTGTCGTTCATCGAACTGCATGGCAACCACTACGGACCCGACCTTGGCTACAAGGCGGGCGAAACCCTGAAGATTCTAGGCGACAACGGAATCAAGGTTTCCGGCGTATGCGGAATGTTTTCCGCCGACAACGATCTTTCCAGCAACCGGCCCGGCCAGCGCCAGGCGGCCATCACCTATCTTCAGCGCGAAGTTCCCTTTACGGAAGAGGTGGGCGGGGCTTATTTGCTGGTGGTTCCCGCTGCGGTGGGCCGGCCCGGCGCTTACGATGCGATGGAGTTTGAGCGCTCGGTGGAAACCCTGCAAAGCGTTGCGGGTCTTTTTGTGCAGCACCATGTGAAGGCCGCGATTGAGCCCATTCGCGCCGCTGAAACCAGCCTGACGCACAGCGTGGCAGATGCCAAGCGCTACATCGCCGCGGTGAATCATGCGGGCGTGGCCCACATCAACGGCGACGTCTATCACATGCAGAGTGAGGAGAGCCACATCGGTGAGGCACTGCTGGAAGCCGGAGCCGCGCTCACCAACCTGCACTTTGCCGACAGCAATCGCTGCGCCCTCGGCGAAGGCTCACTGGATGTGGACACCATCATCCGCGCTCTCTATGTGTTGGGTTACAACAGCGCCGGCAAGTACGTCACCTTTGAGCCCCTTGGCCCCGGAGGCGATCCCTACCCGGCGATGTACGGCAAACCCAATCCGGCCAAGCTTGACCCGCTGGTGATTGACAGCGTCCACTACTTCCGCGAACGCGAAGAGGCCGTGCTGGCGAGCTAAATTGATTTGCCAGGGTTCCATCCACAGAGAGCGCGGATTTCGCAGATGAGCAGTAGAAAATCTGTGAGATCTGCGCAATCTGGGGACCCGTAATTCCTGCGCACTGCCTATTGCTGCTTCTGTCTAAAATCGACGAGGCCGTCACGGTAGTCGATGCGGACTGCGAGCTGGCGGAGAAGGTTGATTCCCAGAATTCCCGAGACTTCCGTGCCCACCTCATTGCTGAGGTGTGACAGGTCAAAAGCAAAAGCTTGTTTATTTTCTTCCTTCAAATTACCGATTTGAAGTGTCACATCTCCCACATCAAATACGTTGGCCACCGAGCCACTCATACCTCTGATGCCAACGGACGATGGAACAAGAAAGTTGACAATCCCCTTGGCCGTCGTCAACGATAGCGGGCTCATCGAGGATCCTGTGTCAAGCACGAACAAGTTTTGGGATTCATCTCCCACTTTAGTTGGTATCAACATAAGGTGCCCAAAGTGATAGATCGGTGTGTAGTTCACCATCTCAGGAGCAATATAACGGTCGCGGGGCTCATGTGCGATTGGCGGAGACGACTTCTCCTGCGGTCCAGGATCGGCTTTGCCGGATGCTGGATCATCATCAAGCTTCCATTCCTCCCCGCTGGTCTGAAGCGCTAATTTGCCGGTGTTATCCGACGGTCGTTGGGGAAGCGGCTGAAGGCTGAGCTGCTGTGCAGGGAAGTCGATATCCAGCAGAAAGGCGCCGAACACATCCATGCCAATGACTCCTTCTTCCACGAGCGCCGAATCCTGGTCTGTAACTTCCACGCGACAATCTTGATATTCAAGACCGCCGATGGTGATGGACTTGGCAAAGCCCTGGTATCCGCCCGAAGAGCTCCCGTCGCCACCCCCAACAAAGTTGGTTTCAGAGACCTTCAAGATGCCCGCTTTCCCGGCCAGTTTCCGTCCAATCACGATCCCGTGGGTTCCAGTGTCAAGCAGCATGTTGCCTTCCGTCCCATTCAGTGAAACCCCAAGGCCGTATCCACGCAAATGCCCATCGCCTTGAAGCGGGAGCAGTTTCATTTCCGTGGCTTGAACCGGGCTCACCAGTCGGCAGGAATGAGGCGGCTGGTTTTGCGTCGCCTTCAGGAAATCCAGGCGGTGCTGAAGGCCGACACGAGTCTCAGCGTCTTCGTTGTTGGGTGAGGCAAGGTAATGGCTCCAGAATCGAATCTGCTCCGCGCCGCTCTGAGAATTGATCCAGGATTTCGCAATATCAAGGTCCGTACCATCCAATTCCCGCGCCTTATCCAGCATCTCCTGTGCTTGCTTATTGAGTGATTGGGCGGTGCGCACACGGGACAGTCCCCAGTAGGCCCGCGCTATAGGTTCGCCTTTATTAATGACGTTCAACCACTCCTGTTCAGCTCCCAAAAGTTTGCCTTGGCGGAAATAAACCTCGCCCAAGGCGGTGTGAGCAGTGGGCCCGTCTGTCAGCCGAACCCCCATGGTGGCGACCTCATAAGCTTTTTGCACGTCTTCTTGCTTGAGGCATACACGGGTCAGTCCGGCATAGGCTTCAGGGGTTTGCGGGTGCTGCTCCAGAATCGAGCGGTAGGACTGGATGGCCGCTTCAAACTCTCCCCGCAGGTATTGTTGGTTTGCCTGGGCGAGCCTATGTGCATCCGCATGGGGTTCTGAAGCGCCCACGGAAGGATTATGACTGGACGATGTGACCGGCGATGTCAGGACAGATTCGAGGTGGGGCGACGAAGGTCCGGGCGCGGGGGGAATCGCCTGTCCCCACGAGGGCCGCGCGGAGATTAGTGCCAGAAAACAGGCCAGAAGAAAGCAACGAAGCATGAATGCACACTCGATGGGATAATTTGGCGCCGCCGCTGACAGAGGCATTTTACCGCCGGCATGGCGCGCTGACAACGAGGTGTGCACTGACTTTCAAGCTGGAATATACGCAATGAGCCAAGGACAGGGGTGGGCCACCAGATTGAGGCGGCATGAAACCTCCGCCTCAATCTCGGCACGGTTGGTGAAAATCTCACGGTTGCTCGTGGCGGAATTCCGGCTTCCTCACCACTATCCACTAGCCACTAACCACTGTTATATCTATGACTTATGACTGTGGACTGGTTTTAGGCCACTTTGTTTCCGGAGTGCAGGCCGCATTCTTTCTTCGTGGATTCTTCCCACCACCAACGGCCTTCGCGTTCGTGCTGGCCCGGGAGGACCGCTTTGGTGCAAGGCTCGCAGCCGATGGAGATGAATCCCTTTTCGTGCAGCGAATTGTAGGGAACATCGTTTTCGCGGATGTAGTCCCAAACCTGCTTGGAGGTCCAATTGGCCAGGGGATTGAACTTCACCAAGGCATTTTCCGGTGTGGAGAAGGTGGGATCAGCTTGCACAACAGGAACGAAGGTGCGAGTGGAAGGGCTCTGGTCGCGGCGCTGCCCGGTGATCCATGCGGGCATGGTGGCAAGCGCGCGGCGCAGTGGTTCTACCTTGCGGACGCCGCAACATTCCTGGTGGCCGTCTTTATAGAACGAGTAGAAGCCCTTTTCCTGTACCAGCTTTTGCACGGGCTCAGGCTTGGGGAAGAAAATCTCGAGGGAGATCTTGTACTTCTCACGAACCTTTTCGAGAAACTGATACGTCTCCACGTGCAGCCGCGCCGTATCCAGCGAGAACACGCGGAACTTGCCTCCCAGCTTTGCAGCAAGATCAACCAGCACCACATCTTCCGCACCGCTGAAGCTGATGCCGATGTTGGGCGAAAATTTCTCAAACGCCAGAGCCAGGATCTCGCTGGGATGCTTTTGCGCGTACTGTTCGGCAAGTTCAGACCAATTTGTCGCAACTTCAAGTGCCATAGTTATTCATTTTCCTTTCAGAGTTGATGGGGAAGTAATCAAGAATCTGGAGACTGGAGTCAGAATCGTAATTCGAACCTCGAAAATCGAAACTCGGCGCGCAGCCGGCACATTTCGTTCAATTTCCAGTTACTGACTCCTGACATCTGTCTTGTATTTATCCTACCAGAAGGCGGGCACCGAGGGAGAAATAGAGAACGGTGAACAGCCAACTGAAATAACGCTCGGGAATGATTTTGGTAAGCCTGCTGCCTATTACCACGCCGGGCAGCGACCCTATCAGCAAATGCAGCAAAAGGCCGCTATCGAAATGACCCATTCGCACGTGCATGGAGCCCGCAAGGGCCATGGTGGCCAATCCATAGAGGATGTCTGTTCCCACAAGCTCACCCAGCGGATAAGGAGTAAGGAGCAGCAGGAAGACCATCAGCAAGCTTCCACTGCCGATGGAGGTCATCGAAACCAGGAATCCCACCAATGCGCCCACGGCGATCAGGTTCAGCCGCGCGCTGAAGGCTGGGGAGTCAAGCCAGGTCTTGGGAGGTTTGATCTTCCCCAACCGGGCGAGGGGCAGCAGGAAAGCAACGCAAAACAGCGTGACTCCAAGCACCAAGCGGAGCAGATGATCCAGTTCGTGCCCGCCCATTCGGGCTTTCAAGTAGCTAAGCAGGAGGATCCCACCGATCGTTCCTGGTACTGTCCCGATGATCAGGAAGGAGGCGAGCCGCCAGCGAACCTGGCCCAAGCGGCGATGCTCAAACACACCAAGCAACTTCGTAAAGGCGCCGTTGACGATGTCCGTCCCGATCAAAGTGATTGCGGGATAAGGAGTTAGCACCAACAACAGAGGTGTGACAAGCACGCCACCGCCAGTACCGGTAAGCCCGATCAATATTCCGGTAAAGAATCCGATAACTGTAATCAACATAACGCTGGGGCGCCCCTTCTTGTATGGCGTCTGCTACGATATTGATTTTTGTTCATGAAAAATCTGCCTAAAATCAAAAACGCCCGCTGCGGAAGTTTCCGTCAGCGGGCGTCTCAGGTCTAGACAGGTTTTAGGTTGTCTTGCTAATCCCTATTCCCTGAGGACAGAGCACCGCCGGCGGGGGTACAACACGTACAACAACAAGCCCGCTGCGCGTCACTGGTCCTTACGGAATGGAGATTCGTAATCATTAGTTTAAGAAGAGACAGCCTACCATGGTCAAGGCATCGCGTCAATATTTTTGATGCCCTTTGAGTCGCAGGCCGGTCCCCGCTGAACATATCGCGAATTGGAAAAGTACGTTTTGTGTTACGCTTACACGGAAGTGCGGCAGTCACATCCCATAGCAGGGCAACCCATTATCAGGAGGCCGACGCATGCTCCCGGTGCTCTTCGCCCTAATTTCCGCCGCTGGCGCTTGGATGGCTTGGCGCCACAATCCACTCTATTCCAAGCGATCCGCCCTGCGGGTATTGCTCTACATGGTCTTGTCGATCGTCGCCGTGATCACACTCATCGTTGGCACCGTCAATCTAGTCATCAACCGGTCGCCGGTTGTAATAGGCGTCACCTTGGGTATCGCCATAATCTTTGGCGCGCTCGCCTTGATCTTCATTATCCAAAGCGTGTCAACCCCGAAGGAGGCGAAACTGACAACAGTGCTGCCGCCTTCGGCCAAGGTGGTGCACATTCACCGGCAGAAGGTCTACAGATGGGCCAAAGTCTTTGCGGTCACCGTGGTGATCATGGGAATTTTGGCCATCGTGCTTCCTGGGAGCGGCCCTTATGCCATTTATGCCCTGGGTAGCATCGTTCTTCTGCTGGGGTTGGTGATGCTGCCGGTGGGGTACTTCACCTCCCTTAAGCTTGACCGTTCGCTTACCGTATTGATGTGCGATCCCTGGGTGCACTGGCAATACCCCGCGGAAGAATGGAAGCAGTGGGCGGAAGTTCAGGCGGCGCGCGTGAAGGCCACACCTCCCAAATTCATCTTCAAGCGCGATTGGCGTAAATTCATCTGGCCGTTCTGCATCATCGCCGTGGGCGTTTGCATCTTCTCGCCAGGGTCCTGGCTTTTGAAGACACTCTACATTCTTGGCTCCATTGGACTGATCCTAGCCCTTGTGGCAGCGGGTGCTCGGAACGCCAAGGGAGAGCCGGAAAAGCTTCGCGCCGCTCTGCTGAAGGCTGCTCCGGAGGCTTACTTCGGTCGTGATGGATTATATTGCAACGGCGCCTACACCACCTGGCTGGCCGACGTCTACCTGACCTCGGCGTCGGTGGATCAGAATCCGCCGCGTAGTTTGATCTTTCTGTTTGAGAAATTCATTCCCAGCCCTTATGGGGGAAGTCCAACGATGACCATTAATCAGGTCGTCCCCATACCCACCGGCGGTGAGAACGGTATCGCCCGGCTGCAAAAGGAACTCACCGCACGCTGCACCAAGGCGCGGGTTGTTCTTACCTAAACCTCGTAGCATCCCCTGGCGATGGTCCGCCAGGCTTCGGCAAACGCCCGCCAGATTCATTTCCAAGGGCTGCTGAAGTAAAGAGTTATAATCACCGGGTTGACCATCGATGAGGGAGGAATCTCACACCACCCATGCCTTGCTTACTTGCGATCTTCGTATTGATCTTTCCCCGCATTGCCCTGGTGCTGATGTTCCTCTTCACGCACTATCTCGGGCGCGCTTATCACGGGTTCCTGCTGCCCCTGCTCGGGTTCATCTTTCTTCCCATCACAACTTTAACCTACGCGTGGATGGTCAATAACGGGCGGCCCACTTCCGGCATCAACCTGTTGATCCTGATCATCGCGGTAATCATCGATTTGGGTGGACTTGGCGGCAGCGAACACCACCGGCGCAAGAACTGGTAGTGGTCCTGCGGATTGATGCAGCGCCGACCTTCAGGTCGGCACCTCTGCCGAGTTCCCACCGTGCTGAGTTTCAAGCCGGCAATTTTGCCACATTGCCTTCGATGCTGACCTGAAGGTCAGCGCTACATCGGTTCCCCCCTACCGTTCGCTCGTGATTTGCACCGCCCACATGAGCGGGGTGTTCTGCGAGGATCCTCCCACATACACTTTGTATTCGCCCGGAACAAGCTCCCACTGGCCTTTGCCCGCATTGAAGATGGAAAGGCAGTGGGGATCAAGCGTTAAGGTGACGTTCCGAGCCTCGCCGGGATTGAGTGGAATCTTCTCCCACGCCACCAGTCGCTTGAAGGGTTCACCTGCACTCGGTGGAAGCTGCACGTAAACTTGTGCAACCTCCGCGCCGGCACGCGCTCCCGTGTTCGCGACGCCGAAACTCACTTTCAATTCATTCCCCTCCATGGTATGCAATCCCGAGTATGAGAAGGTCGTGTAGGACAGGCCAAAACCAAAGGGGAACAGCGGTTCCTTGCCTTCGGCCTCGAACCATTTGTAGCCGACCTTCAATCCTTCGGTGTAATTGATATCGAAGGAAGGAAGCGGCTTCATTCCCTCGCCCCACCAGTGGTCAATTACTTCACCACCAGAGCGGGCGGTAAGCGGGGCCATTCCTGCAACCGTAAGGCGTGGCAGATCGTTTTCGGATTTCGGAAAGGTCACGGGTAGCTTTCCCGAGGGGTTGACGCTGCCGAAAATGATGTTGGCGATGGCCTCACCACCGCGAATCCCCGGAAACCACACTTCCAGAATCGCGCTGACGCTATCAAGCCACGGCATGGTCACGGGTCCGCCGCTTTCCACCACCACAATGCAGTGCGGATTGGCAGCCGCCACCTTCTTCACCAACTCATCCTGATGATCCGGCAATGAAAGGTTGCTCACGTCGGCGCCCTCGCTGGTGTGTTGGTGCACAAAGACGATGGCAACGTCCGAGGCGGCGGCCAGCTTTGCCGCGGCGGCAATGTCCGTCCCCGCATCGTAATCCACGCGGGCGCCCGGCGCCTGGGCGCGAATGGCCTTCAGCGGGGAAGAGGGATGCCACACGGCGTCGCGGCTTTCTCGAACGGCATTTCCGCCCGCCGCATCGATCTGGTCAGAGCCTGACCCGGAGATCACTCCCACATCGGCGTGCGAGCCAATCACGGCAATCGATTTCAGATTCGACGCCACCAGCGGTAACTGGGCGGCCGCGTTCTTAAGCAGCACGATGCTCTGTTCCGCCACGCGCTGGGCTACCTCTGCGCCGGTGAACGGGTTGACGGGCCGTGTGACGGGAGGATTGTCAATTACGCCCAGCGCGAACTCCGTGCGCAGAATGCGGTGGACCATCTCATTCAATCGAGCGACGGGAATATCGCCTTTCAGCACCGCTGTCTTGAAGGCGGGCCCGAAGAAGCGGCCGTCGGGCATCTCCTGGTCGAGCCCCGCGAGCGCGGATTTTACCGTGCTATGGGCGGCCCCCCAATCCGTCATCACCCATCCTTTGTAATCCCAATCTTTCTTCAGCACGTCCGTCAAAAGGTAACTGTTCTGGCAGGCGTAGACCGTGTTGACGGGGTTGTAGGCACACATCACCGTACCAACATCCGATTCCCTGATGGCAATCTCGAATGCCAACAGATCCGTCTCCTGCATGGCGCGCTCATCGATGACAGCGCTGCCGATGGTACGGCCCGTCTCCTGATCGTTGACGGCGTAGCGATTGATGTCGCCTATCACCTGCTGGTCCTGGGTACCTTTCAGTTCGCGACCCAGCATCTTTCCCACCAGGATGGGGTCTTCACCCAGACACTCAAAATTCCGTCCGTTGCGTGGCTCGCGAATGATGTTGGCAGTTCCACCCAGTGACACTTGAAAACCGAGGTCGCGTACTTCCTTGCCCAGTAATGCTCCATACGAATATGCAATATCCATGTCCCAGCTTGCCGCATTGGCCAGTACAGAGGGCAGCGCTGTCGCGTAACGGCCATGCGACCCGGCGTTTGCCACGCCTGACCTTCCATCGGTCATCTGCAAATCGGGGATTCCCAAGCGTGGGATTCCCGGGACGAAACCCGCGCCGCCGAGAGAGCGCTGCTTTGCCACGGGACCATCGTCACCATGTACAAGGAGGATCTTCTCGTCCAGCGTCATTTGTTGAATGATCAGGCCGGCACGCTGATCGGCAGATAAGCTTCTGTCCGGCAATTTGCTTTTCCCTACTTGCTTGGACACTTGGCTTGGACCCTGGGCATAGACCGGGATGAAGATACATCTGAGTAAAATGAAAGCAATTCCAAGATTTCTGATTAATTTGGAGATTGTACTGCAGGATTGACCCTGGTTCATTACTGGCCGCCTTTCACCTGGATCTTCGGGGATTCGCATCTGCGCTTCCGGCCGGCTGGTGGTAGAGATTGCTTCATCCCATTACGCCATGATTGGAGATAGGTGCGCCCGACCTCGTCGGGGGACTTCCAAAAAGGTCTGGAGGGTGCATGCTGCTCACCACAGCCATGGTGTTAGATCACACACTGCCGGTGAGTTTACACGCGAGAATCTTCTGCGGCAAGGTGGCAATATAAAGAGGCGTCGCACGATACAGGAGGGCGCCTCTGTGTGGCCGAGCAGAGGGTGGCGATGGAAACGAGGAAAAGCATTGACAAGCCTTATCCATGCAAACTAAATTGCATCCTATCAGGCACTTGGTCCACACTTTGATTTAATTCGGATAGTGAGGTCGGGGTGCCCTGTGGTTTAATCTTGCCAGCAGACGGCGCAGAGTTGGTGCCGTTCAATCTCGGCGGATCTAAATTTGCTGAATGCTGACTGGCGAATTGAATAACGACGCAATTCTGTTGTGTGAATCTCGTTTTGGCTAATCGTCACCCACGTTGATCGGGCCTGGCCTACGAAACGAAAGAGGCGCGCAGTTGGAAAGAAACAAAGCTCTGCGCTGCCGGAGAGACCATTATGGAACACTTGGATTACTACGAATTTCTTCAAATCAGCCCTAATGCCGAGCCCGCCACCATCACCCGGGTATATCGATTTCTGGCTGGCAGGCTTCACCCTGACAACCCGGCCACCGGCGATGCGGAACAGTTCCGCCTGCTAAAAGAGGCCTATGACGTGCTGTCTGATCCGGAGCGCCGAGCCAAATACGATGCCAATTACAAGAAGGATGCGCCCCAGCCAGAACCACTTTCCACCGAGATTGATTTCATGGATAGCCTCGAAGGAGAGTTGAACCGGCGGCTGGCGGTGCTCGCGGTGCTTTATTTAAGGCGCCGCACCAACCCGTTTACCCCGGAGGTTTCACTCGCCGAAGTTGAAAGGCGCCTGGGCTTTCCCCGCGAATACTTGCAATTTACGACATGGTACCTTTGGAACAAAAAATTTATCACTCAGGCGGACAACTCCGACTTCACCCTGACGGCGGCGGGTGTCGACTTTGTGGAAGAAAATCGCGCCCACGTCCCGGTTCTAAATAAATTGCTGACCGATGGTTCTACACAGTCCGCCGCAGACGGAGCGGCAAAGAAAAAGGCCTTGAACCCTTCCCGCACGCCAATCGTTCCGGTTTCCGGCAGCGCTGCATCTGAAGGGACCAACAAGGATGGAAACGAATAACAGCTTTGAATCCCGTTCGCACCCTCACGGTTCCAAAACAACCCTGACCATTGGAGAAGCCAACCCTCACTCCCCGAACCAATTGGCAATGGATAACATTCAGCCACCTGGAGTTTTATGGTTGGCTTTAACCCGCATTGTCTATTGCCCGATGTAGTAAGCATTTGGTTTTACGGCGGGAATATCCCGCCACGCCTCATGCCCTGATGCCGCGACGGTGGCGGCGCAAGTCCACCTTTACGACCCCAACAAAACGATGGCCGACGGCGTGTGCCGTCGGCCGTGAGTGTTGAAGAGGTTGATGGAATTTATCTGTGCCCGCCTCCATGGAAACTACCTCCGCCGCGGGCAGCAGCAACGCCCCCACCCGTAGTGCCATGTCCAGCGCCTCCGTTATAGTGACCACCGGAGTAGCCCCGATTCACCTCACCGCGAAATGCCGGGTGCGAGGGTCCCACCGGCACGCGTCCGTAGTTGCCACGCCCCGCATAGAATCCCGGCGCGCCATGAAACCCGCGATAGCCATGGAACCAGGGTCCGGCGCCAATAAAGATTCCGCCGGTGAACCAGCTGGGTCCATAGTAGCCGTAGGGTGCGCAGGCGTAAGGGTAATAGGGATAGTAGCCATAAGCGCACACCGGAGCCGGCCCCACATAAGCCGGAGCAACGATCGGGCCTACACCGATCTCCACTCCGATGCGGGCAGCATGGGCGGCCGGCGCGAACGCCAAGCAGATGCCCAATAACGTCAAAAGCTTTAGGTTTTTCATGTCCATCCCTCCTTGAATCATCATTGCTATCCTGCCAAATTGCACCCATGCTAAATGCAAGTGATTTGCCATTCGTCATGTTCCAATAGGTCATTTGATTTCTTGCGGTTAGGGCGAGGCCCGTCAGACGCCGGAATATCATCGCATCCGGTTGGTGGTGGTTTGCGGCTAGGGTGGTGGTTTTCAGCTACCCTTTGCAAAGGGTCGCCATGACCAAGGATGCGCGCAAATTAGGGCAACAAATTACTTGGCTCATCCGTGTCATCAGGTAAGGTAGCGCTGACCTTGAG